>NZ_JADPJQ010000048.1:0-11637 GCF_023073515.1 Bradyrhizobium sp. 17 | reverse complement strand
CAGTCGCCAGGCCGTCTACGGTCGGTTACAACGTTTCCGCAAGCAGCGAGGCCGAGTAAGCCGCACCAGCAGGCGCGCCTTCGCGCAATGGATCGGTTAGCCGACGGTGTCCCTCCCCGGCACAACAGCTGCCGCGGCGTTGCATCATTCACCGCGACAACAACCTTTCTCGGCAGTGCCGCATCGTGTTGCGCGCGCGCCAGCTGGACGATCGCAGCCGTTGAGGCGACGTACCGTTGAAGGGTGTTGACTTGCGCTGACCTTGAGGGAATGGACGGGAGAGCGGAGAATTGCCTAAACTGACGCGATGCACCGCGAAATCAAAGAGATGCTGATCGGTTCAGGCATCATAATCCTACTCGGCATCGGCATCATCGCATGGCCGCCCCTCGGCCTATTCATTGACCGCTACTTTTTCTCGTACCTGAGACTGGCGCTGCAGTGGGCCATCTCTTGAAGCAAATCGGCACCCACCCTGAGACAGCTTCCCCTCGCCGCGGCGTCCAAGGTTAGCAATCAATGTCCGAAAATCTATTGAGTAACGAAAACGTCGCCGAAAGGCTCAAACTCGTGCGGAAAGCCGTTGCCGGGACGCAGACGGCGTTTTGTAAGCGGATCGGGATTGAAATCCCCCGTTGGAACAATTTCGAACGTGGCTTTCCGTTGTCAAAAAGCATCGGTATTCTGCTAGTGCAAAAGATTCCTGGCCTTACACTGGATTGGTTGTTCTTGGGAAAAGCGGACGGATTGCCACTCCAACTTCGCAATGAGTTAGAGTCCGCCAAGCCGCAGCGAACAGCCTGATCATACCCGTCACTCCTGTCGGTGAAGGCGCGTTTAAGTTTCGTCACGCGTAGTGGGTGAGTGCGCGGCTTGCGAACTGCGCGCTATGTTGTTAGAGCGCGCCTTCAACATCGAAGGAGCGTCGCTTTGCCTAAAAAGAAACAAGTAGTTCGCCGCGAGTGGACTAAGGACGACATCAAGGAACTTAGAGCGCACTCAAAGGCGCGAACGCCTGTCGCCAAAATATCCAAGGCGACCAAGCGCACCGTTGGTGCGCTCCGTCAGAAGGCGCTCAATCTGGGAATAGGCCTCGGGCATCAGCGGTAAATTGACGCTGGCCTCCCTCATACTGGTCCGTTGAGCGAGCCGCCAAAAACCGATATTGTTTAACGCTCGCATCTGCGCCGATCAGGTGCAGACCGCTGCATCCGTTAAGGCCGCCGGAGAGTTTCGCGGCTTTGGGTTGAGGGCTCGCCATTCCAGCCCCGGCGGGCCCTCCCTCAGTCAGCAACACTGACATTCAAGTTCTCCCCAAGTGTGACATCGACGACATTGCGGACTAGTGCTGTCGCTGTAGGCTTATCTTGCCGGGGCTGGAATCTATATTTCACGTCTTCAGTTTACCCGGCTGGCCGCAGCGGTTCGCCGCTGCGGCCTTTTCGTGTGGCGCTCCTACCGTCCGCGTCACGCTTAGAAAACCTCACCCCACGCACAGATTTTCCCCCGAGTCTTTTCCGCGGTTGCTCACCACGTCGAAGCTGACCTTGGTTCCCTCGTTGAGGCTGCTCAAGCCGGCTTTCTCAACTGCTGAGATGTGAACAAACACGTCCTTGCCACCGCTGTCAGGTTGAATGAACCCGTAACCCTTCGTCGGGTTGAACCACTTCACTGTCCACCGTAGTCACTTAGTTCTCTCATCTTGGCGTCCTTGACCGCAGCCCCAAACGCGCGGTGAGGCCCTCCTGCCGGGGACACAGTGCTAACACTGCCGATGCGGCGTGCGCCTGTACGACTGCCCAACCTGTAAGCGGTTGTTTTCGGGATGCCAGTCGCCGTAATTTGCCTGATCGCGGTCCTGCTTTTTGTCTGATCGCGCAAAAATCGGCAGCGGGGTGGAAATGGTCCGAACCGGGGCTCCAAAGAGTTCGACGATTTGGTGCGCAGAGGACGACGAGATGCTTTTAGAGATGCGGGCGAGCGGCGCGTCATTCAGCAACATTGCAGCAGACCTCGGCCGTAGCCAAGCATCAGTCGAATCTCGCTATTCCAGCTTGAAGTAGCAGACGAAACTGCAAAGCTGAGCGGCGCGGGCAATTGGCGCCTCGCGTGTTTGGCAAATTTTAGAGCCTATTTGAGACCTCCGGCCTCGCATCGATTACCGGCCAGCCTTCAACGACTTTGCGGCATCCAGATGCTTTTGCAATGTATCTATCTGGCCGGAAGCATATTCTCCGGCAGCATCCTTACTTTTTGATGCCTTCTTGTACTCGGCGATATCCTTTTGGTGGTCTGCGACCATGTGAGTCGCGAACCTTTTATCGAAGCCTGCGCCCGACATTTTTGACATCTTGTCGTGTTCGGCTTTTTGCTTCGCATTCGGTCCGCTTGGTGAGTTCATTCCCAGTCCTTAGGCAGCATCTAAAGCCTTCTGATTGGCGGCAGCGTGGTCTGTGGAAAGCATTTTGCCATATGACTTGAGGGCATCGCTTTGACCGTTCTGCTGCGCCAGCTCTCCCATGCTCACTTCAGCGAAATTGCCCTCGATTGCCTTCTTGAGAAACGTTTCGCTTTGCTTGTCTTTCTGTCTTTCGCAGCTGCGTTGGCAATTGAGAGCGCCATCAAGGTTGCTGTCCCGAGCGACAAAAGCATTCTGTTCAAGGCAAACTCCTGTGGGTTGTTTGTCGATGAACACGCCACTCCTGGAAGAGGTTCCAATTGAGCACACCGGCGCGTTCCCTGTAGCGGTGCTGGCGCAGGTACTACCGCAGGATTGTCTCCGGCTTCGGGCGCTGCCGGCTCACAGGCCGATCCGCAACAGGAACCGAATAGTGCGGCCACCATTAGCTCCCTATGTGCGATCGGGTCTATGAAAGCAGCAACGGCGACGTCTGGTCTTTGGCGCGACACCCGGCTTCGAGCACCCCAGTCGTAAGCATCAGCCGAATGCCGGCTCAGGAGGACGGACCTCGTACATTGAGATCGGCAAATTCCTGCGGGAGAGCGCAAATGGTCCGGAGCACCAGGCGCTGCTCAACCTGATCGGGACGTTGATACCAGACTAAGGAGGACGCAATGATGCGGTGTCCTTGGATTTTAGCGGCAGCCCTTTTTGCGGCCGGCGTCATCGTCTGGGCCGTGGTAGCTGAGCGGCCCCCAGAGACCCCGCTCCGGATCGAGGCTTCCCTGACCTTGGCCGCCGACCCCGACCTTCGATTGATCTCAGAGCGCACCCCTTACATGCGGACAGAGCGGTGACAACGAACAGGCGCCCCCAGCCCCAGCGCGACTCGCCGGCGGTCTGGGGGATATGCGGGATGTGTTGGGGTCGATCATTTGTGCTTCCAAAACGAACAGGGACGTCGGGTTGCGCACACCGCGCGATGTGTCAAGCGGCGCGCATAACGATTGAAGGAGCGCCCAAGTTGGCCAAAAAGAAAAAGACTGTCCGCCGCGAGTGGACGAAAGACAATGTGAAGACTCTCAAGACGCTCGCGAAACAGAGGGCCGGTGTTAAGAAAATTGCGAAGGCGCTGAAGCGGACCCCGGGAGCGACGGCCGCGAAGGCGTTTGTTCTTGGCGTATCGCTCAGCACGCAATAGGCCGGCACCTACTAGGTCACCCGATAGCGCTCGGTTCCACGGAGCGGTGATCCGATAGGGATGCCTCGCGATGCGGCGTAGGCTAATCACCGCCGCATCGCGCGCAGCTTTCATTAAGTATTTCGAGCTATGCGGGTGGCATGTTGCGAGCGTTGGGGCAGTTGCTATTGCGAGGTGCGGTAAGCGTAGGGGGCTCCGCTTTGACGGCCCTCTGCATCGCTGGTGTTCTGTCGTTGTTGGCGACGTACTTTCCGACCGAAAAACAAGCAGTGGTCGAAACCATTGCCCTCAAAAGCGGTTGCGTACCCAGCCGCTGCGGCACGAAAGTGAGCGCTGAGCACTAGCGGGAACAGCGATGCTCTCCAGGATCGAATACCCACACTGGTTGATGCTCGCCGGGACCGTCCTCGTGCTAATGGGATTGATCGGATGGGCGTTCCAAAGAAACCGACAAGCGGCCGAAGTGCGAGAATCCGCGGCACCCGAAACTGATCAACCGGCCGTCGAGCGGGCGGCGAGTGCCACACTTCCATCAGAAAACCGAACCCAAGGCCCGGTTAAGCCCGTCCCCCGGCGGGATACGACCGGGTGAACACGCCTCGTTGCTCAATCCGATCGTAACGAAACGTGCAGCCATGAGCGCGGGCGAAGACTTCGGCCTCCGCAAGTGCGAGGGCACCATTCCCGCCGAACGCATGTTCGATGTACCGATCCCGAATTATCACCTGCTGATCTGCCCCGATATCATCCAGAACGCTCGCCAGCCGGAGCAAGTAGTCTTCGCGCCGCTCCATGAACGCCCGCCATCGTGAGTTGTCTTGTCGCGATCCTGCCGAAAGCCAGCCAGCGTGAACGAACAGGTTGTACGGAAGTGGTTTCAACTAGCCAACTCTAAGGCTTCTTGCTCGGTTTTCCCTTTCCGGTGTCCTGACGGCGCGGCCCGTCAGTTATGGGAAGCAACCAGCTGCGCACATCGAGGACACACGCCGTCGGCTGCGTCCGTGAGTTGGCGCATAATCTCCTCCATGAGATCTTCACGCTCCCAGCACGTGCCATCACTCTTGGTAATGCTTCTGGCGCGGTAATAAGCATGGGTCTCGGCGTCGCCGTCTCCGACGCGGATCATGACCTCTGGGTCGAAAGGACACGCGGCTATAGCACGCGTCGTCAGCAATGCATACCGCATGGTCGATTCGAGATTGTCGGTGTGGAGCGGCATCAAAGCCTCCTTCTTCGGGGCGCGAGCGCATGCGAGCGCCGGAAGCAAAGCGCGGCCCAATTCTGACTCTCCGTTGCGCGCATGACCCCGGCGTCCTCAGCGTCGCTCGCTACTATGCACTGCGCGACACATAGCGATTACTTACGCTCCGCGTCAGCCTCCTGCTCAAGCCGCAAAATATGTGCGCGCAGCGCATCAAACCGCTCCTCGGCAACGTCGCTGAATAGCGGGTCATTGTGACTCGTTGCGGCTGAAGCGATCTCAGTCCAATCTTGAGGCTTGAGAAGCTTAAGTGCCACGGGAAAGAAATAGCGATCTTCCATCCTCATGTGACGGCGCTCGTGCGCGATGAAATCGCGAACGACGAGATTTACATCTTCGCGCAGTATCTCACGTTGCGCGAGAACGCTGTCGACCGCTTGAGCGACGCGGCGTAAAAGTTGGGCCCCTTTCTGGTGTTCGCGAGCTAGATCGCCGACCTTCGCAGTAGCAGCGGGATCTCGTGCCCTCAGCTTGGCGAATACCAAGTCTTCCTGGGGATGATGATAAATTTCTGGGTACACTTCGAAATAGCTGATAACCGTGTGAATGACCTCGTAGTCAGCACGCTCGCCGCGGTCGAATACCTCAAGTTCCCGCTCGAGGACGGCCAGCAGCTTCTCAGTGTTGAGATGCTCTTGGGATAAGCGCTCTATGATCATGGGAGAGCTCCATAAACCGGCCTCAATATACTTTTTGGCCCGGTGTCAGCATTTGCGATAGATCAATCTGAGACAACTTAAATCGGCCGTCGGCTTTCCCGATGCCACTCCCCTACTCAGCTGCGCCCGAACCCCGAGGTCGACCTCGACCGGGTCGGCCCAGCGGCAGACGAGGCGCCACGCGGTAGCCCCAACATTTGAAATGCAGATGCGCGTAAAACTGGGGGCGAGCGGTGAGCAAGGACGGATCGTGGCTGAAAACTGCCATTCCCCTCCCCCTTACGCCGTGCTCTAACCCGCATGGACCTTCGCGGCGCCAATTGCGCCGTTGCGGACGCGCGTGGGGTGATTTCCGCCGGCAAGCTGACGCACAAGTAATTATGTGCTCTCGTTTGGAGGTGCTCGACAAAATGCCGATGTCTCCAGGGGCCCGGTTGCTATGACGCAGCTCGATGGCCCCAAACAGACGCCGACTGAGCACCGACACCCTTGCATGTAAAAACCCTGCGGCGCAGCTACGGAACAACGTTACATCTTCGAGATTCTCGGAACGAAACGGGTCGTCAGTCTTTCTCTGGCTTTGGGAGGTGCCCATGACTTCACTTGCCATAGAAGGTGCGTGTGCGTTTGCTTGGCGGAACTACTTGCTCCTCCACAGCGGCATGAGCGAGAACGATAACAGGCGTTCCGCCCTTTATCGCTACGTCGCCGACCTTCGTGATACCGGCGAGGATGATTTCGATCTCTTGCAAGTAGCGGCAGTCGCTTACTTGAAAAAAATGGACGAATTGCATGACGACCGATGTGCGAGACTCGCTGATCAAATTGTGGCTGAGTGTTTAGAATCACGCTGTGCACGACCAGACACTTAGCTTTAGGTCACGTAACACCAGAGCGAAGGAGCGAAGCATGCCAGACAATATCTCTAACGCAAACCGATCTGCGCGCGACCCAGAAAGGCGCATCACAGCAGCAACTGCAATCGGCATGAATGCCCTCAAGCCGATTATGCACTTCCAGGTCTCAATGCTGAGGATGTGGGCCGACAGCATCGAGAGGTTCGCGGGCAATTACGAAAAGGGGTTGGAAGAAACCGCGACTATTGTCGAGGAACAGTCAGACAAGCAACGTGCCGCGTAATGTCGCAAATGAGATTAGGCGGAGTCTGAGTTGGGTCAATCGTGTCGGCTCGGTCTCCGCTGACCTCTTCCGCCACTTCCGGACGCCCGCATTGCAACAAGAAAGCCTATGCGGGTGGTGCGGTGAGCGCTAGCGCCGCTACGGCATCCGCTATTCCCGCCGCATCAGCATAGGTAACCATGTGACCGGCATCCTCGACCAGATGTAGCACGGAGCGGGGCAACACCTCGTGGAGGCGGCGCGACTGGTCGGCCTCGATGAGCCGGTCATCCTTTCCATGCAGGATCCTAACGGGAGACCGGATGCCCTGATACTGAAGCTGCAACTGCGCGGCAGCTGGAATAAGGAACGCGCTCTCCTCGGCGGCCGCCCTCAACTGCTTGGGCCGGAGAGCCAACGAGATCGGAAATTCGTTCTTGAATTTCGTTGGAATGGCACGCGGCGCGAACAGCGTGCGCATCAGCTTCGGCGTAATAGCCCACGATATGATCGGCGAGATAGTGTAGCGCATCAGATCCCCGAGCAGCGGTAGTGCCGGACCTGACATGAGCCAAAAGTCCATCCGAGAGGTTGGAAAATAGTAGCCGGACACAAGCACGAGCCCACTCACGGCATAACCGCGTCGCAGCGCCAGCGCGATTGCCACCAGCGTTCCCCAGGAGTGGCCGAGCACCACGGGATTGCGCACTCCAAGCTGATCAAGAGCCTTCTCGAACAGGGAAGCTTGCGTTGTGGGCGTCCAGATGCGCGTGCGCGGACGGTCGCTGTAGCCAAATCCTGGCCGGTCGAAGCAAACGACGCGATAGTTGTGGGCCAGTCGGTCGACCAAACCGCTTAGGACGAGATCCTGAATCATGGTGCCGTTCCCGTGAAACAGGACCACGCAAGGCGCGGCGGCATCGCCCCGTTCGATATAGTGAAGGCGCACTCCGTCGCACTCGGTAAAGACGCCGATCGGGGGATTCTTTCGCTCCGCTGCCACCTGAAACGCGATGTTGCCGAGGATCAGAACGACAAGTCCGGCCAAAACGATCAGCAGCACGGCTTCAGCTGTGGACATGGTGTCAACCTATATTCGCGACGGCGGGTACCTCGGATCGGCGGCCCCGAGCCAGCTCAGAGCCGATGCTTCCGCTCCCTCGTTGTGAGCCGCGCTCTCCAGCCGAAAGCAAGCAACCGCGATCGGCGCGTGCGTGATCCGCATTTGCGTCCATCCTTTGCCGCGGGTACAGCTTGCAGTTATCGTACCGGCAGAGCCGTGAGCTCTCGGGGCGGATTGATGCGCCAGAACGGATGTGCCGCCAGTTCTTTCGAATGCTGCCCGAACATACCGACCCGTCTTTCTGTAAACTCCGTAAAGACGCCGAAAAATTCAGTTGGTGACCTGATCGTCGCAAGTCTGAGGCCGAATTCAAAAGCAAATTGCGCGTTAGCCACGGCTATCTCAAGAAGCTTCGCTTGATACGCCTGCATGTTTGGCGTCGCTAAAGCAAAGCCTTTCGTTGGATCGCTGTCCGTCATTCTCTGACTGAGGTCATCTGGTACGGTATCCACCCGAGGCTCAATGAGAGACACCTCGTGTTTAGGGTCATCATGAGGCCCAAGAGGCGGTTCAATCGCGACTGCCGCAGCTGAACGAAGTAAATCCTCTTTCGGGCTTCGAACAATGGCCTGCTTGTTCCGTTGGGCCCGCGCAGCCATTTTCGGCTTGCGGGCGCGCTTCGGCGCTGTCGCCGGTTTGCGTTTGCTCATCTGACGCTCCAAGAAAATGGGGGTGCGACCACAACGGTCATTTCTGAAAGGACAACAGGCTTTGTGACGTGGCGTTCCAAACCCGTGCATTGTTGGACTCCCGCATGAACTGAGATCAATCGCGCGTTCTGCGATGTCGACGATGATTTTAGGTAGCAACTCCAACCAACAAACGTCTGGCTGGCAATCTTCCAGACTATGCTCAACGGCGTCAGTCTGAGAACAATCAGCCCTCCGCGTGTTGGGCTCTCCAAAGACCGCTTTATCGCCGACGTTCTCATCACGGACGTCAAGCTGCCCGGAGGCATCGACGGATGGCTGATCGCCGAACGTTGCCGAGAGGATGATCCCAAACTCCCAGTGATCGATGCGACCTGTTTCTCGCCCGTCGCGCCCCGCGCTGGCGGATAGAGGCCGGTTTCGGCGACGCCAAGCTGATCCGGAAGCTCGGCGACGTGCTCGAGGACAGCCTGAGCGCCCTGTGAAGCCAGACTACCCACCGAGGGAATGTTCGAGGAAGAAGCGCAGCATCTCCCTCGTCGCATCCGGCCCTTGCGGATCAGTGTAGGACCCGACGGGGCTGCCGCCTGACCACGCGTGTCCGGCGCCATTGATGGTCCAGTGTTCGGAGATCGCCCGACCGGCGCCGTCGATCAGGACGGTGCGAGTATAGGCATGGCCGTGGGGTACGCGTCCGCGAAGTACCTTTGTCGTCGGCCTCGTTGCCCTGGCGGACTGCTCAATAATCTGATCGCCATTCTTTGGATGCACCGTAGTGTCGCGATCGCCATGGAAAACGATGGTTGGCACAGAAATTTTGCTATCCGCAATTGCCTTGAAGCCGCCTCCCTGCCGCATGGCGACGAACGCGGAGGGAAGATCGCTCGCGGCCCCGCACGCGAGGCCTGAATGAATTCCGACGGCCGCGTACAGGTCGCTATACGTTGCGCCCATGATGGCGGCGGCGGCCCCGCCGGCGGACAGCCCCCCGACGTATACGCGTTTCGGATCGATCGCATGGTCGCGCATGATCTCGCGGGTAATGCCGGCGATGATCGAGGGCTCGCCCCCGCTGCGGCGCTGGTCGCCGGTGCGAAACCAGTTCCAGCACTTCGACTGGTTGGCTCCGCTCGGCTGCTCAGGATAGACCACGAAGCAATTCTGCTCTTCCGCCAGGAAGTTCATCCGGGTGCCGGCCGCGAAATCGTCCGGCGACTGGGTGCAGCCATGAAGCATGACGATCAGGGGAAGCTGTTGTCCCTGACATCGGCTTGGGATGAATAGCTTGTAGGTCCGGCTTCCCGCGGCGTTACTGAAGGCACCGGCGATAAACCGTGTGCCCTCGGGCACGATGTCCGATGGGGACAGAGGAGCGCGCGTGATCGGACTTCGCAGGCCGAGCCGTGAAAAATCCCGCATGCCGTCGAGCGGTAAGGAGCGTCTGCGTCGAGCAGAGCGGGCCGGGAATATCTGCGGAGCTTCCCGCTCCTCGACTTCGTCCGTGGCGTCGATGGTAAGCGGATCGAGCCGCGGGAGCCGAGCCTGAGAGGCTCTGTGAGACTCCGCTCTTGGAGCGCTACCGCCCTCGAGCATGCGCTGCAGGAGCGCGGTGGCCTCGACCAGTTGGCCGGCGCGCGTGAGGCGGGTTGCTTCGCGGACTATGTCTTGATTCACAGCATCGTTCACCTCGTTCTGTCGGCGAGAGCGGCCTTGACCGCGGGAGTGGCGTGAAGGGCCCCCAGCACCGAGACCGACGCGATTGTGGCGCGAGCCAACTCGGGAGTGACGTCCTGGGCGATGGTGGCTAAGCCCAAAACGTTGATCTGCAGCATCTCGCCGGCGCGCCGCGCCGCTTCGAGATCCTCGCGAGTGTAGTTGCGCAGGCCGAGGTCCAGGTTCTTCCGGGCCGTGGATTGTCTGACGACCTCTACGTGGCGCTCGAGCTGGTTCCGGATTGCTGTCCGGATGAAATCGGTCCGATTGGAATAGAACCCCTCCTGCACCATGAGATCGACGTGACCGAGGTCGATATAGCCAAGGTTGATCGTGATCTTCTCGGTGTCGGAAGCCTTGGGACGCAGCTCATGCACATTCTCAACCATAGGCTAAACATCCGTCTGGATGGCGTATGGATGTTATCTAGATCCTCCCGGGCAACTTTCAAGGGATGGAGCCGGAGAGACCCGCGCCCAAGAGCGCCAGATCTAAGAATGGGAGCGTCACCCGTTTGGATCTTGGCGTCCATCCGGCGAGCACGCCGCTTGCGCTCCATGGCCACTGGGAATGCATCCGATGACCGTCGAGCAGTTCGCGCAGGCGCGCCGTCACGTCGAGAGCGGTCGCCGCGCCGTCGAGCGCCAGCCAAAGGGCGATGCGCAGGGCCGGCGCTGGGGTAATCTGTGCTAGCCTTCTTTAACACATGGCTGGTTGGCTTTTTGGCGGAGGCTATTGTGAGGCGACGTGAGTTCATCGCGCTCCTCGGTGGCGCGGCGTCAATCCGACCACTCGGCGCGCATGCGGAGCGTCCGCCAGAGCGCATCCTCTATTTCACATACTCCGCCGGCTACCGGCATGATGTCATACCGCTTTCCAAGGTAATCCTGACCCAGCTCGGAAGCAATTCGGGTGTCTTTGAAGTCATTGCAACGGAAGACACGTCCGAATTTTCTACCGAAAACCTCGAGCGCTACGCGGCGGTGATGTTCTACACAACCGGAGAACTTCCGATGAGCGACGCGCAAAAGAGAGCTCTTCTCAACTTTGTGCGCTCGGGCCGCGGGTTCCTCGGCGTTCATTCGGCGACGGACACATTCTACACTTGGCCGGACTATCTCGATCTGGTCGGCGGCTACTTCAATGATCATCCTTGGCATCAGGCCGTGAAGATCGAGGTGGTTGATCCTGGCGATCCCCTGGTGGCTTTTCTCGGGAATTCGTTCCAAGTCGAGGACGAGATCTACCAAATCAGCGACTTCGACTATCATGGTTCACGCGTGCTCCTGCGCCTCGACCCAAGCTCGGTGGACCGTAAGCGTAGCTCTGCGGCCCTTTTGAATGGCGCTTGACGTCTATTTTGTTCGCGTGGCGCGTCGCCGCGGTTTCCATGTGTCGGACAACGCGTCGACGGCGGCCTCGAGGGCCTTCCGGTCGATTACGTTGGGATCGAACCGCTCTGGGCCCCAGCGGCGCATATGTTCGTGCTCCGGATGAGCAGGGTCGCTGA
>NZ_JADPJQ010000004.1:0-2671 GCF_023073515.1 Bradyrhizobium sp. 17 | reverse complement strand
GCTAATAAGCGGACAACATCGCAAGCAGAACAGGGCGGCGGGGCTTCGGCTCCGCCGCTTTCTTTTTTGCCGCGATGAAGACGTCGTGCAGTGAGACGTAGGCGATGCATTCGAATGCATCCAATTGCTCACTCTGAGTTATGGTTGACAAGTAGCAAACACGCCGGCGCTGCACGAAAAAGCATCATTCTATCATGACGATACACAATGGCGTGATCCGGCTTTGATCGCGCATATGGTGAATCTGCACAAGGAGTGCCGCGACACGCTTCATGCTTTGTTAGCCCCAAACGTTCACCGTTCCGGCATCGATTAATCCTAATCGAAGTTTGTTGCGTTGCGTACCAGAAGGGTAACATTCAATGTCCGGTATCGTTCTCTCCTCATCGGTTCGTCAGAACCTGCTCTCCCTCCAGTCCACCGCTGATCTCCTCGCCACCACGCAGAGCCGTCTGTCGACCGGCAAGAGCGTCAACTCGGCCCTGGACAATCCGACCAACTTCTTCACCGCACAGTCGCTCGACAACCGCGCCAGCGACATCAACAACCTGCTCGATGGCATTGCCAACGGCGTGCAGGTGCTGCAGGCCGCCAACACCGGCATCACCTCGCTGCAGAAGCTGATCGACAGCGCGAAGTCGATCGCCAACCAAGCGCTGCAGACCACCGTCGGTTATTCCTCCAAGTCCAACGTCTCGACCACGATCTCGGGCGCGACGGCTTCGGACCTGCGTGGTACCACCAGCTTCACGAGCGCGAGCGCGCTGAGCAGCGTATTGTACGACGGTACAGCTGGCGGTACGCACGCTGCTGGTTCGGGCATCACGCTGGGCGGCGTTGTCGGCACCGATACTGGCACCGTCATCAATGCGGCGACGACTGGTGCCAAGCTTCTGAACGGTGCGGCTGCTGGCGATGCCAACGCTGGCGTTGCGGCAGGTGACACGCTCACCGTCAACGGCAAGACCGTCACGTTTGTTGCCGGCGACCAGCCGGCCACGGTGCCGACGGGTCTCACTCAGGTTGCCGCCTCTGCCGGCGTCACGACCGGCAACGTCTACACGGATGCCAGCGGCAATGTGTCGGTCTATCTCGGCTCCACCACGAAGGCCTCGATCGGCGACGTGTTGACGGCCGTCGATCTGGCGAGCGGGGTGCAGAGCAACGTTGCCGGCACTTTGACGCTCAACGCAGGCCAGACCGCATCATCCGTGAACGGCAGCGGTGCGCTTCTCTTGAAGAGCACGACAGGTTCTGATCTGAGCGTGACCGGCAAGGCCGACATTCTGAAGGCCCTTGGCCTGACCTCGGCGACCGGCGCAGGCAACGTCACGGCCACGGCGACCCGCACTACGAGCTCGGCGACCTTGTCGTCATTCGTTTCGTCGGGTTCGACCCTGAACGTCGATGGCCATGTCATCACGTTCAAGGATGCGCCGACGCCGGCTGCGGCTTCGCTTCCCTCGACGCAGGGCGTGTCCGGCAACGTCGTCACCGACGGCAGCGGCAACTCGACGGTCTATCTGCAGAGTGCGACGATTGCCGACGTGCTGAAGGCTGTCGACTTTGCCACGGGCGTGCAGACCTTCACGCTGAACGGCAGTGGCGGTGGTGCGCTTGCAACGGCAACGGGCCAGACCAACTCGTCGATCAACGCCTCCGGCCAGCTCAAGATCTCGACCGGCGTCAACGCCGACCTGTCGATCACCGGCACCGGCAATGCACTGCAGTCCCTGGGCCTCGCCGGCAACACCGGCACGTCCTCGGCGTTCACGGCGGCCCGTACTTCCGGCACCGGCGGCATCAACGGCAAGACCCTGACCTTCAGCTCGTTCAACGGCGGCACGGCGGTCAATGTCACCTTCGGCGACGGCACCAACGGCACGGTCAAGACGCTCGATCAGCTCAACACGCAGCTCCAGGCCAACAACCTGTCTGCGACGATCGACGCCAACGGCCTGCTCACGATCACGGCGACCAACGACTATGCGTCCTCGACGCTTGGGTCGTCGGCTGCCGGTGGTGCAATCGGCGGAACGCTGACCACTGCGTTGACGTTCTCGACCGCTTCCGCGCCTACGGCAGACGCGGTTGCCCAGACCGCCCGTTCGAACCTGGTCAACCAGTACAACAACATCCTGAACCAGATCGACTCGACCTCGCAGGACTCCTCGTTCAACGGCGTCAACCTGCTCAACGGCGACCAGCTCAAGCTGGTGTTCGACGAGACCGGCAAGTCGAGCCTCAACATCACCGGCGTGACCTACAACTCCAAGGGTCTCGGCCTCGCGGCGTTGACCAGCGGCGTCGACTTCATCGACAACTCCGCGACCAACAAGGTGCTATCGAACCTGAACGCGGCGTCGAGCACGCTGCGCTCGGAAGCCTCCGCTCTGGGTTCGAACCTCTCGGTGGTGCAGGTTCGTCAGGACTTCAACAAGAGCCTGATCAACGTGCTGCAGACCGGCTCGTCCAACCTGACCTTGGCCGACACCAACGTCGAAGCGGCCAACAGCCAGGCGCTGTCGACCCGCCAGTCGATCGCGGTCTCCGCGCTGTCGCTGGCCAACCAGTCGCAGCAGAGCGTGCTGCAGCTGCTCCGCTAATAAGCGGACAACATCGCAAGCAGAACAGGGCGGCGGGGCTTCGGCTCCGCCGCTTTCTTTTTTGC
>NZ_JADPJQ010000084.1:0-1247 GCF_023073515.1 Bradyrhizobium sp. 17 | reverse complement strand
ATGAGCTGCTGCCGGTTTGATGGACACCGGGTTAAGCTAATCCCACCTTGCGCTCGAACTCAACAGGGCTGAGGTAACCGATCGTCGAGTGACGTCGGGTCGTGTTGTAGAACCGCTCGATGTAATCGAACACATCTGCTCTGGCCTCGTTCCTGGTGCGATAGGTTTTGCGCTCGGTGCGTTCGGTTTTCAGCGACGAGAAGAAGCTCTCCATCGCCGCGTTGTCCCAGACGTTGCCGGACCGACTCATGCTGCAGACGATGCCGCTATCAGCCATCAAGCGCTGGAACTGCTCGCTGACGTACTGGCTGCCGCGATCGGAATGATGCATCAGGGCATCCGGCTTGCCGCGCCGCCAGACCGCCATCAACAGGGCGTCCGCAACCAACTGGGCGGTCATGCTGGCGTTCATCGACCAGCCGACCACCCGGCGCGAGAACAGGTCGATCACCGCCGACACATAGAGCCAGCCCTCAGCCGTCCAGATGTAGGTGAAGTCGGCGATCCACTTCTGGTTCGGGCGCTCGGCCTCGAACTGCCGATCCAGAAGATTCGACGCCACGTTCGCAATCTGGCGATGGCCTGCGTCCTTCGGCAGACGCCGGCGTCGTGGCCGCGCCCGCAGGGCCTGCAGGCGCATCAGCCGTTCGACCCGGTGCAGGCCGCATTCGACGCCGTCCGCCAGAAGGTCTCGCCAGACGCGCCGCGCGCCGTAAGTCCGGTCACTGGCAAGGAAGCTGACCTTGACCTGCTGGCCTACGGTCTCGTCGCTCCGGGATCTGGCGCTGGGCGATCGGTTCAGCCAGGCATGAAAGCCCGACCGCGACACGCCCATCGCTTCGCATAGCCATGCCACCGGCCAGATGCCCCGGTGCTTCGCGATGAAGCCGAACTTCATGTCGCTTCCTTCGCGAAGTAGGCAGCGGCCTTTTTTAGGATATCCCGCTCCGCCTTCAGCTTGTTGACCTCGCGCCGCAGCCGCTCGATCTCCAATTGCTCAGGCTTCAGTTGCCCGTGGCCGGGGAACGACTGCGCAGCGTCGAAGCCGAACTCCTTCACCCATTTGCGCAGCACGTTCTCATGAACGCCCAGGTCTCGGCCAGCTTGCGCCACAGATACCCCGCGCTCCCTGACGAGCTTGACCGCCTCGATCTTGAACTCTCGACTGAACTTCCGTCTCTGCATGACCCACCTCTGGCTCGATAAAACACCCAATCTCGGTGTCCATCAAACCGGCAGCAGCTCAG
>NZ_JADPJQ010000082.1:0-12668 GCF_023073515.1 Bradyrhizobium sp. 17 | reverse complement strand
GTGCCCATATTGCCGAAAGCAAATCCTTGAAAAACAGCGGCGAAAACACATTCTGCCAAAGTAGTGCTAGACTAGGCTAGCCTAGCTAGGAGGGTCCTGCTGCCAGTTAAATTCGGCGACTGTTCGCGATTCCTCGCCGTGCGCAGACGCCGCCCCTGCACTGGCGGTGATCCACAGGCGATGCTTGCGCTATTCGCGCCACGGCATGCGGGACGGATCCGTAGCCCGCACATCGCCTGTTTCGTCCAGCCGTTTGCACGCAAATTCCCTGTTCACTAGCGATAAATTCCCTGTTCGGATTTGGCGGATCGCGCCCCGGATGCACTGAATTTCAAGGCAAATGTTCGCATTTTCATGGGATAGCGGCCTCACCGCAGGCGCGCTTTCCCTGTAAAATTGCCTGTTCGCAGGGAATTCGGACCGCGGCAGCGCAGGAACTTCCAGCGTCTGTCGTGATTGCTGTTCAAGCTCAGGGAGACGCATCCATGATCCGCAAGCCTCTGTTCGTTGCCCTTGCCTGCATAGCATTCTCGTCGACCGCGTTCGCCCAAGGCGGTGGCGGTGGCGGTGGCGGCGGTGGCGGCTCGGGTGGGGGAGCCGGCGGCGGCGCGGGTTCGGCGGCAAGCTCTGGTGCTGGGACAGGCACCTCGTCGAGCAGCGCGACCTCGGGCCCCTCGGCTCCTTCCGGCATAGGGACTCAAGGCACCACCACCGGCGCTAACGTGAACACGAGCAGCCCCAACCCCAGCCAGAACAATCCGAACGTCCAACCCCCAACCGCGAACGGAAAGACGCCGGCCGCCGCGCAGGCCGAGCGTAACTCCGGGGTTGGTCATTCAGCTAATGGTTTGCCGATCGGAAGCCCCGGATCAGGCACCAGCAACGAAGATCAGAAATAGGGCGATCTATTCATCAGCTCTCACCAAAGGCCCACCGTTGTGGGCCTTTTCCTTCGAGCTATGGAGATTAGGCGGATCTTTGAACTTTGGAGGGCTCCGAATAGATCGGACAGCCTGCGGCCGTTGTGTTAAAGGCGGGATGAAAAAATTTATTTTGGCGATGCTGCTCATCACGACGCCGGCATTGGCGCAGCCCGAACCGCCAGCTGCGAAGGCCCCATTGACCGATCGCGAACGGGTTCAGGCCGATCGTGCGCAGGCGGCCACGCAGGAGAAGGACGCCCCAACCGCGCGCCCGTGGGATAGGGGCGCGGACGGCAAGCGGCCTTGGGACCGGGGTGCGCAAGCGAAGTAGCAGCGTTCCCGGCGGGAAGTCGAAAGCCTGTCGGCAATAGGCAGCCTTCCGTTAGGATCCTTCCGTGACGGAACTGAGTTCACGCGTAACGGGCTGAGCTGCCTCAGTTTCTCCATCGAGCCGCCAGTGCAGCGACAGGGCTCTGGCCCGGCGTCCTCGCCAGTCGGCACGGCGCTATCTGACGGTCACTTCCACGGCGATGACCGAGGATCCGCTCTGCCTGCGGTTTTCGCCCGACACCGCAATTCGGAACCGGTCAGTTCCTGGACGGGAAGGGGCTTGGTAGCGAAATGACGGGCCGACGATCGTCACACTACCGGCACTGGGCGCCTCTACCAGTTTAACTTCGTCCAAAAGCTGAGTTCTGCCGCGCAGTTAATCTCTAAGTTCGGTATCCCGCTCGTACTCGAAACGAAGGGAATAGGGAGATGGGCAGGGCCAAAAAAGCAGGCTTAGATTACAGTTTCGAGGTCTGCGGGATAGGCACCGCTTGTCAGTCCGTCGACAAAGGCGAGCGCCATCAGGTGGGGCGTGTCGGGGTGAAGCCCAGCGGGCAGCTGTCGCTGCAGAAGCACCATCATCGTGCCGAGCATTGGATTTGTGGTCCGCGGCGCGGCCCGTGTCACCGTCAACGAGATAGTGAAGACGGTGCACGAGAACGAGTCCATCTACATCCCGATGGGCGCGGTGCACTGGATGGAGAACCCCGGTAAGATCATGCTGGACTTGATCGAGTCCAGACCGGAAGCTATCTCGGGGAAGTCGACATCATCCGGATTGAAGACGACTATCAAAGAGCTTGAGGAAGACTGGTTTCCCTTTGCGGATTCGGACACGACGTTGCCTGCGTCAACAGGAACGAGAAGATCGAGAGCTTTCATTGTGGCGAGATCCCGGTCGATGAACGGTCGCGACCAAAGTAGAGGGCAAGCGGCCCCACTTCACCACCGCTGTGCCAAGCCAATCGCTAACGACGATGAGGTGTCCATCTCGGTCGAGTGCCGCCACAATGGAAGCAGATCTGTCTTGATAAATTTGCCGCGTGCGAGTCGCAGCAAAATGATCCGCAGGAACAGCTGATGCGAAGAATTGTCCGGGAACAACTCGATCAAGTTGAGCGAGACATCAAGCTGTACGTGGAGTTTGATAAGGCAGAGAAAGATAGGTTCAATCGCGAGTCTTACCTGTGGACTGCAGAGGATCGCATCGAGTGGCAGGAGACGCAATCGGACAATGCTCAGCGCCTCCGAGAATTGCGCGAGGAGCGTGACGCTTTGCGCAGCCAGCTGGAAGAGTAACAGTCAAATGGGTCATTCCAGGCCGCTAAACAGTAATGCCAGCTGCGGGTTAGCTTTCTCCAAGATTGTTTCTTTGCGTATTGCGCGGACATTGCTCGGGTTCCTTCGACTGCTGTGGCTCTCACCAAGGAACGCGACAATCCGCTATATGACTTCAGCCCCCATTAGAAGCCTTTTGCCTTTACGGCTAGCAACATTGGGAGGGCACGCCATGTTTGACCCTCGGAGGTTGTTGATCTCCTTGAGCAACAAGAGGCGTCTAAGCTGTGCTCCGTTCAAGAGTGATTCAAAGAGCGAGAGGAACTCGCGGACCTGAACGTAGGCCTCCATGCTAATAGCATATTGATCGAAACCGTAAGATCGAAGTTGAGCTTGGATATCGAGTGCAGCAGAAGCGTCCAGTTGCCAGTCCAGGGCGTTTTTGATGGTGTAGAGTTCGGCTGCATCCTGGAAGTCCGGGGCGATGCCCGCCACATCGACTCGACGAAGCGTTATCTCAATTGCCTTTTGGCGATATGTTTTCAGGAGCCTATGCCGCAGAATCCGGTAGCGTTGCATCTCCCAGGAGAGTTCAGCGATGTCGATGGCGAGCAGCCATTCGATAGCAGATTGGGGTTCGATGTCGCGGAAGATCGCGGCCTGCACCGCATGATAGTGGTCGATGTTCTCTCCGGGCAAAAGTTGAGGCGGAGGACACAGCGCCTCGAACTGAGATGGCAAGATGCTCGCCGAGTGCGGTTGGGTGCCCTCCACCGCCTGGACTTCGAAGCTAATCGCGCCTGACTTCGAGCGCTTTGCCCTGATGCCGTGGCCGACAGCCTCCTTCGCATCCTCCGGAACGAGCTTCTTCAGCTCGGCCTTTGCAAGTTCATGTTCTCCATGGGCTTCTCGCGTGCGGAGATAAGAAGCCGCCAGCTCAGCCCACGAATTGGAGGTGACCATGTCAATAATCTTGACTGCCTCAAGTCTTGGCCGCGGGGTCTCGATGTTAAACAGGGCGGGTGGCTCTCCGGTCTGCAAGAGATCAGGCAGGGCCCTTTCTACAGTAGCATCGGCTGGCCTTCGATCGATCCCGACGCTCCGGCTAAAGTCTTCAGCTAGATTTGATCGTCAGAGGGCAGCTGTCAGATCTGCCGCGAGACGATCCTTAAGAAGCAGTGTAAAATCGACCGTGAGATGATTTGCGTCCCTATAAACCACGATGCCGTCACGAATAGCCGGACACACCAAGTCTGTGCAAATTGACGATGTTAGGTCGATCATGCGCGCGTTGTTGATGGACGAGACGACACGTTGCTCAGCTTCGAAAACTTCATCACTCATGGTGAGCGATAGACTACGGCTACACGTGCTAAATGGAAGGCCGCGCCATTCCGCCCGAGCGAGACAATTCCCGACGGGATGGTAAGGAGTGGGATTGTCGCGGAGCACGATTAGCTTGACGCCGAGTGGCTCAAGCTCCTTGAGCGCTCTAAATAATCCACGCTCCCACGTCTCTACGCTCACCGCGTGAGGTCCCAGATTGGTGAATGGGCCCTTGACGTTCCCGCTCGAAAACTGCGCCAGCAGGATCGCGTCGGGGGTATCTTGATTTTTGATCTTAGCGATCGCCTGCTCGCGCCAGCTTGCGCACTGGCTCGAAAGACGACGAAGTCGCAAACTGTAGACCTTGGAGATGGAAATATCAGCGACAGGACAGGAGGCCCTTAAATAAGTGATAAGCCGCCATCCCTTCTGTTCGGCAATAGCTGTAAGCGCGGTTGTCCATTGATCGGCGTGAGAATCTCCTAGCAGAACGATTGTCTTCGTATAGTTCGATGGGCCGAACACGCAACGAATTGGCTTCGGTGTCGTGAACCCGGCTAGACAACCGCTCTCACTCGCAAGTGAAAACTTGGACGTTGAGGCAACTATGGCCGCTTGCGCAGCATCCGTAACGTATTGTGCAATCGTGAATGAAAGGACGCCGGCAACTGTGGCGATTAGCGTAAGAGCACCGCCCATGGCAATTGACCGTACAGATCGTTGTGCCAGCCAATAACTAGATCTGATCGGGCGTTCGAGCCAAGCGAAGCTGAGCGAGGAGAGAACGACTGTCATCGCAAAAAAAAGGCAATGGGCCAGCGCCGTACCGCCAACAAGTACCGTACCAAGCACTGCAATCGGCCAATGCCAAAGGTAAATGGCATAGGATCGGGCATCGAAGAATTGAAATGGACGCATCCTAAGCAAAGCGGACGGTCCAGCAGGATCGTCTCCCGTAAGCAGCAACAGCGCTGTGGCGAACACTGGAACCATTGCAACTACGCCCGGGAACGGCATGAACCCGTCGATAGCAAAGAATGACAGGATGAGAACCGCAAAGGACAACCATCCAACGATCAGCCGACTCGAGCCAGGCTGCCTCATCCAGTCCTCGAACGGCCTTGTCGCGATCAGGGCTCCTAATCCAAACTCCCACGCTCGAGGGGGCGCCAGATAGAATGCCCAAGCCTGCTTGCCATAGGTCAGGTAGAAGCAAGCGGCGAAGGATCCGAACACGACGATCAGTAAAGCTATCAGCAGGACGTTTTGGCTGATACGGCTGACCAGGAGGAGAAACGCCGGCCAAAACAAATAGAATTGTTCCTCAACCGACAGTGACCACGTATGAAGAAATGGATTGAGCGAACTTTCGGGCGCGAAATAATTCGTTGATTGGCGAAGGAGCCAGACGTTGGCTGCATAGAGCGCAGAAGCGGTGGCCGATTTGGCCATTTCCTTCTGTTCAAACGGCGCTAGTACGAAGTATCCAATGGTCAAAGTTGCTACCGTCACCGCGAGGGCGGCGGGCAAAAGCCTCTTGGCTCTGCGACCGTAGAAGCCAAGGAAATCGAGCTTCCCGGTTGCTGCTATCTCCCGAAGCAGAAGTTGCGAGATCAGGTAACCCGATATGACAAAGAAGACGTCTACACCGACAAACCCGCCGGTTACGCTTGGAACTCCGTAGTGAAAGGCAACGACCGACAGAACTGCGATTGCCCTGAGTCCCTCGACATCCGCTCTGAAATGGGCCGCCGCGCGCGATACCGGTTGCATGTCTGTTACTGTCTACATCGCATCCAAAAACAGGGCATTCAGCCCTGCGCAATTGTTCGCAGCTTGGCCATTTTCGGCTATTCGTGGGGCGGTGACCGGGCAGAAAGTTCTTGTTGAAGAATTGGCCCGGCGGGTCACAATGGGAGACCGGTCGCCCGGTGTAGGTGTCCTGGATAGAGCGGAAGCGTCGGGTGTGACCCGAGGCGATCAGAAGAGAGCAGCAGATCAGCTTCGGAGCTCCGGAAGGCGGCTCGCCATGTCCGGTGACTTCAGCTTTAGCCTCCCACGCTCGCGCGCCCTCATTGGAGAGTCGGCTAAGGCTCATGAGCGACAAAACTCGAGGTAAGCATAATAGGTCCGCTTTCGGTTGTATAGCGGCCGACCGTCTCTCGCGGACCACGTTGAGCCGGACCGTCTTGCCGTGATTCAGGTCCTATCGAGGCGACGAATCATGCGCTACGAACTCACCGACGAAGAGTGGGCTGCAATTAAGCCGATGCTAGGTCTTGCGACCTGGAGCGCCATGGCGCGATCGGCCGGTCGTCCGTACACGACCTGCAACAACCGCTTCGTTCCCTGGCGACGAGCGGGCGTATGGGCCCGAATTATGAGCGCCCTGACAGGCGCCCATGATGCCGCCGTCTAGGTGCTCTAGAGCCCTGTAACAGCCCTGATCCTCGGCGGTTCTTTGTCCTGTTCGTGTCGCTCTTGGGCTTGGCCGCGACCCCCGTAAATCACTCAAAGCGTCGTCGTTTTCTCGCGCAGGGGGGCTGCCGCTGTCGCGATGGAGTTTATCAGGATATCAGGGCGAGCTTGAAGCGCCGCATCGCTCGCTAAACCAGCTTACCGCTTCGGCGATTCTCAGCATGTGCGAAGGCGAGGGCACTTTCCAAGTCCACCGAATAGATCGGACAGCTCCCCGGCCACCGTGTTAAAGCCTTGGCATGAGAAAATTCATGCTGATCCTGCTGCTCACCATTGCTCCGGCATCAGCGCAGAGCGAGCCCGTCCCGTCGAAGGCGCCACCGACCGATCGCGAACGGGTCCAGGCCGATCGGGCGCGGGCGGCTGCCGAAGAGAAGGACGCTTCGACAGCGCGCCCCTGGGACAGAGGGACGGATGGCAAGCGGCCTTGGGAGCGGGGCGCGTCACCGAAGTAGCGGCCGTGACGGCAATCGGCGGCCCGTCCTGACGGAGCGAAGCCTCATTCGCGGCGTGAGCTCGCGGTCTTCGGCTTGGGCCAGACCGTCTAATTTAGCGCAAGACGCTCGACCAGCTGGGACCAAGATTCCAACTCGCAAGGCCAAGATTCAATCCTGTCGTCAAAGCCAAGGCTCAAAGCCAAGACGCGCATCGTGCGCGAGCGCGCTCTCGATCGGACCTCAAACGGAAACCGCCGCTGCTGGTTGCCCCGACGTGCGGCGGTTCATGATCGGAGCGCAGCTCGGCTCTTGCCAAGCGCACCCGTACCTAGCGGACGTACCAATATCCCCACCAGCGCTGGGACACGGGCCGCGCTTCCGCCTTCATGGTCGCGACTTCCTCGACGGAGCGAAGCTGCGGGCCGTAGATCGCGGGCGGATAGACGTCATCCCACAACACTACCCCGGTCCGGACATAGGCGGCGTGATGATGTGCCGGAGCGAGCGCGAGCTCCGCGGCCGGGGCGGCAGTCGCAGTCAAAGTGAGGCCAAGAGTAGAAAGAGCAATGAATGGACCGGGAGCGCGAAAGTTCATTGTATTGAATCCTTCTCAAAATGCGGCGTGAAATAATGCGACGGCTTCGGAATGGTTGCAAGTGCCGGGGGACGCGGAAAAGGCGCGAAAATCCCTCTTCCTGGAGCGTCGGCTCGTTTCAATGACAGGATAGATCGCACCGAACCGGCTTAAGCACCACCGTCTTCGAAACGGTACGCTCCGCTCGCAAAGGCTTGCGCCTCGATGAGCAGGAAGAAAGTCGGAGCACCGCTGCTTCCCAACAGAGCAGGCCTGAACAATCTTTCGGCGCCCTCAAATCATCGCGAACCATGATGTCGACACACTGCGTGCTCTTGATGGGCATCGCACCATCCAGGACGGCTTCCATGACTTCTCGATTGTTTGCGTCGTCCCCCGACCTCGACCCTCCGGCATTCCCGAGGGGCGTTTTGGTCTCGTCGGCATCGCGTGCGGGGATCTCGTTGGGATAGGATATCAAGCAAGCAAGGGTACAAGGGCATGACCGAGGCAAGGAAGGACGCTCCGCGGCGCTACATCGTGGATGGAGCCGGACAGCGCGTCCTGGTCGGGCTAACGAGCTCGGAGACCGTCGAGTTCGAGAAGCTGGATCGTCCGATAGCGTCTCTGGAAGGCTCCTCTGTGCTCCAGGAGCAACGCTGGCTTGGTCAGAATAGCAGCGATGAGCGTTGGTCGGAACTTTACCTCAAGCACGAGCGCGCCTGGAGCGCTTGGATGGCGGAAAGCCGAGCACGCTCGCATCCTCTGTGCGTGCTCAACTAGGTGTGGTCGGTTGATGTCAGGCTCGCTCGCTACTCGGAAACGAATGCGGATCGTTCACACCGCGAGCATTCGGCTTCCCTGGATGCTCATCAGCGTGAGATTGCCCGTCGCATAGGCGCCCGTGTCGATGTTGGCGCGATTGTTTCGCACGTCGGCGCTCCGCACTGGCGTGTGTCCGTGCACGATATATTTGCCGAAATGCTTCTCGCTCTCTAGGAACTCCGCGCGAATCCACAAAAGATCGTTTTCCTGCTGTTCGGACAACGCCACGCCCGGTCGAACGCCCGCATGCACGAAGAAGAAATCCCCGCACGTAAAGCTCAGCCGCAGATTGTCCAAGAATTCCAGATGTTCAGTCGGCATTGCGCGAATCAAATCGTGCAAGATCGATGCCGGCTCATCGCGCTTCAGATCTGCCGGAGCGAGCCCATAGGACATCAATGTCTGGGTTCCGCCGACGGCGAGCCAATTCTCGAACAGTGAAGGGTCTTCGAACACCTCGACCAGAAATGCCTCGTGATTGCCCTTGAGGAAAACCGCATTTCCCCGGCGACTCCGCTCGACCAGGATGTCGAGGGTGGCGCGCGTGTCCGGACCACGATCGATGTAATCGCCCATGAAGACCTCGATCGCACAGCGCGCGCGGCTGCGAGCCATGTCGGCGTCGATGACCCGCAACATGGGCTGCAGCAGATGCGCACAGCCGTGAATATCCGAGATCGCATAGATGCGAACCCCCTCGGGCAAGTGCGGCTTTTGGATTGGCCGACGTGGTCGGGCGAGAGATATCATGGCGCACAATCGGTCAGGTGGTCGACAAAATCTCCCCAAGTCGCCGCACCTGAGAACTCTCCATCTAACGCGAACAATGTGCGGTGGATGGAGTGACGTCCTCATTCTCCGGTGATCACGCCAAAAGAAGGGCGGAATTCTTACCTACCTAGTTTGTGTGGTCCGCCGGATAACCGGCCCGTGGAAATTGCATTACTGAAGTGCAGAGCGCGGCAAAGATGCATGTCTAATGCAAATCCGGCGATACATCCGTAGGTGGATATCCGCCGAAGTTCCCGCAAATGGACTCCATAGCAGTCTCGCAACACGATGGAAACGGCGCGAAGATGAGCGGACACCGCTCGCGCGACCATTGAAGAATCGTGTTGGTATGTGGAACTTGGTTCAGAACAGGGCAACGCGTCGCCGATATGTCAGCACTGTGACGTGAGCTTTGAGCGCCACAAATTTCGATGCGCATTTTCGACGCGACGCATATCCGTGCATCGTAAATTTGCGTGCGGCGCCACAATATCGCTGCGATCACTTAACACCCTCTGCTTGGGAAGCGGCAAATCTTCAGCATCACAATGACCGCCAGGCACCCTCCACACTTCGAGGATCGAATGGTTGTTGCAACTTATGGCTCTGAAAGCACTTATGCGGTGTCCTCCGCACGGGGCACGGCTCTTCAGAGGCCTTTTCAGCTTCTCGTCATCGCGGCCGACCTTTTGCTGATTCTGCTCAGCTACGCGCTGGCGTCGGAGCTTTATAACCTCGCCACGCCATCATTCAGAGACGGAGCACCCATCGGCGCCGGACTGATCGTCAGCACAGTGTTTGTTGTGATCGCCTATTCGCAGGGTGTGTATGCAACGCACCGTCTGCTAAATCTGGTGTGGCAATTGCGCAAAGCGGTGATCATCTGGCTGGTGTCACTGACAATCCTTGCGGTCGCGGCGTTTCTATTGAAATCGTCGGACAATCTGTCCCGCGGCACGTTCCTCATCTTCACCGGCGTTGGCGGTGTTGGACTGCTCAGCCTGCGCTTTGCGTGGCAGTGGGCGCTCCGGACGAGCTTTGCCAAGGGCCGATTGGTCGACCGCAAGGTTGCCCTACTCAGTCTGAAGCCGCTTGATTTCACCTCGAGCCGCTTCAAGGACCTGCGCAAGAACGGATTCGACGTGGTTCGCCATTTCGTGCTTCCCGCTAACAACCATGGCAACGGCTGGGAGAGGCAAATCCGCGATGTCATCCAGCAAGCCCGTGCAGCAGATGTGCAGGAGTACCTGCTGGCGGTTGACTGGAACGAGCTACCGTTGTTGCAGCAACTTGAACTGCACTTGCGCGCCGTACCACAGCCGATCCGGCTATTGCCGGATAATTCGATCGCCGATCTCGTATCGCGTCCGTTTTTGCCGGTCAGCGGCACGGTGGCAATCGAGATTCAGCGGCCACCACTCAGCGTGTTTGAACGTCTCCAGAAGCGCTGCCTCGACATCGGTCTGGCCTTGTTTTCGCTCGTGGCCTTGGCGCCGGTGCTGATCACCGTCTCCATTCTAATCAAGCTGGATTCGCCTGGAAGCGTGATCTTTCGACAGTCGCGCCGCGGCTTCAACGGCAAGCCGTTCGACATTTGGAAATTTCGCAGCATGAACGTGTGCGAGAATGGTCACTCGATTACTCAGGCGACCAAGCGTGACGCGCGCGTCACGAGGATTGGGCGCTTCCTTCGCGTGACCAGCATTGACGAGTTGCCCCAGCTCTGGAACGTGCTGCGAGGGGACATGTCGTTGGTCGGACCACGCCCACATGCGCTTGCCCACGACAACTATTATGACGAGATCATCAGGAATTATGTGTACCGCCATCACATGAAGCCAGGCCTCACGGGCTGGGCTCAGGTTAACGGCTTCCGGGGCGAAACGCCGACCATCGACCTGATGGAAAAGCGGGTAGAATATGACGTTTGGTATGTAAGGAATTGGAGCATTTGGCTCGACCTGAAAATCATGGCGCGCACGGCGGCTACCGTCATTTCCCAGGAGGCCTACTAGGTCAGCGCAGGCAGCTTTGGCGGCCGAGGCCGTGGACTCATAAGCGCTGAGCCACCTGTGGATTGAGGCGAGTAGGCCACAGCGGAGAAGTTGCGTGTGAGCTTGTCGAAGCGGTCCGGCCGCCGGAACTGTTTACGCCTGCAGAAAAAGCGTTCAATTAGGTTGCGCTGGCGGCACGTCGCAACCCGCAGATTGGATATTGGGCTGGGCAACATTGCACTCGATCGGATCGTCGTCTCGGCGACGACCTCGTGGGCGTCGGCGGGCCAGCGAGAGGTTGTTGAGGCACTGCGCTTGGATCCGAGGCCTGTCCGGGCGAGAGCGGCAATCTCATGGACAAACCATCTTGATCGACAGCCTCCACGAGAGCGCCAATCGCGTGATCTATCAGCCGCCACTCCGCCTCGGTCAGACTCTCGCGCGCCATCGCAATGCTCCTTTTGGAGCTCGCGCCAATCACTGACCTTCAGGTCTTATGCCTCCCGCGCGACTTGTTCCACAGCCGTACGATGGCCTTCCTTAGTACGATCAGCCGGGGCATCAGGACGAAAAAAACTCCCGTTGCGAGTGATCCGAGAGCGTGGCGAACGGAGAATTGTTCGTTGTGATCGAGCTGGTCTTGATGCTTTTCGATCGGGGCCGGCGCCAGGATTGTTCCTGATCTGTTGAGGCGCGATCGCGACCCGCGGGGAGGAACCACGATGAGCACGAATAAAACGTTGAGCAGCAGCCAGATGCTTACTATGGCAAGTACCGTCATCCAATCCCACCGAAATGCAAGCTCAAATATGGGCCAAATTAACCCTAGAAACCTCGGAACGGAAGCGCGCATAACGCGCCTCGAGCGTAGATCGGCTCGTTCCCGCCGATGACCTCCCAAGATACTCTATCTCAATCACCCCACGGCCGCCTTCATCAATCCGTGCAAAATCGGCTACGACAGTGAGGGGCGTTTGTGGACTCCGTACGACTACGGTCGGCGCTGCAGCCATGGATCGCGCGGGCGCTAAGCCGCAGGAAGCTCGCCTAGAACCGCTCGGCATTGAGGCGCAGCAGATGAGTCGGGAGTTGTTCGAGCGGCAGCTCTCGGGGTTCCTTACGCAACGGCGCTCGGTTCCGCACAGCTGTGAACCCCGTCTGTAGGCGTGACAACATGCCGTCTCGGGCTGCGCTGGCAATCGCACGTATAGCGCTCGACAACTGATTATGAATGGAAAACGCGCAGCGGCGCGCCACGCACAACGGTTTGCCTGAACGATCGAAGACCTGAAACCTGTGACGAAGCGGTAAACTCCGGCATCACCCCAGATCGATCTGGTGTGACCTGCCCCTGCAAATTTCCTCCACGCGGAGTTAGAGTCCGGCCTTCTCAAGGACGGACAGATGAAGCGAGCCAGGTTTACTGAGGAACAGATTATCGGCGTGCTGCGGGAACATGAGGTTGGTGCGAAGACCGCCGATCTCGCGCGCAAGCACGGCGTCTCGGAAGCCACGCTGTATAATTGGAAGGCCAAGTATGGCGGCATGGACGTTTCCGAGGCCAAGCGGCTGAAGCAGCTTGAGGAGGAGAATGCCAAGCTGAAGAAGCTCCTGGCCGAACAGATGCTGGATGCTGCAGCACTTCGCGAGTTGCTTTCAAAAAATGTATGACCCGCCCCGCCCGTGCAAGGTCGTTTAATGAGGACGATGCAGTCTGCACAAATGTATCCGG
>NZ_JADPJQ010000086.1:0-1782 GCF_023073515.1 Bradyrhizobium sp. 17 | reverse complement strand
CGTATTGCCGCATCAGCAATTGTTACCCTGATGGCACGGATGCGAGGTCGACTGATCGGCCGCGCCAGGTAGCTTTCCCGGCTTGCTCGACGAAAGGGGCTGTGGGCGGGTCGGGCCCTACATAGCCCGAGCCGTCCACAACCCCGGGCGATGGAGCGGCGGTCGAGGCATCCGCAAGCGGCCGCTCCGCGACCAACTGCTCGGCCGTCTTTTGTCTAAGCGCCCTTAGCAGGCGCTGCACGATCGAATGCTGTCTCGCCCCGAACTCCTCGGGGTGAGTCTCGCTCAGCCGACCGACGATTGTGAGCGCCGTCAGTTGCGGCTGCTCCGCGAGCCAGCCCTCGATAGCAGCAATATGCGGGTCGAGCTTGGACGGCATGCGAACCCTGGTTTTATAGGGCCGACGAGTCCGCCGGTGCGTGGCACGCGGCTCGCCGGCGGTCACCCTCTTGCCGAGCGTCTTCGCGAACGTCGCCGCGGTCACCGGCGCGTTGCTCGTGTGAGCGGATTGCAGGCCACGCGCCTGTCCGGCACGACGATCGACGCGATTGCCGAGTTCGTTCTGGGTTGCGCGAATCTCGGCCAACAGCGCGACCGGATCGAGCGAGCGATACTGATCGCGCAGCCGTTTCTTCACGGCGGCGGTCACCTTGGGATGCGCTAATGCACGCTCGTAGGGCGTCGATGGGGGATGATAGCGCTTGATCACTTTAGCCCCTTCGCGGCGCTTCTCCTTCAGCTTGAACGAGGGCTGGAAGAAGTTGACGTAGAGCCGCGCCGCCGCATAGAGGCGGCCCATCACGCGCGCCGTCTCGACGCCATCGAAGCGGCCATAGCCCATGAGGCGGCGGACGACGGCACCATTCTTCTGCTCGACGAATGCTTGATCGTTCTTCTTGTACGCGCGCGAGCGCGTCACTTCGAGCTTCTGTTCGCGACACCATGGCACGACGACATCGTTCATGAAGGCGCTGTCGTTGTCGAAGTCAACGCCGCGCAACAACCAGGGGAACAGGCTCTGTGCGCGGTTGATCGCTTCGACGACCAGCGAACCCTCCCGCGTCAGCAACGGCAGGCACTCCGTCCAGCCAGTGGCGATATCGACCATCGTCAGGGTCTGGATGAACGAGCCGGCCACCGACGTGCCGCCATGCGCGACCATGTCGACCTCGCAGAAGCCAGGCACCGGGCTGTTCCAGTCATTGAACGTGCGGATCGGGACCTCGCGCCGGATTGCCGAATAGAATCCGGCACGGCGCCGCCTGCCGCCGCTCGCCGCAATCTTCACATCGACGAGCAGGCGATCAATGGTGGCGGCGCTGATGGCCAGAACACGATCACGGTCCGCCTGGCCAAGCCGCAATCGGCCATGTTGCTCGAGCGCCGGCAGCAAGGTCGGAACCATCACCTTGAGCCGCTTGCCGCACACCCGATCCGACGCCTCCCACAGCGCCGTCATCGCGTCCTTGATCGTCGTACCATATCTACGTTTACGCTCTTGCGGTTTCTCGACCTTGCTGGGCCCAACCGTCGTGCGCCGCCGGAGTGCGCGCATCGCATGCTTACGATGCCAGCCCGTCGTCGCGCACAGCGCGTCGAGGATCCGTCCCTTTTCCGCCCGCTTGGCCGACCGGTATTGCTCCGTCACTGCTGACACCACTTCGCGCCGCGCGCCCATGCTGATCTTTCCCGCCATAGTGGCCACCGAACCAATTCGGTGGCACCGACCCAATCATCGGCGAGAAGTTTTCCAGTAACATTTTGAATGAGGCAATGCGCCCC
>NZ_JADPJQ010000098.1:160587-206396 GCF_023073515.1 Bradyrhizobium sp. 17 | reverse complement strand
GGAAAATGTTATCCAGGATCTTGGCGTTGTTCGGCTCCTGCTCGAACTTCACCAGCTGATTGTCCACGGTGTCCAGGCTCTCGCTGGTTTCCGTCAAAAACTCCCGCAACAGATCATCCATGAGCTACGCCTTACAGACCTGGATCTGGACCTCGACGCCCGAGCCGCGCTGGCATGAACGGAAGCCCCCACCTTGGATCGTTAGACATCCCCTTTCACGGTCCCGTTAATTTCATCCTCCGTGCTAATACGGATATTGAAGACAAGTTTGCCGTTCGACTGCATGGGACAGCGTTTTTCGGCAAGACCGGCCCCACGCCGCAGCGGCGAGACGCGTTAGGTGAACGTGCCGATAACAGCGAGACCCGGCGCGCGGGAAAGCCCTGCTTGTGAAGGAGATATGCGCGGTCTTCGCGCAAATTGTATCGAGCTGCCTGCAGCCCGGGCCGGTCTCGCCACGTCGCCTGGTGCTTTGCCGGGATATGCATCACCCGCATTTGCGGTAAACGAACCGTTACCCGCGTCCGCTGCGGCCGGTGCCGCGCTAACCCAGGCGCGCGGCCGGGGCAAGCTCGCCCTGGGGACGGTGCTCCGCCAGGCAATCGTTGATGGCGGCGAGCAGCGCGTGCGGCGTGAACGGCTTGCGCAGACAGCGCGCCGCACCGAGCTCCAGCGCCATCCGGAGGAAATCCGGGGCCGGCGAATTCAGATTGCGAACGCGTAGCCGGACATCGCTATCAGCGGAACGGCCGGCGCGCGCTCGTGAAAGATTCTGACCGATTCGAACCCGCGCATGTGCGGCATGAAGATATCGATGATCATCAGATCGAACTGTTCGTGTTCGAGCGCACGAAGTCCGGCTTCCCCTCCTTCGGCGATCGTCACCCGAAAATTGTTGCGCTGGAGATAGACCTCGATGGCCATGCAGACCATCGGGTCGTCATCGACGACGAGAATATCGCGCAGATCTTCTGTCCCCGTTTGAGCTTCCCGATTTGGCGATTCAATAATTGAACCGTGGCGCACGCCATGCTCCTTTGCTCGAGAAATGGACTGTTGAGAGCGTCCTTGGCGGAGCCGGAAAGACGATTGACGCGGAATCTGCGGCCACGCGGCGCCAAGGCAACTCCATGACGACGACGCGGCGCGGATGACCTTGAAACGCGCCGGATCAACCATGACCGCGAACAAGCTCCAAACCGATTCTCCAGCCGCACCATCTGGATCTGCTGGTTCCCAGCTCGGTAGGAATTGGGTCAGGGAATCTGTCTTGGCGAGGCCGACGTGCAGCGGCACTGACTGCGATCGGACGTCTTGTCCCAATTGCCAATATATCCCGACGGGAACATGATGGAACGTGGCCGAACGACAAGCAGTTTCCCGTGCTGGTCCGGGAGACGGGAGGCTACTTTGGAAACAATGGTACGTTCCTCCAACGGTTTCCTGTCCGCGCTGTCGGCGGACGATTATGAATTGATCCGCCCCCACCTGCGGACGGGCGATCTGCCGCACGACGCGGTGCTGGTCGCGACCGGCGAAACGCTCAAGCGCGCCTACTTTCCCCATCGCGGCGTCATCTCGCTGGTGGTGGAGCTCGCCAGGGGCGAGCACGTGCAAGTCGCCATGATCGGCCGCGACAGCCTGCTCGGAACGCTCTCGATCATGGGCGATGCCTGCGCGCTGAACACGGCCATCGTGCTGGTTCCAGGCTCCGCCTCGATGATGGACCTCGACCGGCTGCGCGTCGCGGCCGACCAGAGCTGCACCCTGCGGACGCTGCTCACGCGTCACGGACTGGCGGTCTACGCGCAGGTGCAGCAGACCGCGGGCTGCAACGCCGCTCATCCGGTGGAGTCACGGCTGTCGCGCTGCCTGCTCCACACCCATGACCTCTCCGGCGACTACCGGCTGCTGCTGACCCAGGAGGCGATGGCGCAGATGATCGGCGCTCGGCGCAACAGCGTGTCGCTGGTCGCCAACACCTTGCAGCAGGCGAATTTCATTAACTACAGCCGCGGACACATCCAGATCCTCAACCTGGACGGCCTGCGCCAGACGGCGTGCGAATGCTACGCCACCGTGAAGGCGCAGTATGACCGGCTGCTCGGCCCGCGCTGACTGGCGCTGCGGCGTGGTAAACCGGCCGCTAATTCCGGCCCGCAAACACGGAATGTCCTGCTACCGGAACTGAAATCCAGATGCCGTAGACACGGATGTGCCGCGCGCGCCTGTACGGGCCGGCGGCAAACCGTGATCAAGGCAGGCCAAACCATGTTCGAAGTCACCGTCGCGCCTGCGCAAACAGTGCTTGATGCCGAACCCGCGCGCGAGCCGGGCGCGTACCAGGCGCTGGTGCGCGAGATCGGCGAGGATGGTGCTTGCGAAGTGCGCGACGTGTTCTGGAGCGAAACCTGCGCGCGTCTGCAATCGTTCCGCACGCTCTCGCTCGCGCAGCACCACGGCAGGATCGCCCGCGAAGCGCATTCGCTGAAGGGCGCGGCCGGAACGTTCGGCTATGTCAGGCTCGCGGTGCTGGCGCTGCGGCTGGAGAAGACCGCGGAGAGGCTCGGCGACGCCGGATTTTGCGACCTCCTGGACCTGATGGACGCCGCCTACGCTGCCGCGCGCGCGCAGGAGCCGGAGGGCTGACGCGCTCGCTCGAAACGCTCCAACCACTCACGCGTGCATGCCCGCCGTACTTCTACGGCTTGGGATTTTCACAGATGGCTAATCATAGGCAGCGATAGTCGCCGGAAACCAGGAGGGTTTCCATGTTCACCTACGAGACCGCGGACCAGAAAGAAGTTCGCCGCTTCCGCATCGCACAGTTCAACGGCCGGATGGCGACGGTGGCCGCTGGCGAGGCGACGGTGACCGGCTTCGTACGTTCGGTGCTGGAGCAGGAATCGAGCATGCCGCCCCGCTGGACCATCACGATCATTCCCAACGTGCCGAAGGACGAGCTCAAGCCGCTGCGGCCCTCGTCGCGCGCGCGTCCCTTCGCCGAAGATTATTTCTGAGCACGGTCGGAGCCGCGGGTCTTTTTCGAGAAATGCCTCACGCTTGGCCCTCGCCCGCTGCCGGGCGGCCCGACGCAAGGCCCTTCAGTCGATCGAATGCAGCAGCGCCGCACGGACGAGGTCCGCCGTGTTGCGCGCACCGAGCTTCCGCATCGCCTCGGCGCGATGGCTCTCGAAGGTGCGCGGGCTGATCTGCATCCGAAGCGCACCCTGCTTGTTCGAATAACCCTCGCTGATCAGCCTCAGCACCTCGCGCTCGCGCTTGGTCAGCCGCTTCTGGCCTGACAGGCCGAGGATTTCGGCGCTCGGCACGCGCTGCAGCTGTGGCGCGCGCGCGAACTTCGATTCGGCGCCCTCGGCCCTGGACGCGATCGGCAGGCCACCCGTGTGAGAACCGGCAAGCTGTTTGACGAGGCCACAAACCCGCTCGGTCTGCACTAGCGCATTCTCCACGACCCGCTGCAAATAGGCACGGTCGCCCGTCACCGGCGCGAGCTGATCGCTGTGATGCTTGATCTCGCCCATGTAGAGCAGGAGCGCCGTGAGGGGACCGTTGAGCTCGCGGGCGATGGCGGCTGCCATTTCGTCGGCCGCCTTGGCACGGGCGGCGTTCAGACGGACGGCATCGAGCTCTTCAGTTGGAGCGGCGTTGCTTTCGTACCATTCCGACGGCCGCGAATCAGTGGCCGTATCATTCTGTGACCCCATGTCACTCGTTTAGCGGAACCCAACGCGGTCTGTAGTTAACTTTTTGCTCCGTAAGACTACGGTGAATTTGGCAGTTTTGTGCTGAAACCCCGGCACAGGCACACTTTATGCTTGAGTGGCAACGTCCCTCAACATTCTTAGGTTGCTGAACCTGCCCAATTGATAGACGGGTCGCTCGACGCCTTCTTAACGATCAGATCCGCGCCGATTACCTGCGGCCTTGGATTTTACGGATATATTAACGGCGGCTTGCTTCTCTATGTCGCAATTGAGAGCGCGCAAATGCCTCCATGCATGGGGTCGGTAGGCCTGCTGGAAACGTTGCGGAAGATTGCGTGCCATGAACGAGATCGACCAGCTATCGAACTTCCTGCAGAAGCTGACGCCGCTGTCGCGCAGCTGCCTGCTCAGCGAGCTCGAACGGCTTGAGCTGTGCGGCATCGACATGCCGGGCTCGTCCGACCTGCAGTCCCGGTTGCGCGCCGAATTTCGCAAGGACGGATCGAACCAGGCGCGCGCCACCAGTCCCTCGCGCCATTTCTTTGCGCCGCTCGAGCTGCTTCTGATCGACGGCGCGCCCGAGCATGCCAACATGGGGCGGATCTCGCGCAACACCCTCACCCCGATCTGGGAGTGGATCTGCCGCGACCTGCTGCCGACCATGGCACGCGACTACATCAAGGCGATCAACGACCAGGTCGCCGCCAACAACCAGAAGGAAGTGCTGAAGATCGCATCGACCTTCCAGACCAAGGTCGTCAAGGTTCTCGAAAGCACCCTCGCATCAGCGGAGAGCACCGAGTTCGCGCGCGGCAAGCTCGCGCAATACACGGCATCGCACACCGCCTTCGAGGACGTGAAGAAGATCCAACATGTGCTGCGCGCCGGCGCCGCGCTGCCGAAGTTCAACGACAGGCTGCCCGAGAAGATCGCGAAGTTCGACGACGGCACGGTTGATCAGATCACCGCCCGATTGGACGCCTTCAAGAAGGCCCATCCCGAGGCGCTGCCGTTCGCGCTGACGCTGGTGGCGAGGCGGCTGAAGACGTTCTGGCAATTGGTGCGTCTTGCCACCAAGGCCGCAGCGAGCAAGGGCGCCGCCGATGTCGCCGCCGCGCCCTATGCCTGCGTCGTTCACATGGTGCTCGACCAGCTCGACGACAGGCGCCTCGCCTTGCGCATCGCGCTCCGGCACAACCGGGTGCTGATTGCGCGCGACCTGCTCGCCGAGATCTACGAGACCGAATATGCGCTCAAGGTGCGGATCGACGGCATCGAGCATTGCGAATGGGGCATTCGGCTCCAGCAATTGATGGACGCGATCGCGGCGCTGGTGTCCGCCGAGGTGAGCCGCTTCCCCTCCAATGTCGGCCACATTCTCGGTTCGCGCCGGCTGCGCAGCCACGACACGCTCGGTGGCAAGCTGTCCTATCTGGCCTGGAAGGGACGCGATGCGATTGAGGACGGCGCGGCCGCGTTGCGCAAGCTGATCGGCCAAACCTGATCCCGCGCTAATGCGCGCGCGGCAGGCACAGGAAACGATCGAGAAATCGCCCTGACAGCACGAACCTGAACCACCAATACATTATTCGCCGCGACGTCATTGCTGCGATCCTCGACAGCCCACCACCGGCTGCCCAGAGCAATAGCGCACGTGCAGCAATCCGCTTGTGATGTGCTTCACATTGGCGCCAGCGCGCACCGACGCATTGTCGCAGAACCGTCACGAGCGAACCGGGAAAAATGCGCGCGTCGCGCGCAATTGAGGCGCTCCATTATTCAATTGGGCGAGGCGCGCGTGGCTTGGTCCAATTGCAGGACAGCGCGCGTACATGCAGCCGCACTGCACGTCGCGAGATCTCCAGTGATTGTCGCAACCCTGCGCCCGGCGCGCGGGTAGACGTAAAAACTTCCCGACCGAGATCCAGATAATTTTAGACGTGATGGGCGCTTTAACGTTACTCAGATAATTCGACAATCGACTGAAGCCTTCCATATTTGAAACTGCTCACGTCGCTAACACACCGGCACGGAACGGGAGTGCTTGCGATGAACGACGAAATTGTAGAACTCGCCGAACGAAGGCCGAAAACCTTCGGACGGCGAAAGGTGAAGCCGCGCGCCTGCGTGGCCGACGGCAAGCGCCATCTTCGCGCGTTTCTCGCGGAAGTGCTGGAGGATCTCGGCTTCGTCACCACCGAATGCGCCAGTGCCGAGGAGCTGCAGAGCGTGCTGACAAGCGAATTGCCCGACCTGATCCTGCTCGGCATCGCCGCCGACGGCATCGAGCCCGGCAAATTTTTGGAGACGCTGGTGCGCGAGGCCTTCGACGGCAGGGTTCTGACTGTGGGCGCCCGCGAGTCGATCATCGTCAGGGCCGTGCAGCAGGTCGGCGAGGAATACGGCCTCAAGATGCTGCCGCCGCTGACGACGCCGTTTGCCGCGGAGACGCTGCGCGACCGTGTCGCGATGCTGTTGCCCGAGGAGCCGGCGCCGAGCCCCGCCGTGCACGTCGGCGAGGCCCTGCACGCCGGCTGGCTCGAGCTCTGGTACCAACCCAAGATCGACGCGCGCACGCTGATTCGCAATAGCGCCGAGGCGCTGGTGCGGATGCGGCATCCGACCTGGGGCGTGGTGCCGCCCGCCTATTTCATCCCCGAAGAGCACGACCCGAATATGCGCGACCTCTCCGAATTCGTGATCGAGCGCGCCATGCAGGACTGGCACTATCTACTGGAGCAGCAGAGCCCGGTCGATCTCGCGATCAATTTGCCGGCGTCCTATCTGAAGGAGCCGCAAGCCGTGCGTGATCTCTGCCGGCGCATGCCGACGCATCCGGCGTTCGGCGGGCTGACGATCGAAATCGACAGCGAGGAGGCGATCCGCGATCTCGATCTCCTGGCCGAGGTCGCCCGCGAACTGCGTCTGCACAATATCGGCCTGTCGGTCGACAATCTCGGCGCCAACTGGCCGTCGCTGATGGACCTTGGAAAAATTCCCTTCATCAAGCTGAAGGCCGACCGGCACTTCGTCACCGGCAGCGGCACTGATCGCCTCAAGCGCACGGTGTGCCGCCACATCGTCGAGCTTTCGCATGGCTATGGCGTGCGCGCCATCGCCGAGGGCGTCGAGAGCCGCGCCGACCTCGTCGCCGCCAACGAGCTCGGCTTCGACCTCGTGCAGGGTTTTCTGTTCGGCAAGCCGATGCCGCTGAAGAAGTTTGCGCGGAGCACGCTGACGCGGACGGTGATGGGGTGAGTCCTTGCGCGAGCGGCGGATTACGCTGTTGCCGCGCACCCCTCAGCCGTCGAGTGCACGGAGCTCGTTTCACCCATTGGGCTGCGTGCCTCGACCTGTTCGACGTGAAGCGCGAAGCTGGTCGCGCCGGAATGCTCGAGTCCTGCGCGGAGCCGCATGCTCGGAATCAGGTAATCGCCGCCATTCTGGCGCCGGTAGGGAATCGGGGATGTCGTCGCAAGCGTTCGCATCCTCTCGCGCAAACGTTCGGCAGTCGCTTGGAAACCCGCTTCGTCCAGTTTGTCGGCCTTGTAGACGACGAACGGCGGAAGCACGTCATAGCCGGGATAATAGAGGATGCCGTGATTGATCGGGAACAGCAGGTCGTCGATCGGCCCGTTGATCCCGCGCGCCGAATAATGCTCCTGCCAGCCGCCGGCGGTCACGATCAGCATCGCGCGTTTGCCCGCCAGCCTGCCTTCGCCGTAACGGTCGCCCCACCGCTTGTCGCTGTGCTCGCCGACGCCATAGGCGAAACCGTAGGCGAACACGCGGTCGACCCAGCCCTTGAGGATGGCCGGCATGCTGAACCACCATAGCGGGAATTGCAGGATCAGGACGTCCGCCCACAGCAGCTTCTCGATCTCGGCCTTGACGTCCGCGGTGAGTGTACCCGACTCGAACGCCTGCTTGGAGGCGGCGGCCGGCGCCAGCCGCCCGTCCGGCGGCAGCAGCGGAAAATCGGCGCGGCCGACCTCGGATGTCCATCCCTGCGCGTAAAGGTCTGACACCCGCACCTCGTGTCCCTCAGCCTCGAGTTCTCTGACGGCAACGTCGCGGAGCGAGCCATTGAGGGAGCGCGGCTCGGGGTGAGCGAAGAGGATCAACACTTTCATGATCAGCACCTTGGTTGACGATTGCGAGCAGCAGGTAGCGCCTCCGACTGCAATCCGGTAGTTGTCGCCGATGGATAGGATCATGCCGAAATATGGATAAATCGGACGTGACGCTCGAACGCATGCGCAGCTTCGTGCGGGTCGCCGAGCGCGGAAGCCTGTCCGCGGTCGCGCGCGAGCTTGGTCTCGGCCAATCGACAGTGACGCGGCACCTTCGGGAACTGGAGCAGGCCGTCGGCGTGCCGCTGCTCACGCGGACCACGCGCAGCGTGACGATGACCGAGGAGGGGCGCCGCTATTACGCCGACTGCGTGCAGATCCTGCGCCTGGTCGAACTCGCCGGCGACGAGGCGCGCAGCACGCGCGGCGCGCCTGCCGGAACGGTGCGCGTCTCCTGCACCGCCGCCTTCGGCGTGCTCCACGTCAGCCGTCTGGTTTTCGCGTTCCAGGACCGCTATCCGGACGTGGCGGTGGATCTCAGCCTGACCGACGAGCGGATCGACCTCGTGCGGGAAGGTGTCGATATCGCTTTGCGTCTGGGGCCGCTCCCCGACAGCTCGATGAAGCTCAGGCTGCTTGGTCAGTCGCGGCGGGTGCTTGTGGCCGCACCGGACTATCTGGCGTCGCGCGGCAGGCCCGCGCGCCCGCAAGACCTCGCCAGCCACGAGGGTGTCAGGATGTCGAACATCGCCGGCAGCGACGTGCTCGTGCTGCACGGGCGCCGCGGCGGCCGTCATGTGGTCCCCTTCGCAGGGCGGCTGCGGGTGGATCACGGGCTTGCCGCACGCGAGGCGCTCGCGGCCGGTCGTGGCATTGCGCCGGCGCATCTTTGGCTCGTCGACGACCTGCTTGCCTCCGGCCAACTCGAGCGCGTGCTTGAAGACTACGCGCCGCCGTCCGTTCCGCTCAACATGCTGATCGTGCCGGAGCGGTCCGGCATCGCGCGGGTACGGCTGCTGGTCGATTTTCTTGCCGAGGGAATCGCACAGCTGCCGGGGATTGAAAAGCCGCAACCGGGCAAGAGGTAAGGCCGCATCAATTCGGCCTCAGGCAAACCGCCGTGCGAAGAAGACGCAGGCGACCACCAGCGCGGTCGCGACGATCATGCTCCAGGCCACAGGTTCGTGCAGGAGCAGGCCTGCAAGCGCAAGGCCGAAGAACGGCTGGAGCTGCTGCAACTGGCCGACGCGGGCGATGCCGCCGATCGCAAGCCCGCGGTACCAGAAGATGAAACCGACGAACATGCTGAAGACCGAGACGTAGGCGAGCCCGATCCAGGCGGGCACACCGACGCCGCTCCATGTCGACGGCCAGGTTAGAATCGCGACCGGCACCATCAGCGGCAGCGACAGCAGCAGCGCCCAGGAGATCACCTGCCAGCCGCCGAGCCGGCGCGACAGCGCGGCGCCTTCGGCATAGCCGAGCCCGCACAGCACGATCGCCGCGACCATCAGGAGATCGCCGGTGAGCGATGCGGTGCCGTCGTTGGACAGCGCAAAGCCGGCGACAGTGGCGCTGCCCAGAATTGCAAAGAGCCAGAACATCGGCTGCGGCCGCTCGCCGCCGCGCAGCACGCCGAAGATCGCGGTCGACAGCGGCAAGAGCCCGATGAAGACGATCGAATGCGCCGAGGTGATGTGCTGGAGCGCAAGCGCCGTCAGCAAGGGAAAGCCGACCACGACGCCGATGGCGACGATCGCGAGCGAGACGAGATCCTTGCGCTGCGGCCGCGCCTGACGGAGCAGGCCGAGCACGGCCACACCGATCAGCGCCGCGATGACCGCGCGCGCCGAGGTCAGGAACAGCGCGGAAAACCCGCCGACCGCCACGCGGGTCGCCGGCAGCGATGCGCTGAAGATGATGACGCCAAGAAGCCCGTTGCCCAAGCCGCTGCCGGAAGAGTGCATGCCCATCTCGCCTTGTCGGTGGTGATCCGAACTGGCGAGGCCAGCCGGTGTCGCGACGATTACCTGTAAGCCTCCCAAGGCCCAACAACAAAAAGCGCGAAAACAACCCCATGCACAGTAGCCGGAGCTGCAAGATCAATGACTTACGCCGGGGCGGAATCGTGTTTCTAGACCGCGATCGTGATGCGGCGGGCGCTGAAGGCGAGCCGGGGATGATTGCCGACGAGCAGCAGGGCTGCGTGGGACACTTAATTCGCCTTGATGCCCGCTTCACTGATCAGCTTGCCCCATTTCGAGCTTTCGCTTTGGATGAAGCGGCTGAACTCCTCCGGCGAGGTCGGTGCAGGCTCTGCGCCAAGCGTCCGGATCTTCTCGACCACCGATGGATCCTTCAGGGCCTTTCCGAAGGCTTCGTTCAACCGGCCGACGATATCGGCTGGCGTGCCGGCCGGAGCAACCAGCCCGAACCAGCCAACGGATTCGAAACCCGCAATACCGCTCTCGGCGAGTGTCGGCACATCAGGCAAGGACGACAGACGCTGCGCAGACGACACACCGATGGCGTTGAGCTTACCTTCGAGGATCAGTTGCCTCGATGCGGGGATATCCAGTACCGCGAAGGGGACATGGCCTGCGAGAACATCGACCGTCGCCGGCGCGGTCCCGCGATAGGGGACCAGCTCCATGGCGATCCCGGTCTTCTGCGTGAACAGTGCCGCGGTCAAGTGCATGGCGGTCGAATTGCCGCCATGCCCGATCGACAACGCGCCCGGCTTGGCCTTGGCGAGCGCGATCGATTCCGCGACCGTATGCGCCGGCACGTTCGCTGACGCAACCAGCACGAAGGGAATTTTCGCGAGCAGGGTGATCGGCGCAAGATCCTTCGGATCGAACGGCATCGACGAATTGAGATGCGGATTGACCGTCAGGCTGCCTGCCGGCGCAATGCCGAGCGTATAGCCGTCAGGCTTGCCCTGCGCGACCGCGGCCATGCCGATGTTGCCTCCAGCACCCGCGCGGTTCTCGATCACGAGACCCTGTTTGAGCTCGGCAGTGACCAGCGGTTCGAGCGCGCGGATGACGGTATCGGCGCTGCCGCCGGGCGGAAAGGTCACGATGATCTTGATCAATTGCTCGGGATAGACCGCTCGGACCGCCTCCAGCGGCAGCACGGCGAAACTCGCGGCCGTCAGCACGGCCAAAATGCGGCGGCTTGCAACGTGAAACACGTTTCCCTCCTGGTGCGAGTCTTTTTTTGTTTTGTGAACCACGACTTTGTAAATCACCTGCCGGCGGACTTCGCCGCGAGACCGTCCGCTTCAAATCGCCTTACGCCGAAGCGCCGGTGATGCGCGTCAGCAAGCCTTGTGGGTCCGCTGGCGCGGCCTGCCCGCGCCAGGCGATGTGCTGATCGGGCCGCGCCAGCACCAGCTTCTCGGCATACGCGCCGTTCGCTTCGTCCGGCGCAATGTCGAGCAGCGCGAGCGGAATGCCGCGCTGCTCTGCGGCAGACTTCAATGGCGCTACATCGATCGCCGGATCGAACCGCAGCAAAGTGTAGCCGACGCCGAAGGCATCGTAGAGCGATCGCCCGTCCCGCAGAAACAGGTGCGGCGCGCGAGCGCCCGGCACGGTGGAGGGGGTGAAGCTGCCCATCGCGTAAGCGGGCGGCGTCTCGCCGTCATAGGCGATGATCGGCGAGGCATCGTAATAGTAGCCGAAGTTCAATCCGGCACAGCAATATTGCTGCACGTTGAGATCGTAGGCCGCCCTGGCCAGCGCTGCGCGCGCGGCGTGGCCGCGCGGCGTGTCGTCCTCGATCTCCGCGGAGACTCCACCACGCTGCGCCATCATCTTCATCGCATGGTCCATGGCAAAGCGCGACACCTGTTCGGTGATGGGCTGACGCTCCGCCTCGTAGGCATCCAGGATCGAAGCCGGCGCCCACCCGTTCAGATGCGCCGCCACCTGCCAGCACAGGTCGACGGCGTCCGCAATCCCCGCATTCATGCCGTAGCCCGCATACGGCATCCACAGATGCGCGGCGTCGCCGCAGATGAAGACTCTGCGGTCGCGGAAGCGATCGGCGACAAGCCGGCGGCCGACCCAGTCCTCCTTGCTGAGGACGCGGTATTCGAAGCGCTCGTCGACGCCGAGAATGGCGCGGATCGCCCAGTCCCGATCGACCGAATCAAATTCGGGCTCGTCTGGCTTCAGGTGATTATGGATCAGCCAGCGGTCCTGACCGTCGATCGCCACCGTCGTGCCTGAGCGTCGCGGGTTGAGCGAGAGCACCATCCAGGCCGGCTTGTGCGCGCCCATCAGCTCCTTGAGCTGCGGCGCTTCGATGAAGGTCGATTGCACGCGCTGGATCACCGGCGTGCCGGACAGGTTGGCGCCGATCGATCTGCGAACCAGGGAACGGCTGCCATCGCAACCGATCACAAAGGAAGCCTCGATGCGGAGCGAGCTTCCGCTGTCGAGGTCGCGCGCCAATGCGACCACATGGTCGTCATTCTGCTCGATGTCCGTGATTTCCGTGCGCGCCAGAATGGTGATGCGCGACTGAGCGGCGGCATGGCTGAACAGGATCGGCTCGAGATAGACTTGGTTGATCCGGTGCGGCGGCTCCGGCGTCGGCCACCAGGTGTCGGGGCCGCCGGTGGCGCTGTAGCGGCGTGCGCGCGAGGGAATGTCGATGCGGCACAGCTCGATGCCGGTCGCCGTGGTCCGGTAGGAGCAGTCGTTCGGGAAATCTGCGGGCAGGCCTGCGTCGCGCAGCTTTGCGGCGACGCCGAGCCGGCGGAAGATCTCCATCGAACGCGCCGAGACGTGATTGCATTTGACGCTGGGCGGATCGCCGGCATGGCGGATCTCCGCGACCACGACGTCGATCCCACGGGAAGCCAGATCCATCGCCGCGGTCAATCCGACGGGCCCGGCGCCCACCACCAGCACCTGTGTCCTCATGTTCGTTTCCAATCCCTTGGCGATCGCCGCTTCACCGACCACGGCATGCATTTTATTGCATGCTCGCTTATGTGATAAGCCGGAAAGAACTCATCAATTCATGAGCTTTGCCTATGAACGTCACCTTACGGCAATTGCAGGCCTTCACCGGCGTGTACCGTACGCGCAGCATCACGCGGGCTGCGCGCGAGCTGGGGATCACGCAATCGGCGGCGAGCCTGTTGATCCAACAGCTCGAAGCGCAGCTCGGCGTCAAACTGTTCGATCGCTCCACTCGTTCGGTGCAGCCGACGCGGGCCGCTGACGAGGCAGTTCATGCCGCCGAACGGATGCTGGGCGATGCGCTGGGCCTGTCGCGGCGCATGCGTGACCTCGCGCAGGCGCGCGCCGGCCGAGTCGCGTTTCTCGCCTCAGCCGGTACCGCATCGGCACTGCTGCCCTCGGTGCTGGCAAAATTCCGGGCAGGCTATCCCGACATCGAAATCGACATGCGCGACGTCGCCGCCGACGATCTCGTTCCACGTCTGATCGCGACGGATGCGGAGTTCGCGATCGGCAGCGTCGAGGGAGAATTCGCGGAGCTGACGATCGAGACGCTGACCCGCGGCCGCCTGAGCGCCATCGGCCGGCGCACCCCCGACTTCGCGGCACGGCGCTCACTGACATGGGACGAATTGGATCAGATGCCGACGATCGCGATGCGGCGCGAGACGCGGATACGCATGCAGATCGATCAGGCGCTGGGGAGCCAGGGCAAGCACCTCAACCCGACCTATGAAGTGACGCTGATCAACACCGCGCTCGCCATGACGGCGCAGGGCCTCGGCCTTGCTATCCTTCCTGCGACGATGCTGCCGGCCGATCAATTTCCAACTCTGATCGCAAAGCCGCTGATACGCCCTGCCATCACCCGCCCGGTGTCGCTGCTGCAGCGCCAGGGTCGGACGCTGTCGCCGGCCGCGCAGGCGTTCGTGGCGACGGCGCGGACGGTGCTGGCGGAGCGAGAGCCGGCAAGATCAGACTGATCTGCCGAGCTTTCTGGAAAGCCGTTTTATTGTGGCGGATGATGTTGGCGGAGAGGGAGGGATTCGAACCCCCGATAGGCTTGCACCTATGCCGCATTTCGAGTGCGGTGCATTCGACCACTCTGCCACCTCTCCTGAAGGCGCCAAGTAAGGAGCATGGCCCCTGTGGTTCGGGCGTTAATAGGCGAGGATGGCGGGCCAGACAAGGCTTGCGAGGGCGAAAATCGGGCCGGTTTTCCGGCTGGACCCACGATGTCACGGTGATGATCGGGGGCGATCGCGGATTTCGGCGGCGGTTTGCGCGGGAATGGGCCTGAACCGTTCGCCACTGACCCGGCGCGAGCCCGATGCGGCACGTCGGTGCCGAATCACTGGTACCCGCAAAAGGCGGGGTGGGACCGCCAGACGCGGTAAACACTGGCGGTCCCGGTGCCGCTCATTGAAATACTGGCTGGGAAGGGCGGCTTCGCCGGCCAGGTGAGGCGACGGTTTCGACCGTAGCGTGCGGGCGGTGCACCGCAACGCAATCCGGTCCTTAACCTAACCAGTCAAGGTTACTCCTTGTCGGACTTGGCCTTTTTCTTCCCGTTCTCCGTAGAATCGCGGTCTTTGTCTTTGTCCTTGCCGTTGTCCTTGCGGCGGTTGGTGAAGCGGGCATTGCCGAGGCCGGTGCCGATGGTGAGCACGCCCCAGCGATCGACGTCCTGCATGAACGGCACCTCGGAGAGGCCCTGAACCACGCCGTCATTGTGCATCAGGATCGCGGTGTCGTGCTCGCCGATCTGCGGAATGCCCTCGAGCAGGCTCGCCGGCAGGTTGAACTTGCTGCTCTCCCAATTGCCCGGCAGGTTCTGTGCGCCTTTCTCGATGGAGCCGTCCGCGTTGATCACGCCGGGACAGGCGATGCCGATGAACGGCGCCAGCTTGTAGCCTTCCTTCTCGGCCTCGGTGATCAGCCCCTTCAGCATCTTCGTCAGCCGCTTCACCGCGCCTTCGCGCGTCGGCTCGTCGTCGGCATGACGCCACAGCTCGGACTTCACGACCTTGGCTTTCGACAGGTCTTTTGCCTTTTTCCAGCTGGTCTCAACCAGGCCGCAGCGGATGTTGGTGCCGCCGATATCGACGGCGAGGATGCTGTCATGGGCCTCGAAGATCCACGACGGCGCCAAATGCAGCGCGCCGATCAGGCCGGCCTCGTCGGGATGATGGCGGATCGGCAGCATGTCGATCTTGAAGCCCTCGGCGATGAGGATAATCTCGGTGCGCGCGATCGCGAGCTCGCCGAGCCGGGAATCGCGAAAACCGCCGCCGACCACGATGCGCTCGGTCTTGGCCCAGGCCTTGGACTTGAGGAAGCGGCGGGTGACGTAAGCGAGCTCCTGGGCGAAGTCCTCGATGGCGCTATGCACCACCGCCCAGGCCTCGGTGTCGTCGCCGACCAGGATGGCGTCCAGCGTCTTCTTGCTGATCTCGTCCGACGGCTCCTTGCCGAACGGGTCCTCGCCGGACTTGCGCAGCGGCTTGCGCCAGCGCTCGAGGATCTCGCGGAACGCGCCCTTGCTGGCGCGGTCGCCGATGAAGCCATCCTCGTCCTTCATCTCGATGTTGAAGCTGTCGATATCCACCGACGGCAGCCGCTCCGCGCCGTGATGAGCGATGCCCGTCGTCGTCTTGACCAGCTCGTCTGTTGCCATGGTAAGCCCCTTGCCCGTGTGACTGAATTCGCCGGGACAACGGCGGGGGAACCTGTTGGTTGCGGCGCGGTCCGAAATTCGCCTGCGGGCCGGATCGGGCCCAAATGCTTCAAATCCGGCCGTTTTCGCCGGCTTTTCCTTGACTCCGGGGGATCAGCGGCTATAAATCCCGCAACCGGCGCGGGGCGTTTCTCGCGCCGCTTGTTTTTACGTGGGTTTTCAAAGGGATAACTCCCGCCCGCACAAAACTCGCATAAACCCATAACGACTGACAAAAAGCCGGCCCCGACAATATGTCGCGAGGCCGGGAATGAACACGAAGGAAAACAACGATGTTCGCAGTCATCAAAACCGGCGGCCGGCAGTACCGCGTCGTTCCGGATGATGTCCTGGAAGTAGGCAAGATCGAAGGCGAAGTCGGCTCGATCGTGCAGCTCAATGAAGTTCTCCTGGTCGGCGGCGACACGCCGATCCTGGGTCTGCCCACGGTCGCCGGCGCGTCCGTTGCGGTCGAGGTGCTCGACCACAAGCGCGGTCCCAAGGTCATCGCTTTCAAGAAGCGCCGCCGCAAGAATTCGCGCCGCAAGCGCGGCTATCGCGACGAGATCACCGTGCTGCGCATCTCGGAGATCCTGACGGACGGCGCCAAGCCCACCAAGGGGCCGCGTCCGAAGCGGGAGAAGGTCGCCAAGCCAGAGACCACGACCGAAGAGGCCGCCGCATAATTTGATCACGCGCCGTCACGAAGTGATGCGTGAGAAATTGTGAAATGATTCCGTCAAGGAATTGATCTAGAAATACGTAGAATTTCGGAGACGAGCCATGGCTCACAAAAAAGCAGGCGGTTCATCGCGCAACGGTCGCGATTCCAAGGGCAAGCGCCTCGGTATCAAGGCGTTCGGCGGGGAAGTTGTGATTCCCGGCAACATCATTGCGCGTCAGCGCGGCACCACCTGGCATCCCGGCCTTAATGTCGGCATGGGCACGGACCACACCTTGTTCGCCAAGATCGAGGGCCGCGTAACGTTCCAGGCCAAAGCCAACGGCCGCACCTTCATCTCGGTGCTCCCGCTCGCAGAGGCGGCTGAATAGACGGTGGATCAAATTTGGAGTCCGCCGGGTCCCAGACCGAACCGGCGGAGTCCTTGAGATCACAGATCGAAGGCTCCAGGGGAGGCGGGAAACCGGCCTCCCCTTTCGTTTGCGTGCTCACTTTTCACTTTAGTGACTTCGACGGAGCCGGACATGTTGCAGGATTTTTCGAGCGTGACCTTGCGGGAGGCGAGACCCAGCGTCGTCGCCACCGAGCGGCTGACCTTGCGGCGGCCGACCCTCGCCGATGTCAGGACCATCGCCCTCCTCGCCAACGACCGTCGCGTCGCCGAAAACACAAGGCGCCTTCCGCATCCCTATTCGCAGGACGACGCCATCGCCTTCATCCGCGCCAGCGCCCTGCCCGGCAGCGAGACGGTGTTCCTGATCGAGCATGACAGCGGCCCCATCGGCATGGTCGGCATCGACCGCTCGACGCCCGACAACGCCGAGCTCGGCTATTGGCTCGGCGTCGAGCATTGGGGCCGGGGCTTTGCCACCGAGGCCGCACGCGGCGCGATCGACTTCTTCTTCGAGGAGTTCGAGGACGATCATCTCTATGCAGGCGCGCGCGTCACCAACCCGGCCTCGCGCAACGTGCTGGAGAAGTGCGGCTTCCAGTGGAGCGGCGTCCAGCTGCATCGCTTCCTGGCGCTGGGCTCGTCCACGCCCGTCGACTGCTTCCGTCTCTCGCGCGGCGTGTGGGCGTCGCTGAAGAGCTGGAGCAGCGCGCGAAGGGTGAGGTAGGGCGGAGGCGGCTCAAACTGTCGTCCTGGTGAAAGCCAGGACGACGCTCGAATTTATTCCGCTGTAATCACGCTGGCGGATTCACATCCGCGTCCCTGCGTCCGAGATCGCGCTCACGCAGATAAATATAGAACCCGGCGGCGATGATGATGGCGGCGCCGACGATGGTGGCGATTTCGGGCACGTCGCCGAACACGACGAAGCCGAAGATCACCGCCCAGACGATCATCGAATATTGATAGGGCACGACGACGCTGGCCGGCGCGAGCTTGAGCGAGCGGTTGACGCAGAACAGCGCCGTGACCGAGACGCATCCCGCCAGCGCGAAGATCACGAGGCTGCCCGATGTCGGCGGCACCCAGTGGAACGCCGACAGCACAGCGCCCAGCAAGAACGTGCCGACGAATTGCGACGACGCCATCACGATATCGGGCGTCTTGCGCAGGCTGCGCGTGATCAACATCAGCGTTGCGAAAGAAAGACTGCCGCCAAGCGCGATCAGCGCCGGCAGGCTCACCGTCTGTGCCGAGGGCCGCAGCGCGATCAGGACGCCGCAGAAGCCGATCAGGATCGCCGTCCAGCGCCGCCAGCCGACCTTCTCGCCGAGAAAGATCGCCGACATCGCGGTGACGAAAATGGGCCCGGCGAGATAATAGGTGATGACGTCGGCGAGCGGCAGGTAGACCGTCGCAAGGAAGAAGGCCGCCACTTCCAGCGTCGACAGCACGACGCGAAAGAGCTGGAGACCCGGCCGCTCCAGATGCAGGAACTGGTGACGCTGCCGCCAGACCAACGGCGACAGCAGCAGCAGCGCCGCGCAGGCGCGCAGGAACAGCAGCTGCCCCACCGAATAAGTCCCGACCAGGAACTTGCCCATGGCATCGCCAAACGAGAACATGAAGATCGACAGCACCATGAGCGCAATCCCGGCAAGGCGCGCCGAGCGTTCGTCATAGGCCGATAGATTCTTGAACAGGGGCATCGAGCGCCGTTGTAATGACGCAGGCCGTCACGACAAGCCCGCGTTGGACGAATTGAACGGATTGTCGCACTCTCCGCGTCGCGGTAGCGACAGGTGTCTCACAAGAGAGCCAGGAAAGAGCTTAGCCATGACCGACTTCGACCCGGCCCGGCATCGCATGATCCCCGCGCAACGCTGGTTTGAGGATTTCGTGGTCGGCGAGCGCTTCGTGCTGCCGAGCCGCACGCAGACGACGGCGGTGTTCGCGGCCTTCCAGACCGCGAGCGGCGACACGCATCCGGTGCATTACGACGTGGAGTATTGCCGCAGCCGCGGCATGCCGCATCTGCTCGCCCACGGTTTCCAGACGCTGATCCACACCGCGCCCGGCGCCGGCCTGTTTCCGTTCATGGTCGAGGACTCCCTGGTCGGCTTCCTCGAGCAATCCAGCCGGTTCCTCAAACCTGTCTTCGCCGACGACACAATCTATCCCGCGCTCGAGGTCACCGAGCTGGTGCCGGGACGCTCGACCGGCGTGGTGACGCTCAAAAGCACCGTGTTCAACCAGCGCAAGGAGCTGGTGCTGGAGGGCACGCAGAAATTCCTGATCCGGCGCCGGCCAGCTGGTTAAGCAAGGCCACAAATCGCCGGGTTTCGGCCGATTTGCGGGTCCATCCGGGTTGCCGCGCGGGACCGGCTGGCCTACCTATGGCCCATGAAATTCCTAGACGAAGCAAAGGTCTATATCCGCTCCGGCGACGGCGGAAACGGCTGCGTGGCGTTCCGCCGCGAAAAATTCATTGAATTCGGCGGCCCCTCCGGCGGCAATGGTGGCCGCGGCGGCAATGTCATCATCGAGGTCGCCGACGGGCTGAACACGCTGATCGACTATCGCTACCAGCAGCACTTCAAGGCCCAGAAGGGCGAGAACGGCTCGGGCTCGGACCGCCACGGCGCCAATGGCAAGTCGATCGTGCTGAAGGTCCCCATCGGCACGCAGATCTTCGATGAAGATCGCGAGACCATGATCCACGATTTCACCACTGTCGGCGAAAAGTTCGTGCTGGCCGAGGGCGGCAATGGCGGCTTCGGCAACGCGCATTTCAAGACCTCGACCAATCGCGCGCCGCGCAATGCCAATCCCGGCCAGCCCGGGGAGGAGCGCTGGATCTGGCTGCGGTTGAAGCTGATCGCGGATGCCGGCCTCGTCGGCCTGCCCAATGCCGGCAAATCGACCTTCCTTGCCAAGGTCAGCGCGGCCAAGCCGAAGATCGCCGACTATCCCTTCACCACGCTGCATCCGCAGCTCGGCGTCGTGAATGCCGACGGCCGCGAATTCGTGTTGGCGGACATCCCCGGCCTGATCGAAGGCGCGCATGAAGGCGTCGGTCTCGGCGACCGCTTCCTCGCCCATGTCGAGCGCTGCCGCGTGCTGCTGCATCTCATCGATGCGACCTGCGAGCACGCCGGCAAGGCCTACAAGACGGTGCGAACGGAGCTGGACGCCTATGCCGGGCAGCTCACCGACAAGATCGAGATCGTCGCGCTGAACAAGATCGACGCGATCGAGCCGGACGAGTTGAAGAAGCAGAAGGAGCGGCTGAAGCGCGCCGCCAAGAAGACGCCGCTGCTGCTCTCCGCCGTCACCGGTGACGGCGTGCAGGAAGCGTTGCGCTCTCTTGCGGATGTGATCGGCGAGAGCCCGGTGTCTGCGAAAGCGAAGAGCGCGGCCGAAGCGGAGCCGTGGTCGGTTTGATTTTTCGTCGTCCCGGCGAAGGCCGGGACGACGCTGGAGTGTACGGCCGCAGACGCGTGCATCGCTGATAGCTTGTCTTCGCGCCCTCGATAGCGCAGCATCCCACAATCAAGAAACGGCAGGGATCACGCATGGCGCGCGCGAAGAACGTTCTCTGGATCATGTGCGACCAGCTTCGCTATGACTATCTCGGCTGCACCGGCCATCCCACGCTGAAGACACCGAACATCGACGCCATGGCGAAGCGCGGCGTGCTCTTCAGCAAGGCCTATGTGCAGTCGCCGATCTGCGGCCCCTCGCGGATGTCGTTCTACACCGGGCGCTACATGCGCTCGCACGGCTCGCACTGGAACGGCTGGCCGTTGCGGGTCGGCGAGCCCACCCTCGGCGATCACCTCAAGAAGCTCGGCGTGCGCTACGTGCTGGTCGGCAAGACCCACATGGCGCCCGATCTCGAAGGCATGAAGGCGCTCGGCATCCCGCCGGAATCGATGATCGGCGTGCACGTCGCCGAATGCGGGTTTGAGCCCTATGAGCGTGACGACGGCCTGCATCCCACGGGGCGGCCGCGTCCGAAATACGACGAATATCTGCGCCAGCAGGGCTTTGATGCGCCCAATCCCTGGGAGCATTGGGCCAATTCAGGCGCGGCCGAGGACGGCTCGCTCCAGAACGGCTGGCTGCTCGTGCATGCCGACAAGGCCGCGCGCGTGCCGGACGAGCATTCCGAGACGCCCTACATGACGCGACGCGCCATGGATTTCATCGGCGAGGCCGAGACCGACGGCAGGCCGTGGTGCCTGCATCTGTCCTACATCAAGCCGCACTGGCCCTACATCGCGCCCGAACCCTACGCCAGCATGTATTCGACATCGGACATGATCCCGGTGATCCGCTCCGAGCGCGAGCGGCAGAACCCGCATCCGGTGTTCGGCGCCTATATGGACATGCGCTACTCCCGCAACATGGCGCGCGACGATGCCCGCGAGAAGGTGATCCCGACCTATATGGGCCTGATCACCCAGATCGACGCCCAGATGGGCGTGCTGATGAAGTTCCTGGAGGAGCGCGACCTGCTGGACACCACCATGATCGTGTTCACCTCCGATCACGGCGACTATCTCGGCGATCACTGGATGGGCGAGAAGGATCTGTTCCACGAGCAGTCGGCGAAGATCCCGCTCATCATCATCGATCCCTCGAAGGAGGCGGATGCGACGCGTGGCACGCGCAACGATGCGCTGGTCGAAGCCATCGATCTCGCGCCGACCTTCGTCGACTATTTCGGCGGCAAGGTGCCGGGCCATATCCTCGAGGGACGCTCGCTGCTGCCGCTGCTGCGCGGCGAGAGTCCGCCGGATTGGCGCAAGGTGGCGTTCTCCGAATACGACTATGTCATGCAGGACGTGCGGCTGAAGCTGAATCAGCCGATCGAACGCTGTCGCCTGTTCATGGTGTTCGACGGCCGCTGGAAATACATCCACGCCTCAGGCTTCCTCCCGATGCTGTACGACCTCGAAACCGATCCGGAAGAGTTTCTGGATCGCGGCGACGATCCCGAGTGCGCCGGCGTCATCGCTCGACTGCAGGCCGAGCTGTTCGACTGGGCGCTGCATCCCAACGACCACATCACGACGCCGCGCGAGAAAATCGCCGCCTATGCCGACAACCAGCTCCAGGTGAAGGGCGGGATTTTGATCGGTGTTTGGGACGAAGCGGAGCTGGCGTCGATCAAGGACGGGATCGCGCAGCGCGCGAAGCTGTGAGTGAGCGGAAAGAGCCTCTCTCAGCTCGTCATGCCCGGGCTTGACCCGGGCATCCACGTCTTGCGTTAGGTGGCGGTGCACGTGGATGGCCGGGACAAGCCCGGCCATGACGGCGGAGAGCGGAGCGCAAACAGAAACTAATTCTCGATCTTGTACCCCGTCGCCTTCACGACCGGCTGCCAGAACGCGGTGTTGGCGGCGAGCTCCTTGGTCAGACCTTCCGCGCTGCTGCCCACCGGGATCAGACCGATCGCGGTGAGCTTCTCCTTCACCTCGGGCTTGGCGAGCGCGGCGCTTGCGGCCGCGCCGAGCTTGCTTGCGAATTCCGGCGAGCTGCCGGCGGGAAGCCACATGCCGTACCAGGCGTCGGCGACGAGATCGATGCCGCTCTCTTTCAAGGTCGGCACCTCTGAGGCAAAGGGCGAACGTTCCGCGCTGCTCACCGCGATGATCTTCACGCCCTTGGCGCGATGCTGCGCAAGCGCGTCGGCCAGCGTGGTGATCCCGAACGGAACATGGCCGCCGACGAGGTCGTTGAGGATAGCTGCGCTGCCGCGATAGGGCACGCGGCTCAAGGGAATGCCGAGGTCCTTCTCCAGCTTCGAGCCCATGAAATGCGGAATGGTGCCGCTGCTGGGTACGCCGAACGAGGTCCTGTCCGGATGTGCCTTCAGCCAGGCCGCGAACGACTTGAAATCCACAGCGTCGACCGCCGGGCTGATCACCAGCGCAAATTCAAAGCGCGCCAGCAGCGAGACCGGGACGAAATCCTTTGCAGCATCGAAGCTCGGAATCGTCTCGACCATCGGCAGCAGGTACATCGTGGGTCCGGTCGTCACCAGCACCATGCTGCCGTCGGGGCTTCCCCCCTTCACCGCCTTGATGCCGATCAGGCCGTCACCGCCGGTGCGGTTCTCGACCACGATGGTCCGCTGCAGTGCCGGCGCCATCTCCTGCGCGTTCAGCCGGCACAGCGTGTCGCCGCCCGCGCCGGCCGCGAACGGGAAGATGATCTTGGTGAGCCCAGCCTGTGCGCGCGTCGCTCCCACCTGCGCCAGCAGCGGCAGGCTCAGACACCGGACCATGAATTTGCGGCGATCCATGGGTTTCCTCCACCGTTATGGTTGGCAGCATGAGAGCCGGACGGCCGCCCGGGGCAACCCGGCGTTCATCCTTTAGCATGCCGGCGCCTTGCGCGGGCCATCGTCCTGCTGCAAAAGCAGGGCCTCATCGGCGCCGCTCTCGCTCCGCCGTGTCCGATGCAGAGCAATCCGTCACACGCGCCAGCACTTGCACACATGGCCAGCCCCGAACTCAGTCAATTCCGCCGCATCGTCGTCAAGGTCGGCTCCGCGCTGCTGGTCGATTCCGACAAGGGCGAGGTGCGCGCGTCCTGGCTTGCCGCGCTCGCCGACGACATGGCCAAGCTGCATCGCGAGGGGCGTGACGTGCTCGTCGTCTCCTCCGGCTCGATCGCGCTCGGCCGCAGCCGCCTGAAATTGCCGCGCGGCCCGCTGAAGCTGGAGGAGAGTCAGGCAGCCGCCGCCGTCGGTCAGATCGCGCTCGCCCGCATCTGGTCGGAGGTGCTTGGCGCCCACGGCATCGGCGCCGGCCAGATCCTGGTGACGCTGCAGGACACCGAGGAGCGCCGCCGCTATCTCAACGCGCGCTCCACTATCGGCAAGCTGCTGGAGTGGCGCGCGATCCCCGTGATCAACGAGAACGACACGGTCGCCACCAACGAGATCCGCTACGGCGACAACGACCGCCTCGCCGCGCGCGTCGCCACCATGGCCAGCGCCGACCTGCTGGTGCTGCTGTCCGACATCGACGGGCTCTACGACGCCCCGCCGAAGAACAACCCGAACGCCAGGCTCATTCCCGTCGTCGACAGCATCTCCTCCGAGATCGAGGCTGTGGCAGGCGACGCCGAGTCCGAGCTGTCGCGCGGCGGCATGCGCACCAAGGTCGAAGCTGCCAAGATCGCGACCACCGGCGGCACGCATATGCTGATCGCCTCGGGCAAGATCGAGCATCCGTTGCAGGCGATCGCCGATGGCGGCCGCTGCACCTGGTTCCTGACGCCGGCCAATCCCATCACCTCGCGAAAACGCTGGATCGCGGGCTCGCTTGAGCCGAAGGGTACGCTGACGATCGACGCCGGCGCGGTCGCGGCCCTGCGCGCCGGCGCCAGCCTGCTGCCGGCCGGCGTGATCAAGGTCGAGGGCCAGTTCGCCCGCGGCGACGCCGTGATCGTGCGCGGCCCCGACACCAGCGAGGTCGGCCGCGGCCTGATCGCCTACGACGCCGACGATGCCGAGCGGATCAAGGGCCGCTCCTCCCCGGATGTCATGGCCATCCTCGGCATCAGCGGGCGGTCCGAGATGATCCACCGGGATGATCTGGTGGTGGGCGGGTAGCCGCTAGGGCATCCGAGTAGGCGCCGGCCGAGGCGTGGATGGCCGGTCAAGCCCGGCCATGACGCCGGAGCTGGGCCATTGATCGAGCTGCCGTCCGGCACGTGAAGCCCTGCCATACCCTGCCGACCCTTCGCAAAAGCGGGATTTCCGTGCTAGGACACTGCCTTAGCAGAAGGTTGAAACTCCCATGGCCGCCCCCCTCAAAGCCGTCGACGGCAATGCCGATCTTCAGGCGCTGATGACCGATCTCGGTACCCGTGCCCGCGCTGCCGCGCGCGTGCTGGCGCTGGCGCCGCCGGAGCAGAAGAACCGGGCGCTCGAGGCCATGGCGCGGGCGATCCGCAACAATGCCGCCGCGATCCTCGCCGCCAATGCCGAGGACGTCACCGAGGCCCGCGCCTCCGGCAACGCCACCTCGTCCTTCATCGACCGCCTGACGCTGACGCCGGCGCGGGTGGAGGGCATGGCCGAGGGCATCGGCATCGTGCGCGGCATTGCCGATCCCGTCGGCATCGTCACCGAGAGCTGGCAACGGCCGAACGGCATGACCATCGAGCGCGTGCGCGTGCCGCTCGGCGTCGTCGGCGTGATCTTCGAGAGCCGGCCGAACGTTGCGGCGGACGCCGGTGTGCTGTGCCTGAAGTCGGGCAATGCCGTGATCCTCCGCGGCGGCTCCGACAGTTTCCGCTCCTGCCGCGCGATCCATGACTGCCTGGTGCAGGGCCTGCGCGAAGCGGGCCTTCCCGAGGCTGCCATCACGCTGGTGCCGACGCGCGACCGCGCGGCGGTAGGCCAGATGCTGTCGGGATTGAATGGCGCCATCGACGTGATCGTGCCGCGCGGAGGCAAGAGCCTCGTCGCGCGCGTCGAGCAGGAAGCGCGCGTGCCGGTGTTCGCGCATCTCGAAGGCGTCAACCACATTTACGTCGACGGCAGCGCCGACCTCGCCATGGCGAAATCGATCGTGCTCAACGCCAAGATGCGCCGCACCGGCGTCTGCGGCGCCGCCGAGACGCTGCTGGTCGATCGCGCCGCAGCCGGTAAAAACCTCAAGCCGCTGGTTGAGATGCTAATCGAGGCCGGCTGCGAAGTGCGTGGCGACGACGCCGTGCAAAAGATCGATGCGCGCGTCAAACCCGCGAGCGCGGACGATTGGGACACCGAATATCTCGATGCGATCATCGCAGCGAAGGTGGTGAACGGCGTCGACGGCGCGATCGCGCATATCCAAAATCACGGTTCGCACCATACCGATGCGATCGTGAGCGCCGACGAGACCGCTGCGAAAAAATTCCTGAGCGAGGTCGATTCCGCGATCGTGCTGCACAACGCCTCGACGCAGTTCGCCGACGGCGGCGAGTTCGGCTTCGGTGCCGAGATCGGCATTGCCACCGGCAGATTCCACGCCCGCGGCCCGGTTGGCGCCGAGCAGCTGACGAGCTTCAAATATCGCGTTCACGGCACCGGGCAGACGCGGCCGTAGACGACGCAGGGCGCGGGGCATTGAGCAACAATTTCGTCGCGCCACGTTTCTTCGCGCAGGCCATACCGACCCATACCTCGGGCATGCGCATCGGCCTGCTCGGCGGCTCGTTCAACCCGCCGCACCAGGCCCATCGCGCGATCAGCCAGTTCGCGCTGAAACGACTCCAGCTCGATCGCGTGTGGTGGCTGGTGACGCCAGGCAATCCGCTGAAGGAGAACGGCGCGCTGCATGAGCTCGGCGCGCGCATGCAGGCGGCGCGCGAAATGGCCGACGATCCCAGGATCGAGGTGAGCTGTCTCGAATCCGTCATTCGCACGCGCTATACCATCGATACGATCAACACCTTGCGCCGCCGCCTCTCGGGCTTGCGCTTTGTCTGGATCATGGGCGCCGACAACCTCGCTCAATTCCATCGTTGGCAGCACTGGCGGCGCATCGCCGACCAGGTGCCGATCGCGGTCATCGACCGTCCGCCGCAGAGTTTTCGCGCCCTCGCCTCTCCCGCCGCCCAGGCGCTCAGGCGCTATCGGATGCCGGAGAATGAGGCCGCCTTGCTCGCGGACCGGCCCGCGCCAGCCTGGGTGTTCCTGACCGGAATGAAGCTGAATCTCTCGTCGACCGGCTTACGGAACCCGGACGGAAGCTGGAAAGGTACGAAGTGAGTCAGATTGTGCGAACGCCATGCGGTCTTCGGGCTCTCTGGCATATTGAAACCCTTAACCCCACATGATGTAGTGTAACCAGTGGGCGCCGGATTCGGCGTTCGCGATACAGTGAAAGGAATGGTCCCTGACCACATCTGTATTGTCCAAGACAGCCTCACCCAAGACGGCTTCACCGAAGTCTGTTTTACCCAAGGTTGCCAAGCCGACGCGTAAAACATCGACCAAAGCTGCGGCCTTGAAGGCGCAACCCGACGCCGACAAGACGCTGAGCCTGATCCTCTCCCGCCTCGACGACATGAAGGCGGAAGAGACTGTGACCATCGACCTTCGCGGCAAATCGGCCTACTCCGACTACATGATCGTCACCACCGGCCGGGTGAACCGGCACGTCGGCGCGATCGCGGAGAACGTCGCCAAAGGCCTCAAGGAAAACGGCATCAAGAACATCCACGTCGAGGGCTTGCCCAATTGCGACTGGGTGCTGATCGATTCCGGCGATGTGATCGTGCACGTGTTCAGACCCGAGGTCCGCGAGTTCTACAGTCTCGAGAGATTGTACACGCAGGGCCCAGGGGCGGCGAAGGCGATCTGAGAGGCTGCTGGCCGATTTCGAATCGGCTGACGCGCATGCTAGCGTCGTGCGCGCGCAGATCGCGCGCGGTCCAGAAAACGCGACCCTGAACATATCATGCGCATAGCCGTCATTGCGGTGGGCCGGCTGAAGCAGGGCCCCGAACGGGAGCTTGCCGAGCGCTATTTCGAGCGGTTCGACGAGGCCGGCCGCAAGCTCGGATTCCGCGAGCTCGCCATCCACGAATTGCCCGAAAGCCGCGCGCGCGATACGGCGACGCGGATGGCCGAAGAGGCCGCGGCGATCTCCGCCCATATTCCCGAAAAGTCGGTGCTGGTGGCGCTGGACGAGCGCGGCCAGAATCTGGATTCGACCGTATTCGCACGGCATCTCGGGCGCTGGCGCGACGAGGGTGCCGGTCATACTATCTTCATGATCGGAGGGGCGGACGGACTTTCGCCCGAATTGCGCCGTAAGGCCAAGCTCGTGATCGCGTTCGGCTCTGCGACCTGGCCGCATCAAATGGTCCGCGTCATGCTTCTGGAACAGCTTTATCGGGCCGCCACCATTCTGGCGGGCCACCCCTATCACCGCGCGTGATCCGCGCCACAACGAGCACCTTTGCTTAAAGCGATGCGAGCGCCGATTTTCAACCTGCTGCTGATCGCCGGCGTTGCCGGCGCAAGCCTCGCGCAAGCTCAGACGCCTGCACCGCAGACTGCGGCCGTAGCGCCCGATGCGATCAAGCAGCGCGAGCAGGAGCTCGAAGCCGCGCGCGCCAGCAAGAAGAGCGCTGAGGAAGCGCAGGCCAAGCTCAAGGCCGAGATCACCTCGCTCGGCCAGGACCGCACCCAGCTCAATCAACAGTTGATCGACACCGCCGCCAATGTGCGCACCGTCGAGACCAAGATCGACGAGGCCGAAGCGCGGCTGCGATCGCTGAACGGCCGCGAACAGGCGATGCGCAGCTCGCTCGATTCACGCCGCGCCGACATCGTCGAGGTGCTGGCGGCCTTGCAGCGCGCCGGAAGGCGGACGCCGCCGGCACTTCTGGTACGGCCCGAGGATGCCCTGCAATCGCTGCGCACGGCGATGCTGCTCGGTGCCGTGGTGCCGGAGTTGCGCGGCCGTGCCGAGAAGATCGCGGGCGAGCTCGGCGAGCTCGTGGCCTTGCGCAAGACCATCGCGACCGAGCGCGACCAGCTTGCCTCCGACCGCGACAAGGTGCGCAACGACCAGACCCGGCTCGCGGCTCTGGTCGACGAACGGCAGCGTCAGCAGGCGTCGCGCGAAAAGGACCTCGACGCCGAGAACGCGCGCGCCGTTGCGCTCTCAAGACAGGTCGGCGATCTCCAGGGGCTGATCGCCAAGATGGAGCAGGATCTGCAAAGCGCCGCCAAGGCGGCCGAGAAAGCAGCTGAGGCCGCCAAGCAGGCCGAGGCCAAGGCGGCTGCAAACGCGGCCGCCAGCGCCAAGACCGGCCCCGGCACATTCAAGGATCGTTCCCGCACCACCCCTGCGATGGCCTTCGCCGCGGCCAAGGGCCTCCTGCCTCTGCCGGTTAACGGTAACAAGATCAGGGATTTCGGCGGTTCGGACGGGCTCGGCGGGGTCCAGAAGGGCATTTCGCTGGCGACGCGGCCCGGCTCCCAGGTCACGACGCCGTGTGATGGCTGGGTGGTCTATGCCGGCCCGTTCCGCAGCTATGGACAACTCTTGATCCTCAATGCCGGGGGCGGGTATCATGTGCTGATCGCCGGGATGGAGCGCATTTCGGTCAACATCGGACAATTCGTGCTCACGGGGGAGCCTGTCGCGACCATGGGGTCGACCTCTCAAGTCGCCTCCATTCTCGCCACGAACGCGAGTCAACCTGTGCTCTATGTCGAGTTCCGCAAAGACGGCACTCCAATCGATCCAGGCCCATGGTGGGCCGCAAATGAAGGCGAGAAGGTTCGCGGATGATGCGCAAGACTTCAGTTATCCTCCTCAGCGCGGCCACCGGTGCGGCGCTGACGCTGTTCGTGACGCAACCGCGCGCGGTCTTCATGGGCTCCAGCGCGCGAGCCGCCACTGCGGACACCTATCGCCAGCTCAATTTGTTCGGCGACGTGTTCGAGCGCGTGCGCTCGGACTATGTCGAGAAGCCCGACGACACCAAGCTGATCGAATCCGCGATCAGCGGCATGCTTACCGGTCTCGATCCGCATTCGAGCTACATGGACGCCAAGAGCTTCCGCGACATGCAGGTGCAGACCCGCGGTGAGTTCGGCGGCCTCGGCATCGAAGTCACGATGGAAGACGGCCTGATCAAGGTGGTCTCGCCGATCGACGACACCCCGGCCTCGCGCGCCGGTGTCATGGCCAACGACATCATCACCAATCTCGACGACGAGGCGGTGCAGGGCCTGACCCTGAACCAGGCGGTCGAGAAGATGCGCGGCCCGGTCAACACCAAGATCAAGCTGAAGATCATCCGCAAGGGCCAGGACAATCCGATCGACGTCACGCTGGTGCGCGACAACATCCGCGTCCGTTCGGTGCGCGCCCGCGTCGAGGCCGACGACATCGCCTATATCCGCATCACCACCTTCAACGAGCAAACCACCGAAGGCCTGAAGCGCGAGGTCGCCAACCTCTCGAATCAGATCGGCGACAAGCTGAAGGGCTACGTCATCGACCTCCGCAACAACCCGGGCGGCCTGCTCGAGGAAGCGGTCACCGTCTCCGACTCCTTCCTGGAGAAGGGCGAGATCGTCTCGACCCGCGGCCGCAATGCCGAGGAGACCCAGCGCCGTACCGCGCATACGGGCGACCTCACCAAGGGCAAGCCGGTCATCGTGCTGGTCAACGGCGGCTCGGCTTCGGCGTCGGAGATCGTCGCCGGCGCGCTGCAGGACCACAAGCGTGCGACCATCGTCGGCACACGCTCGTTCGGCAAGGGCTCGGTGCAGACCATCATTCCGCTCGGCTCCGGCAACGGCGCGCTGCGTCTGACCACGGCGCGCTATTACACGCCGTCGGGCAAGTCGATCCAGGCCAAGGGCATCGTGCCCGACATCGAAGTGCTGCAGGACGTGCCGGACGAGCTGAAGTCGCGTACCGACACCAAGGGCGAAGCTTCGCTGCGCGGCCATCTCAAGAACGACGGCGACGAGAAGACCGGCTCGCAGTCCTACGTTCCGCCGGACGCCAAGGACGACAAGGCGCTCAAGCTCGCCGACGATCTGCTCCACGGCATCAAGAACAGCGCGTCCGCGGCGCCCACGCCGGGCGGCGACAAGGCCACGACCGACAAGCCCAAAGCGGCGAACTAGGTCGGCGCATCGCGATCTGACGAAAAGGGCGGCTCCCGGAGCCGCCCTTTTTGCTTGGAACTCCTGATATCCCCCGGCCTATCCCGGCCTGCCGCCGCTTGACCCCGGCGTGGTATCGTCATTGCTGAGTGATTCGGGATCGCGCATGACTGAAACGGCCGATGATCTGAGCGCCCCGCTCGGACGGGACAAGCCGCGCCGGAAACGTCGGCTGCGGCTGCCGTTCACGGCCATGCAGCTGCTCGCGGTCCTGCTCGGACTGTTCCTGGTCACCTTTGCCGGCTTCGCCATCTTCAACAAGGATCCGCTCGGCGGCGAGCCAATGACACGGCTCGCGATCCGCGAACCCAATGCCGCAGACAAGGCTGGCGACGACAAGCCGGCCGCGGCCGGCCATGGCCAGGACAGCAAGCAGGAAAGCAAGCAAGAGACCAAGGACGCACCGAAGCAGGCGGGCGAGCAGAAGACCGTCACCATGATCGACGGTTCCACCGGCATGCGCCACGACGTGGTGATCGGCGGCGATGCCGCCGGCAAAAGCGAGACGGCGGCGGCCTCCGCACCGCCGCCCGTCATGGCCGGGATCGACCCAAAACTTCTTGAGAAATCGCGCTATGGCATGATCCCCGCGGTTTCCGGGGATCTGAAGCCGTTCAACGTCTATGCGGCGGATGCCGACCGCGCCAAGGCCGCCAAGATGCCGGTGGTCGCGATCCTGATCGGCGGCCTCGGCGTCGGCGCCGCCAAGACCACCGATGCCATCATGCGGTTGCCAGCGGCGGTGACGCTGGCCTTCACGCCCTATGGGTCCGATCCAGGAAAACTCGCCGAGCGCGCCCGCGCCCAGCGCCACGAGATCTTCCTCCAGATCCCGATGGAGCCCTATGACTTCCCCGACAACGATCCGGGACCGCAGACGCTGCTGACCTCGCTGAGTGCCGACCAGAACATGGACCGCCTGTACTGGCATTTGAGCCGGATGCAGGGCTATGCCGGCCTCACCAATTTCATGGGCGCCCGCTTCATCGCGACGGAGCCGGCGATGCAGCCGATCATCCGCGAGGCGGCCAAGCGCGGGCTCGGCTTCTTCGACGACGGCTCCTCGCCGCGCAGCATCGCGCCGCAAGCGGCCGGCAGCCAGGCGATGCCGTTCGGCAAGGGCGATATCGCGATTGACGCGGTGCCGACCCCGGCCGAGATCGACCGCGCCCTGACCAAGCTCGAAGCGGCGGCGCGCGAGCGCGGCGTGGCCGTGGGCACCGCCTCCGCCCTCCCGGTCTCGATCGAGCGCATCGGCGCCTGGACCAAGACATTGGGCGACCGAGGTATCCTTTTGGTGCCATTGACAACCGCGATGCTGAAATCAAAATCCAGCTAAATCAACGGATTGGTATGGTACAGGCCCGCGGGGCCTGCTTAAGCCTTACCGACAGCATGCGAGAGGTCTGGCGGAATGGCGCGTTACGAGGATCTGCCCTACCGGACCTGCGTCGGCGTGATGTTGCTCAACAAGGACGGACTGGTGTTCATCGGCCGCCGCGCTGGCGGCATCGAGCATGTCGACGACACCCATGTCTGGCAGATGCCGCAGGGCGGCGTCGATCCCGGCGAGGACAATTGGGAGGCCGCCAAGCGCGAGCTCTATGAGGAGACCAGCGTGCGTTCGGTTGAGCGGCTCGGCGAAGTTCCGGACTGGCTCACTTACGACATTCCGCGCACGGTCGCCGGGCGCACCTGGAAGGGCCGCTACCGCGGTCAGCGCCAGAAATGGTTCGCGGTCCGCTTCACCGGCAAGGATAGCGAGATCAACGTCGAAAAGCCCGGCGGCGGTCACAAGGCCGAGTTCGTGAGCTGGCGCTGGGAGCCGATGAAGAACCTGACCGGGCTGATCGTCCCGTTCAAGCGCCCGGTCTACGAGCGCGTGGTGAAGGAATTTTCCGCGCTGGCGCAGGATTAGTTCAAGTCGCCATTCCAGGTTGATGCTAGAGCCAGTTCCGTTCCGATAGAATCGGGACGGGGCTCTAGTTTTTTATTTTGACGCGTTTTCTTGACGCGAACCGGTATCCACTTCGCTCGAAAACGCTCTAATGCACAGCCTGAAATGACGACGAGAGATCCACGCGTGAGCACTGAAAAACCCTACCGTCCCAATGTCGGAATCGCGCTGTTCAATGCCGATGGCCGCGTGCTGATCGGGCACCGCTTCAAGGGCGACGGACCCGAGATCATCCTGCCGGGTCTGGACTGGCAGATGCCGCAGGGCGGCGTCGACGAGGGCGAGGATTTGCGCGATGCCGCGCTGCGCGAGCTCTGGGAAGAGACCAGCGTCAAGAGCGCATCCTATCTCGGCGAGACCGACTGGTTGACTTACGAATTCCCGCCATATGACGGGCCGCAGACACATCGACTGGCGAAATTCCGCGGCCAGCGCCAGAAATGGTTCGCGTTACGCTTCACCGGCAAGGATGACGAGATCGATCCGCTGACGCCGCGCAACGGGCAGCCCGCCGAGTTCGACGCCTGGCGCTGGGAGCGGCTCGACCGCGTCCCCGATGTCGTGGTGCCGTTCCGCCGCCACGTCTACAGCGCAGTGGCGCAGCAGTTTGCGCCGTTCGCGAACTAAAAACGCGAAAAACAACCCCATGCACAGTAGAACGGGGTTGAAATCATTAGAGAACTTTGCCCGGAAATTTGCGTGAGCCTAGTTGATCGGTCCCACCGTGAACGGGCCGATTGCGATGAGGTGGCAGTCGCTGTCGCGCTTGGCGCAGTCGGCGAGCGCGGAATTGACGGCGGTCTGCTCGTCCGCGGCCTTGAGGCCGAGGCCCGGCCGGCCCGCGGTGCCGACCGCGACGGCGTTCCAGCCCATGCCGTCGGCGAGCTTGCGCACGACCTCGTCGCGCGCATCTGCGATGATCGAGGCGTTCGACGCCGCATGGAAGAAGCCGGTGATCCGGAGCAGGGTCGGGATCGGCACGACGAAATTCTCGTCGACCGCAACGACCAGGCAGGCGACGCCGGCGATCGCACCGCACGATTCCAGTGAACGCCGCGCGGCATCGTCGGTGGACGATGCGCCCATCACCATGAAATATTGGCCGCCGGGGCCGAGCGCGACCGCGCGGGATTTTGCCGCGGGCACGAACATGTTCTCGAGCCGGACCTTGGCGGGATCGCGCACCATCGGAAAGTCTTTCGAGGCGAAGGCGCGCTCGGTCATGGCATCATGCCGGACGAACGGTTGCGGCGGCATCGGCGGTTTGCCGTGCGTGTAGACCACATTGTTGCCGACTGCATAGAGCTCGCAACGCCGCGGCGACTGCGCGGCATCGGCGCGCTTCTGGCACTGATCGAGTGCGGCGTTGCGCGCGGCTTCCTCGTTCGGCTGATTCAACGACGCGCCGGTGAACCCGCCGACATTGAGTGCGAACGCCTTGTAGTCGCCGGCAGCGGAATAGTCGCCGGCCAGGTAGTTGCGGATGCGCTCGTTGATGAAGGGGACGCTGTCGGCAGGAAACTTGCCGGCCATCGGTGAAGCCGATGGTGCCGGCATGGGCATCGGCGCTTTCGCCGCCATGGTGGATGACGGGCTTGGCGCTGCTGCCGCAGCCGCGTTGGGCATCGGACTTGATGCTGGGCTTGGCGCGGTCACTGCAACCGCCGGCGCCCTGGTCGTCTCGAGCTTGGTGAAATAGAGGAAGCCGCCGACGCCGATGGCGACGACGGAGACGACACCGACCACCAGCGGCCACATCCAGTTCGGCGCGGCCTCAGCCTTCGTCACCTTCTTGATCTGCGGCGTCGCGTAGCTACCGTCCCCGCGCCGCATCGCCACCATGTAGGCGTGCACCGGCGTCGGGATGTTCTTGACCTCCTGCGCGCCGATATCGGCGAACTGCACCGACAGCTTGTTGGCGACCTGCTCGTGCACGGCGCGGGAGACGCAGATGCCCCCGACCTCGGCGAGGCCCTCGAGCCGGGCGGCGATATTGACGCCTTCACCGAGCAGATCGCCGTCGCGCTCGACCACGTCACCGATGGTGATACCGATGCGGAACGACATCTGCCGGCTCGGCGGATAGGCCATGTTGCGGGTTCGCAGGGATTCCTGAATGTCGATCGCGCAGCGCACCGCATCGACTGCGCTTGGAAATTCCGCAAGCACGGCATCGCCCGCGGTGTTGAAGATGCGTCCGCCCGCCCTGGCAATGAAATCATCGACGACCTCGCGATAGGCGGCGAGACGCCGCAGCGTCTCCTCTTCGTCTTCCGCAACCAGTCGCGAGTAACCGGCAATATCGGCCGCGAAAATCGCTGCGATCTTGCGTTTCATCTGCGGTCGGCCCCCGGAACAAAGTTCGCGGGCGCAGAATGGCGCTATCGGCGGCGCCGTGCAACAAAGTTTCAGCGCCCGCCACTCCCGTGACGAGCGCTGAACTTATTCAGGAATTTTCAGTTCGGGCCCCGGCGCAGTGCACCGGGGCTTAGTGCATCGCCGTGCTGCTGAGCTGCTGCTGGATGCTCTTGAAGTGGTCGAGCCGGGCGATGGCTTGATCGAGCTCGTTGCCTTCGTGCTCCTTCAAGCCCTCTTCCATCTCCGAGATGGTCGCGGCGAACTGCGCGCGGTCGAGCTCGGCCAGCGAGGTCGCGACGTCGGCGAGTACGGTCAGGCCCTTCTCGGAGACTTCGGCGATACCGCCGAGCACGATGATCTTCTCGTGCTTGCCGCCGGTGGTCACGGTGAGAATGCCGGGCCGGATCGCGGCCACGACCGGCGCGTGTCCCGCCAGCACGCCGAAGTCACCTTCGACGCCGGGGATATCGACCTGGTCGACCTCGCCCGAGAAGGCGAGCTTTTCCGGCGAGACGAGATCGAAGTGGAAGGTGGCCATTGGAAACCTGCGAATGGTGAGTAGCGAATTGCGAATGGAGCGGGAGCGGCGCGACTATTCGCTACTCCCTGCTCGCCCTTCGCAGCTTAGGCCGCCTCGGCCGCCAGCTTCTTGCCCTTCTCGATCGCCTCTTCGATGGTGCCGACCATGTAGAAGGCGGCTTCCGGCAGGTGGTCGTACTTGCCTTCGCAGAGGCCGCGGAAGCCCTTGATGGTGTCCGCGAGGTCGACGAACTTGCCGGGCGAGCCGGTGAAGATTTCGGCGACGTGGAACGGCTGCGACAGGAAGCGCTCAATCTTGCGGGCGCGGGCCACCGTCAGCTTGTCCTCTTCCGAAAGCTCGTCCATGCCGAGAATGGCGATGATGTCCTGCAGCGACTTGTAGCGCTGCAGCACCTGCTGGACCTGACGCGCGGTGTCGTAGTGCTCCTGGCCGACGACGAGCGGCGAGAGCATGCGCGAGGTCGAGTCGAGCGGGTCCACCGCCGGATAGATGCCCTTTTCCGAGATCGCGCGGTTCAACACCGTGGTGGCGTCCAAATGCGCGAACGAGGTCGCGGGCGCCGGGTCGGTCAAGTCGTCGGCCGGAACGTAAATGGCCTGCACCGAGGTGATCGAACCCTTCTGCGTGGTGGTGATGCGCTCCTGCAGCGCGCCCATGTCGGTGGCGAGCGTCGGCTGGTAACCCACGGCGCTCGGGATACGACCGAGCAGCGCCGACACTTCAGAGCCGGCTTGGGTGAAGCGGAAGATGTTGTCGACGAAGAACAGCACGTCCTGGCCCTGGTCGCGGAAGTGCTCGGCGACGGTCAGACCGGTGAGGCCGACGCGGGCGCGAGCGCCGGGCGGCTCGTTCATCTGGCCGAACACCAGCGCGCACTTCGACTTGACGCTCGGATCCGGATTATGCGGATCGGCGTTGACCTTGGACTCGATGAACTCGTGATAGAGGTCGTTGCCCTCGCGGGTACGCTCGCCGACGCCGGCGAACACGGAGTAACCACCGTGCGCCTTCGCGACGTTGTTGATCAGCTCCTGAATCAGCACGGTCTTGCCGACGCCGGCGCCGCCGAACAGGCCGATCTTGCCGCCCTTGGCGTAGGGCGCGAGCAAGTCGACGACCTTGATGCCGGTGACGAGAATTTCAGCTTCGGTCGACTGGTCGGTGTAGCTCGGCGCTTCCTGGTGGATGGCGCGCATGCCTTCGGACTGGATCGGACCGGCTTCGTCGATCGGCTCGCCGATCACGTTCATGATGCGCCCGAGCGTGCCTGCACCCACCGGAACCGAGATCGGCTGACCGGTGTCGGTCACTTCCTGGCCGCGGACCAGACCTTCGGTCACGTCCATCGCGATCGTGCGCACGGTGGACTCACCGAGATGCTGTGCAACTTCCAGCACGAGGCGGATGTTGCCGTTCCTGGTTTCCAACGAATTCAGAATGGCCGGCAGATGGCCTTCGAACTGAACGTCGACGACGGCGCCCATGACCTGGGTGACGCGACCGACCTGGGTAGCTGCTGTAGCCATGAAGCTCTCCTTCGAAATTCTTTACTTGAACGACCGTCGTTTGGTTCGTGCGTCAGACCGCCTCGGCGCCGGAGATGATCTCGATCAGCTCCTTGGTGATCTGGGCTTGACGGGTTCGGTTGTAGATCTGGGTTTGCTTGCGGATCATTTCGCCGGCGTTGCGGGTGGCGTTGTCCATGGAGCTCATCTGCGCGCCATAGAACGAGGCGTTGTTTTCCAGCAGCGCACGGAAAATCTGCACCGCGATGTTCCGCGGCAACAGGCCGGAGAGGAGTTCGTCTTCCTCCGGCTCATAGTCGTAGGACGTCGACGGCGCGGTCGCCGCCTTTTCTTCCACGGTCAGCGGAATGATCTGCTGCGCGGTCGGGACCTGGGCGATCACCGACTTGAACTGCGCGTAGAACAGCGTGCAGACGTCGAATTCGCCGTTATCGAAGCGGGCCAGCACCTTCTTGGCGATGTCGTCCGCGTTGACGAAGCCGAGCTGACGAACGCCGCGCAGGTCGAGATGCTCGACGATCTGCTTGTCGTACAGGCGGCGGAGCTGCTCGTAGCCCTTGCGGCCGACGCAGAAGAATTTGACTTCCTTGCCCTGCGCCAACAGCGCCTGGGCGCGCTCGCGCGCGAGGCGCACGATCGAGGAGTTGAACGCGCCGGACAGACCACGCTCGCCGGTGCAGACCAGCAGTAGGTGAACCTGATCCTTGCCGGTGCCGGCCAGCAGCACCGGGGCGCCGGGCGAACCGGCGGCAGCGCTGGCGATGTTGGAGATCACCGCGCTCATCTTGTCGGCATAGGGCCGCGCCGCCTCGGCCGCTTGCTGGGCGCGGCGCAACCGGGACGCCGCGACCATCTGCATGGCCTTGGTGATCTTCTGCGTCGCCTTGGTGGAGGCGATGCGGACGCGCATGTCTTTAAGTGACGCCATTCTTCGTTCACCCCGGCGGTTCGACCCCTTGGATCAAGCCGCTAGCCTATCCCAGTCGTCATGCCCGGGCGTGTCCCGGGCATCCACGTCTTCGTTTCCATGCAGTGAGGCACGGAAGGCCGGGACAAGAAGCCCGGCCTTGCGACCGTTCTCTTATGCGAAGCTCTTGGCGAAACCTTCGACCACCGACTTCAGCTTGGCGGCGGTGTCGTCGGAGAGATCGCGGCTGTCGCGGATCGCGTTGAGGATCTCGACGTTCTTGCCGCGCAGCAGCGACAACAGACCGTCCTCGAACGCGCGCACCTTGTTGACCGGCAGCGGGTCGAGATAGCCGTTGGTGCCGGCCCAGATCACGCAGACCTGCTCTTCCATCTTCAGCGGCGCGAACTGCGGCTGCTTCAGGAGCTCGGTCAGACGCGAGCCGCGATTGAGCAGGCGCTGGGTCGAGGCGTCGAGGTCGGAGCCGAACTGCGCGAACGCCGCCATTTCGCGGTACTGCGCGAGCTCGCCCTTGATCTTGCCGGCGACCTTCTTGGTGGCCTTCGTCTGTGCCGAGGAGCCGACGCGCGACACCGACAGACCGACGTTCACCGCGGGGCGAATGCCCTGGAAGAACAGGTCGGTTTCCAGGAAGATCTGGCCGTCGGTGATCGAGATGACGTTGGTCGGAATGTAGGCCGACACGTCGTTGGCCTGGGTTTCGATGACCGGCAGCGCCGTCAGCGAGCCCGAACCCTGGTCCTTGTTCAGCTTCGCCGCGCGCTCGAGCAGGCGGGAATGCAGATAGAATACGTCGCCCGGATAGGCTTCGCGGCCCGGCGGGCGGCGCAGCAGGAGCGACATCTGGCGGTAGGCGACGGCCTGCTTGGACAAATCGTCATAGATGATGACGGCGTGCATGCCGTTGTCGCGGAAGTACTCGCCCATGGTGCAGCCGGTGAACGGCGCGATGTACTGCATCGGTGCCGGATCCGACGCGGTGGCGGCGACGATGATCGAATATTCGAGCGCGCCCTGCTCTTCCAGCACCTTCACGAACTGGGCAACCGTCGAGCGCTTCTGGCCGATCGCGACGTAGACGCAATACAGCTTGATGTTCTCGTCCGGCTGCGCGTTGAGCGGCTTCTGGTTGAGGATGGTGTCGAGCGCGATCGCGGTCTTGCCGGTCTGACGGTCGCCGATGATCAGCTCGCGCTGGCCGCGGCCGATCGGGATCAGGGCATCGATCGCCTTGAGGCCGGTCGCCATCGGCTCGTTCACCGACTTGCGCGGAATGATGCCGGGCGCCTTGACGTCGACGCGCATGCGCTTGTCGGCCTGGATCGGGCCCTTGCCGTCGATGGGGTTGCCGAGCGCGTCGACGACGCGGCCGAGCAGGCCCTTGCCGACCGGCGCGTCCACGATGGCGCGGGTGCGCTTGACGGTCTGACCTTCCTTGATCTCGCGGTCAGCGCCGAAAATAACGATACCGACGTTGTCGGTTTCGAGGTTCAGCGCCATGCCGCGGGTGCCGTTCTCGAATTCGACCATTTCACCGGCCTGGACGTTATCCAGACCGAAAACGCGAGCGATACCGTCGCCGACGGACAGCACCTGTCCGACTTCGGAGACTTCAGCTTCCTGGCCGAAATTCTTGATCTGGTCCTTGAGGATCGCGGAAATTTCCGCGGCGCGGATGTCCATCAGCCTGCCTCTTTCATCGCGTGCTTGATCGAATTGAGTTTGGTGCGAAGCGAGCTATCGATCATTCGGCTGCCAAGCTTGACCACGAGGCCACCGATGATCGAGGGATCGACCTTCACGTTGAGCGCGACGTCCTTGCCGGTCACCGACTTCAGGGCAACCTTGAGGGCGTCGAGATTCTTGTCCGAGAGCGCCTCCGCCACGGTGACGTCGGCCGTCGCCTCGCCCTTGAACTTGGCGACCAGGGCGCGATAGGCGCGGATGACGTCAGCCACCGCGAACAGGCGGCGGTTGGCGGTCAGCACTTTCAGGAAATTGGCGGAGATGCCGGCGATGCCGGCCTTGTCCAGCACGGCCGAGAGGGCTCTGGACTGGGCATCGGCCGCGAACACGGGGCTGCGGACGAGGCGCTTCAGATCGGCGCTTTCGTTCAGCATGCCCTCGAATTTTTCGAGATCGGCTTTGACCTCGTCGACCACTTTCTGGTCGCGGGCCAGTTCAAACAAGGCCGTTGCATAACGGCCCGACACACCGGAAACGGACGTATCTTCTGCAGCCACAGACGTGCTCTTTTTGCTGTCAAACTCGCAAGGGAAAAACCGTCGCCACGAAGCGGCGCCTAGCGATCCAAGCCCTTGGAATTCAAGCGGGACTTCGATTTTCGACCCCGCACGGAAGTGCCGGGCTCGTTAAAATCGCGGCTTTGCTAACATAGCAGGCGCGCACGTGCAACATGACGCCAAATTAAAGGCATGACGTTCTGTCGCCAGTTCGTCGCACTCCACGACGACGCGACGACGACCTTGCCATGCCGCGGAATTGCCACAGCGCTTAAGCCCAACCCTGAGCCGAGGCCGGCGATTGGTTCCTGCCCTCAGCGCATAGCCGCCATGAACACGGATCGCTGAGGCGTGATTCCAGCCCTCCCGGCTCCACTCGCCGAATACTTTCTGAATTCTAAATGCGGAAAGCGATGACTTCGTTTTACAGTATTCGCGAGTAATATAGAGGTTAACAAACTGCTAAATTCCAATATTACGGAATGTCGGCCGAACATCCCTGCCGGTAACAAGATATTACACAGCGACACAGAACGGATTTACTGCCCAATTCACGCCTCATTAGGAATCGAAACGCGATCCCGCTCGCAAACTTACGGGGGCTCCACTTGCCACATATGTGGCAATACTAGCTTAGGGACCAATATATGCTTTGTTTGAAGACGCTGGGCTCAGTGACCCGGCCGCGTAAGGCGATCGCCTTTGTTGCCGCAACTCTTCTCATCGGGGGAACTGCCACCGAAGCTTCCGCCAAATCCCGCCATCACCATCGCTATTCCCACCATCATCACCGCCACCACGCCCAGACCGATGCCAACACGACCTCCGATTGGCGTAACGCCAATGCATCGATGACGCCGTCGCAGGGCACCGGACGTTCCTTCTCCGGCATGGCTTCCTTTTACGGGAACGAGTCCGGCAGCAGGACCGCCTCCGGCCAGCGCTTCAACCAGAACGCCATGACCGCGGCGCACCGTTCACTGCCGTTCGGCACCAAGCTGCGTGTCACCCATGGCGGCTCGAGCGTCATCGTCACCATCAACGACCGTGGCCCGTTCATCCGCGGCCGTGTCCTCGACCTCTCCACGGGCGCTGCCCGTGCCATCGGCCTCACCGGCGCCGGCGTCGGCCGCGTCACTGCCGAAGTCGTCTCCTAAAGCGCGACGCCTGAAACAAGCTCGCCGTCTTGGGGGACGGCGGGCTTTTTGTTTGTTCTTCCGCCGTTATTGCGAGGAGCGGAGAGACGAAGCAATCCAGACTGCCTCCGTGGAGGGATTCTGGATTGCTTCCGCCTTCGCTAAAGCTTCGGCGGACAAGTCGCTGCGCTCGCAATGACGGGGAGTTTTGCAGCTCCTTACAAAAAGCTCTGCGGATCGACGTCGACTTCGAGCTTTTGATTGCCCTTCGGCTTCGGGCATGCGGCAAGCCAGTTGCGCAGATAATCCGACAGGTCGAAGCCGCGCGCCGATTTCACCAGGATGCGGAAGCGGTAGCGGCCCTTGATGACCGCGAGCGGGGCTTCCGCCGGGCCCAGCACCACAACGCGTTCGTCGCGCGGCGCGAGCGCAACGAGGTGGCGGCCAAAGCCTTCGGCGCTCGGCCGGTCGCCGGCGGAAATGATCAGGCTCGCGAGCCGCCCGAACGGCGGATAGAGCGTGCGTTCGCGCAAATCGATCTCGCTATCGTAGAACGCTTCGCGGTCGCAGGCGATCAGCGCCTTCATCACGGGATGATCGGGCTGGTGGGTCTGGAGATAACCGATGCCACGGCCCTGCTCGCGCCCGGCGCGGCCGATCACCTGGTTGAGCAACTGCCAGGTGCGCTCGGAGGCGCGCGGATCGCCATTGGACAGGCCGAGATCCGCATCGACCACGCCCACCAGATTGAGCCGCGGAAAATTGTGGCCCTTGGCGACGAGCTGGGTGCCGATGATGACGTCGACGCGGCCCTCCGCGATGTCGTTCAGCTCGGAGCGCATCGTCTCGATCGAGGTGATGAGATCGCTCGACAGCACCATGGTGCGGGCCTCCGGGAACAGCGCCGCCGCCTCCTCCTGCAAGCGCTCGACGCCGGGCCCGACCGCGACCAGCGATTCCTCCGCCGCGCAATGCGGACAGGTTTGCGGGCGCGGCATCGAGAAGCCGCAATGGTGACAGACGAGGCGCTGGCGGAAGCGGTGATCGACCAGCCAGGCATCGCAGATGGTGCAGGCGAAGCGATGGCCGCAGGCGCGGCACAGCGTCAACGGCGCATAACCGCGGCGATTGAGGAACAGTAGCGCCTGCTCGCGCCGCTCGATCGCGGTCCTGATCTCGGACGCCAGCCGCGGCGAGATGAAGCGGCCGCGCGCCGGCGGCTCGCGGCGCATGTCAATGGCCTCGATATGTGGCATGTGCTGGCCGCCGAAGCGCGACGGCAGAGCGATGCGCTGATAGCGGTTCTTGCGCGCATTGACCTCGGATTCGACCGACGGCGTCGCCGACGCCAGCACGATCGGAACCTTTGCGATATGCGCGCGCACCACCGCCATGTCACGGGCGTGATAATGCACGCCCTCGTCCTGCTTGTAGGCTTGGTCGTGCTCTTCATCGACCACGATGAGGCCGAGATTGGCGTAGGGCAGAAAGAGCGCCGAGCGCGCGCCGACCACAACCGGCGCGCTGCCCTCGGAGATCGCCGCCCAATTGCGCGCGCGGGTGCGCGGCGTCAGCTCGGAATGCCATTCCAGAGGGCGCACGCCAAAGCGCTGCGCGAAGCGATCGAGGAACTGGCCGGTGAGCGCGATCTCCGGCATCAGGATGAGCGACTGTTTTCCGCGGCGGATCGCCTCGGCGACGGCTTCGAAGTAAACCTCGGTCTTGCCCGAGCCGGTGACACCGTCGAGCAGCGCGACGTGAAAGCTGCCGTTGGCGGCGAGTGCGCGCATGGCATCGACCCCGGCGCGCTGAAGCGGCGAAAAATCCGGCCGGCTGAAATCCGGATCTGGGGCCGGCGGCGGCGGAGGCGGGGGCATCGGCTCGACCGAGAGCGTTCCTTCGTCGACGAGGCCGTCGATCACGCCGGCCGAAACCCCGGCCTCTCTGGCCGCCTCGGACTTGCCGTGCAGCAGCCGGTCCGACAGCACCTCGATCAGGCGCTGCCGCGCCGGCGTCAGACGTTTTGGCGGATCGCCGACCAGGCGCACGCCGGCGCGCACCCGCTCGGGGCCGAGGTTTTCGCCCATCCGCAGGCACATGCGCAGCACCATGCCGCGCGGGCTCAACGTGTAATTGGCGATCCAGTCCACGACCGCACGCAGCTCGGGCTTCAACGGCGGGATGTCGAGCTTTTCGCTGACCTCCTTGAGGCGGTTGTGCAGGCGCGGATCAGGATTGGCGTTTTCGGCCCAGACCACGGCGAGCACCTCGCGCGGGCCGAGCGGCACGCCAATAATATCGCCCGCCTTCAGCTCCATTCCGCGCGGCACCTTGTAGGAATAGGTCTGGTCGAGCGCGACCGGCACCAGCACGTCGACCATGCGGGTCGCGTTGGCGGAGACGGCGTTGCTGCGCGACGTGTGATCCATGGAGGGGGAATCGGAACCCGGGGGCTTCAAGGCTAGCGCCCTGAGGCGGCCTTAGCGAACGATAAACGAGTGTGATGCGATATACTGAGTGGAATCACCACGTCCAGAGCGCATGAGCAAAGCGGCCGCCCCACAAATCGAGCTCGCCAGCGCCGATCCTGACATCGCGCGGGAGATGACGCGCTGGCTGTCGCATCTCGGCGCGGAGCGGCGGCTGTCGCCGAAGACGCTGGAAGCCTATGCCCGCGATTTGCGGCAGTGCCTGATTTTCCTCTGCGGCCATTGGGGCGAGCGAGTGACGCTAAAGCGTTTCGCCGCGCTGGAGGCCACCGATATCAGAGCCTTCATGGCGATGCGCCGCGCCGACGATATTGCCGGCCGCAGCCTGATGCGCGCGCTCGCGGGCCTGCGCTCGTTCGGCCGCTTTCTCGAGCGCGAAGGCAAGGGCAAGGTCGGGGCGCTCTCGGCGATCCGCGCGCCGAAAGTCGCAAAGAGCCTGCCCAAGCCGCTGCCGATGGCGTCGGCCAAACGTCTTGCGGACGCCGACGAGCGCGCCGGCGAGGACCGCGAGACCTGGATTCTTGCGCGCGACGCCGCCGTGATGGCTCTCCTCTACGGCTCAGGCCTGCGCATCTCCGAAGCGCTGGGGCTGACGCGCCGCGAGGTCCCGCGTCCCGGTGAAGGCGACGTGCTGATCGTGACGGGCAAAGGCAACAAGACCCGCATGGTGCCGGTGCTCCAGAACGTGCTCGCACTGGTGCAAGAATACGTTTCCATGTGCCCGTATCCGCTGCCGGCGGAGGGGCCGATCTTCGTCGGCGCACGCGGCGGGCCCTTGAGCCCGCGCATCATCCAGCTCGCGATGGAGCGGCTGCGCGGCGCGCTCGGCCTGCCCGACAGCGCCACGCCGCACGCGCTCCGGCATTCCTTCGCCACGCACCTGTTGTCACGCGGCGGCGATTTGCGCGCGATCCAGGAATTGCTCGGCCATGCCTCGCTCTCGACCACGCAGATCTATACCGGCATCGATGCCGAGCGGCTGCTGGAAGTCTATGCCAGCGCGCATCCGCGCCGATAGCGGCTCAGTTGGCGAGATACTCGATATCGTAGACGTAGTTCGAGCCGCGCCCGACCTCGACGCGGACCATCGGCCTGAACGTCTCCAGCCGCTCGTACAGCGGCGCCGTGACCTTCACCGGTTGGCCCGCGATGCGAACGAGATAGTCCGCTTTGCGGCGGCTACCTGACCTCCACGCACGATCGACACGGCCTTCGATCACAAGGCGGGACGTCAGGTGATCGAGAAACAGCATTCGTCCGGCATACCATGCAAGACCGCTGCCGAGCAGCACGATCAGGATCATCGAGGCGAACGCCTTCGCCTGGTCACGCCATGAGCCGTACAGCGGAGGTTGTCGCAGCTGCGAGCCGACGATAATCAGGCCCAGAACAACGAGGCCGACATGGACGTCGTTGACTGCGATGATCGAGCTCTTGTCATAAAACCGCAACAGGCCGATGTAGGTCAGGCCAAGCGCGAGGACAATCTTGCCGACGAACGGAAAGGCCGCGGTGTTGCGGGCCTTCAGCAGCGCAAGCGCGGATGCGAGGATGGAAGGCCAGACGCAGGCTGCGATGAATTCCGCTGTGGTCATGGGACAGGACTAGATCAGCCCCGACGCGAAACCCTTAATTGCAACGGCCATCGCGGCTTGCCACTTGCGCCCGTCGCGCAGTTCGGTCAATCGTTGGTAAACAGGCAGGAGGGATTTATGAGCGCACATGAAAGCATGGAGCATGCCGAGCACGCCGAACACGCGTCCGGCTCGAACAAGAAGATCGCGCTCCTGATCGCGGTTCTGGCGCTGTTCCTGGCGATCTCCGAGACGCTCGGCAAGGGCGCCCAGACCGAATCGATCAGCAAGAACGTCGAGGCCTCCAACCTCTGGGCGTTCTTCCAGGCCAAGAGCATCCGCCGCACCGTGGTGCAGACCATGGCCGACCAGGGCAAGCTCATCCTCGGCGCGGCGAGCGACGAGGCCAACAAGGTGGCCGTGCAGAAGCAGATCGAGGACTGGCAGAAGACCGCGCAGCGCTACCGCTCCGAGCCGGAGACCGGCGAAGGCACCGAGCAGCTGGCCGAAAAGGCCAAGCACGCCGAGCATGAGCGCGACGAGGCGACTGCGAAATATCATCACTTCGAGCTGGCGTCCGCCGCCTTCCAGATCGGCATCGTGCTGGCCTCAGCCACCATCATCACCGGCATGCTGCCGCTCGCCTGGATCGCGGGCCTGCTGTCGCTTGCCGGACTTGGGATGACCATGCTCGGCGCATGGTCGCCGCATCTGCTGCATCTGCATTGAGGCTCGTAGCCCGCATGAGCGCAGCGACATGCGCGCTGTCATGCCCCGGCT
>NZ_JADPJQ010000098.1:0-160489 GCF_023073515.1 Bradyrhizobium sp. 17 | reverse complement strand
CCCATCCAGTACGCCGCGGCTTCTCCGTAGCCATTGCCGTCTCTGGAATACTGGATCGCCCGGTCAAGCCGGGCGATGACAGCGAGTCTGCGGTGAGGCTTCACCGCGCTTCGTGCACGCTCTTGCGAAAGCGCTGGATCAGGCGGAGCGTGCGGGAGGACCAGCCTTCGCCGTTGCCGGCGATCAGCTCCTTGATGCGTCGCTTGACCGGATCGACCAGCTCGGCGGCCTTGGCACGCAGCTTCAGCACCAGATCATAGAGCCGCTCGAACCACGCCATCTCCATCAGCTTGTCGCGCGTCACGTCGAACACGAAGGCGGTGACGCCGACCCCGAGCAGCTTTGCGAACACGATGGTGAAGACCGCGCTGGTCCAGTATTCGTGCGTGAGCAGCCACAGGCCAACCAGCTTGAGCGGAAACAGCGGGACGATCGGTACAGCGAACACGATCAGCGTCATCGCTGGCGACAGCGCATCGACGCGGTCCGACAGCCATTGCTTGAACCGCGCAAGCGGGACGATTGCGACAACCCGCGCGACGATCGGTTCGAGATGGTCCCACAGCCAGGCTTCGATCAGGAAGATGATCGCAAGCAGGACCCAGACCGGTTGAAGCAGGCGGCGTAGCATGTGTTTCCCGCCCGATTCGGCGCTGGGCGCGACCTACATATGGATGGCCCGCTTGCCGACTGCAAGCGCGGCTTCCTTGATGGCCTCGGAGCGCGTCGGGTGCGCGTGGCACGTGCGCGCGAGATCCTCCGCGCTGCCGCCAAACTCCATGAGAACGGCTGCCTCATGGATCATTTCGCCGGCTTCGCGGCCGATAATGTGCACGCCGAGGACGCGATCGGTCTTCGCATCTGCGAGAATCTTCACAAAGCCGTCGGTGGTCTGGTTGACCTTGGAGCGCCCGTTGGCGGTAAAGGGAAACTTTCCGACCGTATAAGCCACGCCCGCCTGCTTCAGCTCCTCCTCGGTCTTGCCGACGGAGGATACTTCCGGCGTGGTATACACGACGCCTGGGATAACATCGTAGTTCACGTGGCCGGCCTGCCCGGCGATGATCTCGGCAACCGCGACGCCTTCATCCTCGGCCTTGTGCGCGAGCATCGGGCCCGCGACGACGTCGCCGATGGCATAGACGCCCTTCACGCTGGTGGCGAAATGCGGGTCGATCTGCACGCGGCCGCGATTGTCGAGTGCAACACCGGCTTCCTTCAGGCCGAGCCCCTCCGTGTACGGCACACGGCCGATACAGACGAGAACGACGTCGGCCTCCAGCGTCTCGGCAGCGCCCCCCGCGGCGGGCTCGATCGTCGCCTTCAGCGTCTTGCCGGAGGTGTCCACGCCCGTGACCTTGGCACTGAGCTTGAAGGCAAAGCCCTGCTTCTCCAGGATGCGCTGGAATTGCTTGGCGATCTCGCCGTCCATGCCGGGCAGGATGCGGTCGAGGAATTCGACGACGACCACTTCGGCGCCGAGACGGTGCCAGACCGAGCCGAGCTCGAGGCCGATCACGCCGGCGCCGACGATCAGCAACTTGCCGGGGACCTTGTCCAGCGACAGCGCACCGGTCGACGACACGATGCGGGTCTCGTCGATCTCGATGCCCTTGAGCCGCGCGATGTCCGAGCCGGTGGCGATCACGATGCTCTTGGTTTCGACGACCTGCGACTTGCCGTCGGCGGAGATCTCGACCTTGCCGGTGCCGAGAATCTTGCCGGCGCCCTTGAGCACGTCGATCTTGTTCTTCTTCATCAGGAACTCGACGCCCTTGACGTTGCCGTCGATGCCCTGCTGCTTGAAGTTCATCATCGCAGGCAAATCGAGCTTCGGCGCGGAGACGCTGACGCCCATCTTGGCGAAGGAATGCCCGGCCTCCTCGAACATTTCGGAGGCATGCAGCAGCGCCTTCGACGGCATGCAGCCGACATTGAGGCAGGTGCCGCCGAGCGTCGCGTTCTTTTCCACCACGGCGACTTTCATGCCGAGCTGCGCTGCACGCACCGCGCAGACATAACCGCCCGGTCCGGTGCCGATGACGACGAGATCGTAGGTAGCCATGAGAGAAAGTCCCGTAAGTTTAGCGTTGAAGGATGTGTCAGCGTCCGCGCGGCGCGTCAGCGTCCGCCGGACACATCGAGAATGGCTGAGGTAACGTAGGAGGCATCGTCCGACATCAGCCAGACGATGGCATTGGCGACTTCATCGGCCGTACCGACGCGCTTCATCGGCACCATATGGGCCAAGCGATGGGCGCGGTCGGGCTCACCGCCGGCAGCGTGGATTTCGGTGTCGATCAGGCCGGGGCGGATGCCCGCGACGCGAATGCCCTCGCCGGCAACCTCATAGCCGAGGCCGATGGTGAAGGAATCGATCGCGCCCTTGGACGCGGCATAGTCGACATAGGTGTTCGGCGCGCCGAGCTTGGCCGCAACCGACGACAGATTGACGATGACGCCGCCCTGGCCGCCATGCCTGGTCGACATCCGCTTCACGGCTTCGCGCGCGCAGAGGATGGAGCCGGTGACGTTGACCGCCATCACACGCTGGATGCGCTCGGCCGACATCTCGTCGACGCGCACGCCGCTGGTCCCGACAATACCGCCATTGTTGACGAGCGCGCCGAGCGTGCCGAACGCGTCCGCGGCCTTGAACAGCGCCAGGATGTCGCTTTCCTCGGCGACGTCGCATTTCACCGCGATGGCCTTGCCGTTGCTGGCCGCGATCTCGGCGACCACCTCATCGGCGGCCGTCTTGTTGCTGGCATAGCCGACAACGATCCGGAAGCCGCGTGCCGCGGCGGCAATTGCGGTCGCACGGCCGATGCCGCGGCTGCCGCCGGTGATGACAACGACTTTATCCGTCACGCGCGCCTCCATAGTTCGACACGCGCCGTCGCGAAAGGCGACGGCGCTCGCAGAGCATCAGCGATCAGAGATCGAGCACCAGGCGCGCCGGATCTTCCAGGCTCTCCTTGACGCGGACAAGGAAGGTCACGGCTTCCTTGCCGTCGATGACGCGGTGATCGTAGGACAGCGCCAGATACATCATCGGGCGGACCTCGATCTTGCCGCCGACGACCATCGGCCGCTCCTGGATCTTGTGCATGCCGAGGATGCCGGACTGCGGCGCGTTCAGGATCGGGGTCGACATCAGCGAGCCGTAGATGCCGCCATTGGTGATGGTGAAGGTGCCGCCCTGCATCTCGTCGATCTTGAGCTGGCCGTCGCGGGCGCGGCGGCCGAAATCGGCGATGCCCTTCTCGATGTCGGCGATCGACTTGTTGTCGCAGTCGCGCACCACGGGCACGACGAGGCCCTTGTCGGTGCCGACGGCGACGCCGATGTGATAGTAGTTCTTGTAGATCAGATCGGTGCCGTCGATCTCGGCGTTGACGGCCGGGATGTCCTTCAGCCCCTGGACGACGGCCTTGGTGAAGAAGCCCATGAAGCCGAGCTTCGAGCCATGCTTCTTCTCGAACGCATCCTTGTAGTGGGCACGCAGCGCCATGACGTTGGTCATGTCGACCTCGTTGAAGGTCGTGAGCATCGCGGCGGTGTTCTGCACGTCCTTGAGGCGGCGCGCGATGGTCTGGCGCAGCCGGGTCATCTTGACGCGCTCTTCGCGGGCGGCGTCATCGGCCGGCGACGGTGCGCGGACCTGAACCGCTGCGGCCGGCTGGTTGACGGGGGTCGGCGCCGAGGCCGCACGCTCGATCGCGGCGAGCATGTCGCCCTTGGTGACGCGCCCGTCCTTGCCGGAGCCGGGAACGGTCGAGGCATCGACGCCGGTCTCGGCCGAGAGCTTTCGCACGGAGGGAGCGAGCGGCGCATCGGCCGGTGGCGCCTTCGCCGCGGCGGGAGCAGCAGCGGCCGCAGGAGCGGCAGCCGCGGGCTTCGCGGGCGCAGCTGCCGGCTTGGCAGCGCCGGCGGCGCCTTCGGTAATCTGGCCGAGCAGCGCGCCGACGGCGACGGTGGCACCATCGGCGGCGATGATCTCGCTCAGCGTGCCGGCTGAGGGCGCCGGGACTTCGATGGTGACCTTGTCGGTCTCGAGCTCCACCAAGGGCTCGTCGACGGCGACGGGATCGCCGGCCTTCTTGAACCAGCGGCCGATGGTGGCCTCGGTGACGGATTCGCCGAGGGTCGGCACACGAATTTCAGTCATGGTCTTTTCCTTAAGGAGATCGCCAATGCGGACATAGGTGCAGATGTCAGCGCCCGCGGATGCGGGCGATCCAGTACGCCGTGACAGTCGTGATAGAGACGGGCGGCGCGGAATACTGGATCCCCCGCCCCGGTGCGCAATTGCGCACAAGGCGGGGCATGACGAGGTGTAAAAACTTCTCAGCTCAATGCTTCGTCCAGGAACGCCTTCAGCTGCGCCTGATGCTTCGACATCAGACCCGTGGCGGTCGCAGCGGAGGCGGCGCGGCCGACATAACGCGGACGCCGGCTCGCACCGTTCACCTGGTTCAGCACCCACTCCAGATAGGGCTCGATGAAGTGCCAGGCACCCATGTTGCGCGGCTCTTCCTGGCACCACACCACTTCGGCCTTCTTGAAGCGCGACAGTTCGGCCACCAGCGCCTTGAGCGGCACCGGATAGAGCTGCTCGACGCGCATCAGATAGATGTCGTCCATGCCGCGCTTCTCGCGCTCCTCGTAGAGGTCGTAATAGACCTTGCCCGAGCAGAGCACGATGCGGCGGATCTTCTCGTCGGGAACGAGCTTGATCGCTTCGCTCGGCAGCATCTGGGCGTCGTCATAGAGGATGCGGTGGAAGGTCGTTCCCTTCGCGAGCTCCTCGAGACGCGACACCGCCCGCTTGTGACGCAGCAGGGACTTCGGCGTCATCACGATCAGCGGCTTGCGGATCTCGCGATGAAGCTGCCGGCGCAGCACGTGGAAGTAGTTCGCCGGCGTGGTCGGATAGACCACCTGCATGTTGTCTTCCGCGCACATCTGCAGATAGCGCTCCAGACGCGCCGAGGAGTGCTCCGGTCCCTGGCCTTCATAGCCGTGCGGCAGGAGGCAGACGAGGCCGGACATGCGCAGCCATTTGCGCTCACCCGAGGAGATGAACTGGTCGAACACGACCTGCGCGCCGTTGGCGAAGTCGCCGAACTGCGCTTCCCACAGGGTGAGCGTGTTCGGCTCGGCGAGCGAATAGCCGTATTCGAAGCCGAGCACGGCTTCTTCCGACAGCAGCGAGTTGATGACCTCGTAATGGCCCTGCTCGTGACCGAGATGGTTGAACGGCGTGTAGCGGCTCTCGTCTTCCTGGTCGATCAGGACCGAGTGGCGCTGCGAGAAAGTGCCGCGCTCCGAATCCTGTCCGGACAGGCGGACATGGTGGTTCTCGTTGAGCAGCGTGCAGAACGCCAGCGCTTCGCCGGTCGCCCAGTCGATGCCCGTGCCGCCGTCGATCGCCTTGGCGCGGTTTTCTAGGAAGCGCTGGATCGTGCGGTGGACGCGGAAACCGTCCGGCACCTTGGTGATCTTGCGACCGATGTCCTTCAGGGCGGCGATGTCGACGCCGGTGACGCCACGCCGCGCATCTTCTTCCTGATCGGCGATCTTGAAGCCGGCCCATTTGCCGTCGAGCCAATCGGCCTTGTTGGGCTTGTAGCCGGAGCCGGCTTCGAGTTCGGCATCGAGCCGCGCGCGCCAGTCGGCCTTGGCCTTCTCGACCTCGCCCTCGGTCAACACGCCTTCGCTGATGAGGCGGCGGGCGTAGAGTTCGAGCGTCGACGGATGGGCCGCGATCTTCTTGTACATCACCGGCTGGGTGAAAGCCGGCTCGTCGCCCTCGTTATGGCCATGCCTGCGGTAGCAGAACATGTCGATGACGACGGGCTTGTGGAATTTCTGCCGGAACTCGGTCGCAACCTTGGCCGCGAACACGACGGCTTCCGGATCGTCGCCGTTGACGTGGAAGATCGGCGCGTCGATCATCTTCGCCACGTCGGACGGGTAAGGCGACGAACGGGAATAACGCGGATAGGTGGTGAAGCCGATCTGGTTGTTGACGATGAAGTGCACGGAGCCGCCGGTGCGGTAGCCCTTCAGGTCCGACAGGCCGAAACATTCCGCGACCACGCCCTGGCCGGCGAACGCGGCGTCACCGTGCATCAGCAGCGGCATCACCGAGATGCGCATATCCGGCGGATCGCCGTGCTGATCCTGCTTGGCGCGGACTTTTCCGAGCACCACGGGATCGACGATCTCCAGATGCGAGGGGTTGGCGGTCAGCGACAGATGGATGCGGTTGCCGTCGAACTCGCGATCCGAAGACGCGCCGAGGTGATATTTGACGTCGCCCGAGCCTTCGACCGCATCAGGATTGGCCGAACCGCCCTTGAACTCGTGGAACAGCGCGCGATGCGGCTTGCCCATCACCTGGGTCAGGACGTTGAGGCGGCCGCGGTGCGGCATGCCCAGCACGACCTCCTTCACGCCGAGATTGCCGCCGCGCTTGATGATCTGCTCGAGCGCGGGGATCAGCGATTCAGCACCGTCCAGGCCGAAGCGCTTGGTGCCGGTGAACTTGGTGTCGCAGAATTTCTCGAAACCTTCGGCTTCGACCAACTTCATCAGGATGGCACGGCGACCTTCGCGGGTGAACGAGATTTCCTTGTCCGGCCCCTCGATCCGCTCCTGGATCCACGCCTTCTGCGCCGCGTTGGTGATGTGCATGAACTCGACGCCGAGCGTCTGGCAGTAGGTGCGCTCGCAGATCGCGGTGATTTCGCGCAAGCTGGCGTATTCGAGACCGAGCACATGGTCGAGGAAGATCTTGCGGTCGAAATCGGCTTCGCTGAAGCCGTAGGTCCGCGGGTCGAGCTCTTCGCGATTGCGCTGGGCTTCGATGCCGAGCGGATCGAGCTTGGCGTGGAAGTGACCGCGCATGCGGTAGGACCGGATCAGCATCAGGGCCCGGACCGAGTCGCGGGTGGCCTGGAGAAGGTCGGCGGAGGAGAGGCCGCCGCTCTTATCGCCACCCTTGGCCTGCGCCTTGGCAGCGATCTTGGCTCCGACCGTCTTCTCGACTTCCGCCCAATTGCCGTCGAGCGCGGAGGTCAGATCATCCTGCGGGGTCAGCGGCCAGTTGGCGCGCTCCCAGGACGGGCCTTGGGCGTTCTTGCTGATGTCACCCGGCTGGTCGTTGAGGCTCTTGAAGAAGTCCTGCCACTCGGCATCCACCGAGGACGGGTCCTTCTCGTAGCGGGCGTAGATTTCGTCGATGTAGGTGGCGTTGGTGCCCTGCAAAAAGGAGGAGAGGGCAAAGGCTGCGTTCGCGTCTTGGCGAGACATACTTGAGTTCCTGGCGATTTCGGTTCGCGCATAACAAACGGCGCTGGCGCTGGGCTCCCCGGCAGAGGACCAGCGCGACAGGCACCATTTACCCTATTTGCTGCGAAACTTCGCCCGGAAAATTACGAAGGTGTGAATCAAGATTTCAATTTTTCGGCAAGCGTGTGGCCGAGGCGCGCGGGAGATGGCGACACTGTAATTCCAGCCGATTTCATCGCGTCGGTCTTGGAACCGGCGTCGCCCTTGCCGCCCGAAATGATCGCACCGGCGTGGCCCATGCGACGGCCGGGAGGGGCCGTGACACCGGCGATGAAACCGACCATCGGCTTCTTGCGGCCGCGCTTGGCCTCGTCCTTGAGGAACTGGGCGGCGTCCTCCTCGGCGGAACCGCCGATCTCGCCGATCATGATGATCGACTCGGTCTTGGGGTCGCCGAGCAGCATTTCCAGCACGTCGATAAACTCGGTTCCCTTGACCGGGTCGCCGCCGATGCCGACCGCGGTGGTCTGGCCGAGGCCTTCCTGGGTGGTCTGGAACACGGCTTCGTAGGTCAGCGTGCCGGAGCGGGAGACGATGCCGACGCTGCCGGTCTTGAAGATGTTGGCTGGCATGATGCCGATCTTGCACTCGCCGGCGGTCATGACGCCCGGGCAGTTCGGCCCGATCAGGCGCGACTTGGAGCCGGCCAGCGAACGCTTCACCCTGACCATGTCGATGACCGGGATACCTTCCGTGATGCAGACGATCAGCGGGATCTCGGCGTCGATGGCTTCGCAGATCGCATCGGCCGCGCCCGGCGGCGGCACATAGATCACCGATGCATCGGCACCGGTCTTCTCACGCGCCTCGCGCACGGTGTCGAACACCGGCAGCCCCAGATGCGTCGCGCCGCCTTTGCCGGGCGAGGTGCCGCCGACCATCTTGGTGCCATAGGCAATCGCGGCCTCCGAATGGAAGGTGCCGTTCTTGCCGGTAAAGCCCTGGCAGATGACCTTGGTGTTCTTGTCGATCAGGATGGACATGAGGTCTGCTTTCGCGAAACTAACGAGTGAGAGGTCAGTGGATGCGGCGGTAGACGCCGGTGAGCACGTCGGCCCAGCCTTCTGCGTCCGGCGAGAACTGGATCTTCAACGAATAGGAATCGTCGTCGATGATTTCATAGACGTGGCGCGCATTGCCGCGGAGCGAGCCGCGCACCAGCGTCAGGGTCTTGCCGACCCACCCGCCGGAGGCGGGCGAAGGCGGCGTGTAGCCGAGCGAGTCGTACCAGAACAATTTGTAGGTCCGGTCTTCGCGGTCGAAGGTGAAGATGCCGTGGGTGGCGAAGCTCTGCTTGCCGTCGCGGGTCTGGACCGAGTCCTGGATCAGATAGAAGCCATTGAGATCCATGTGGGCCACGACGCGAGAAGTCGCCGTTCCACCCTCCGTCCAGCGCGACGGAAAGACCACCTCTTCGCCATTCCATTCACCGGCGAACGCGGCAAGACGCGCGTGCTCCGGCAGCGGGGATGATGCAGCGAGATGGTCCTGAGTCATGGCCTCAGCCTCCCTTGACGGCCTTCACGATCTTCTGCGCGGCGTCGTCGAGATTGTCGGCCGGCACCACGTTCAGGCCGGATTCACGAATGATCTTTTTGCCCAGCTCGACATTGGTGCCTTCGAGGCGAACCACCAGCGGCACGCTGAGGCCGACTTCACGCACGGCGGCCGTGACGCCCTCGGCGATCACGTCGCACTTCATGATGCCACCGAAGATGTTGACCAGGATGCCCTTCACGTTGGGATCCGCGGTGATGATCTTGAAGGCGGCCGCGACCTTTTCCTTGCTGGCGCTGCCGCCGACGTCGAGGAAGTTCGCCGGCGCCATGCCGTAGAGCTTGATGATGTCCATCGTCGCCATCGCGAGACCGGCGCCGTTGACCATGCAGCCGATATTGCCGTCGAGGGTGACGTAGTTGAGGTCGTATTTGGACGCCTCGATTTCCTTGGCGTCTTCCTCGGTCTCGTCGCGCAGCGCGAGCACCTCGGGGTGACGAAACAGGGCGTTGTCGTCGAACGACACCTTGGCGTCGAGCACGCGGAGCTGGCCCTGCTTGGTCACGACGAGCGGGTTGATCTCCAGCATCGACATGTCCTTCGCGACGAAGGCCGCGTAGAGCTGCGCGGTGAGCTTCTCGGCCTGCTTGGCGAGATCGCCGGAGAGTTTCAGCGCGTTCGCGACGGTGCGGCCGTGATGGCCCATGATGCCGGTCGCGGGATCGATCGAGAAGGTCACGATCTTCTCAGGCGTGTTGTGCGCGACGTCCTCGATGTTGACGCCGCCCTCAGTCGACACCACGAAGGAGACGCGGGAGGTCTCGCGGTCGACCAGGATCGAGAGGTAGAATTCCTTGTCGATGTCTGAGCCGTCCTCGATGTAGAGGCGGTTGACCTGCTTGCCGGCGGGTCCGGTCTGGATGGTGACGAGCGTTGCGCCGAGCATCTGCTTGGCGAATTCGGAAACTTCCGCGGCCGACTTGGCGATGCGGACGCCGCCCTTGTCGCCGGCCGACGCTTCCTTGAACTTGCCCTTGCCGCGGCCGCCGGCGTGGATCTGGCTCTTCACGACCCAGACCGGGCCCGGGAGTGCCTTTGCCGCCGCGTCCGCATCGGTTGCCTTCAGGACCGGAACGCCCTTCGAGATCGCGACACCGAACTCGTTCAGCAGCGCTTTGGCCTGATATTCATGGATATTCATTTAGTCGCTCCCTGAACCCGCGGGCGGTGACCTCGTAGGCCCACCTCAGTCTTGTGGCTGGCATACCATATACCACAGGAACTGCAACCCGGATTCTCTGACATCGATCTCTGGACTGCCGATCCGGAGCCCGCCCCGTCCTCTACAAGAGTTGCAGCGGGGGCCCGGAAGTGAAACCGCCGAAGACCGGTTTTTCGATCTTCGGCGGGGAATGTTGGGTTTAGCGGCCCAGAAGATCGGGCGCGATCTTCTTGCAGGCGTCAACCAGACCCTGCACTGCGCCGACCGACTTGTCGAAGGCTTCGCGGTCCTTGCCGACGAGCTCGATCTCGACGACGCGCTCGACGCCCTTGGAGCCGATCACGACGGGCACGCCGACATACATGTCCTTCACGCCGTATTCGCCGTTCAGGTAGGCGGCCGAGGCCAGCACGCGCTTCTTGTCACGCAGATAGCTCTCGGCCATCGCGATCGCGGAAGCCGCCGGAGCATAGAAGGCCGAGCCGGTCTTGAGCAGATTGACGATCTCGGCGCCGCCGTTGCGGGTGCGGTCGACGATCTCGTCGAGGCGCGCCTGCGAGGTCCAGCCCATCTTGACGAGATCGGGCAACGGGATGCCGGCGACGGTGGAGTATTTTACCAGCGGCACCATGGTGTCGCCATGGCCGCCCAGCACGAAGGCGGTGACGTCTTCGACCGAAACGTTGAACTCGTCGGCCAGGAAGTAGCGGAAGCGCGACGAATCCAGCACGCCGGCCATGCCGACGACCTTCTTGTGCGGCAGGCCGCTGGCCTTCTGCAGGGCCCAGACCATCGCGTCGAGCGGGTTGGTGATGCAGATGACGAAGGCGTCGGGAGCGTACTTCTTGATGCCGGCGCCGACCTGTTCCATGACCTTGAGGTTGATGGAGAGGAGGTCGTCGCGGCTCATGCCGGGCTTGCGCGGCACGCCGGCGGTGACGATGCAGACCTTTGCGTTGTCGAGCGCCTCGTAGGAGTTCGCGCCGGTGTAGTGCGCGTCAAAGCCGTCGACCGGCGAGGACTGCGCGATGTCGAGCGCCTTGCCCTGCGGCACGCCCTCGGCGATGTCGAACATCACCACGTCGCCCAGCTCTTTCAGGCCGATGAGATGAGCCAGCGTTCCGCCGATCTGACCGGAGCCAATCAAAGCAATCTTGTCGCGCGCCATGTGAGCCTGTCCTTTAGACACGTAAGGAGGGGAAAACTGAGACGGGTGGTTATCCCTTTCGCCTCCCCCGTTCAAGTCACGGGTTGCCCAATTGTCGGGCTTGCCGCGTATTCAAGCGCAACCTTGTCATTCCGGGGCTTGGGGAAGCGCCGAGTCCGGAATGACAGCGCTGGCAAATAGGACTTAAGTCTCGACCAAGCCCTTGGTCGAGCCGCTGGCGGTGGAATCCTTGCGGCCGTGAGGCAGCGCCAGATAGGATTCCGAGCTCATTTCGATCAGGCGCGACGCGGTGCGCTTGAACTCGTTGGCCTCGTTGCCCTCATTGGCAAGATAGAGCGAGATCGGGTTGGCATCGGCGGAGGCCATCAGCTTCACGGCATTGTCATACAGCGTGTCGATCAACGTAATGAAACGCTTGGCGGCGTTGCGCTGGGAGAAATCCATCACTGGAATATGGTCGACCAGGATGGTGTGATAGTCGTGCGCCAGCCTGAGATAGTCGGATGCCCCGAGCGGCTTGTCGCAGAGATCGGCGAACGTGAAGCGCGCCACGCCGTGGGCCGAGCACGGCACGTGCAGGATGCGGCCCTTGATCGAAATATCGCGCGACTTGCATTTGGCGCCGCCTGACATCTTCGACCAGGCGCGGTCGAGCGCGGCGTCCGCCTCGGTGTCTGCCGGCGTCAGCCACATCGGTACGCCCTGAAGTTTTTCCAGCCGGAAGTCGGTGCGCGCGTCGAGCCGCAGCACGTCCATGTGGTCGGTGATCTGCCTGATGAAGGGCAGAAACAGCGAACGGTTCAGGCCGCCCTTGTAGAGGTCGTCAGGCGCGACGTTGGAGGTCGCGACCACCACGGTGCCGAGCTCCAGCAGCTTTGCGAACAGGCGGCCCAAGATCATCGCGTCCGCGATGTCGGTGACGTGGAATTCGTCGAAACAGAGCAGCCAGCTCTCCTCGAAAATCGCATGCGCGGTCAGCGCGATGACGTCGCCGTCGCCAATCTCGCCGCGCGCGATGCCCTGGCGATAATCGTAGATGCGCTCGTGCACCTCGGCCATGAATTCGTGGAAATGGGCGCGCCTCTTGTGCTCGACTGTCGAGTGCTGGAAGAACAGATCCATCAGCATGGTCTTGCCGCGGCCGACCTCGCCATGGACGTAGAGCCCGTGCGGCGCCTCGTCCTTGTCGCTGCTGAACAGGCGGCTGAGCAGGCCCTGCTTGCGCGGCGGCTTGTAATCGGCGAGCCGCTGGTCGAGCGCGGCATAGGCGTCGGCGATTTCAGCCTGCGCAGCGTCGGGCTCGATCGCGCCGGACGCGATCTGGGCCTGATAGGCCTCGCGGAATGAGGAACTGGGGGTCGAGAGCATGCTCTTTACCGCCAGAGATGAGCGGAAATTGCAAGCCGTGAATTGGGGCGGGGCGCCATGCATTCCGTGTCCCGGACGCGCTGCGGCACGCAGTGACGCTGCGCAGAGCCGGGACCGACTGTTTCGTACAGGACCGTTCGTCTATCGCCGCGTAATGGGCCCCGGCTCTGCAGCGCACCGCTTCGCGCTGCGCAGCGTCCGGGGCACGAGAGCTTCGCTACTCACACAGCTCGTAGGCGTCCTCGACCACATACGGGCCGCCGCCGGTTGAGGCGCGGGACGAGAACAAAACAAAACGTTCGGCCGTGAATGCCTTGCTGGGAAAATAGCCACGCAGCGAGAGATAATCGGCGACGTCACGGTCGGTGGCGTCGTGCAGCCGGGCCAGCGTGACATGCGGGATGAACTTGCGGCCTTCCGGGTCGAGGCCGATCCGCTGCATCAGGCGCTCGAGCTCGGCCTGCAATTCCATCAGCGGCTTGCTCGGCACGATGGTGGCGACCACCGCGCGCGGCTTGCGTCCGCCGAAACTCTGCAAACCCTGCACCTTCACCTCGAACGGCTTACGGTCGACGCGAAACAGCATCGAGGCGATTTCGTTGGCGGACATGCCATCGATATTGCCGATGAAGCGCAGGGTGACATGGTAATTTTCGGGATCGATCCAGCGGGCGCCGGGAAGGCCGCCCCGCAAATTGGAAAGCGACTGGCCAATCTCGGCCGGAATTTCCAGACCAGTGAACAAACGCGGCATCGTTTCGCACTCCCGATGCTTGGGCATGATCCCAGGGCAAGATCATATCCAAATTTTAGAGCCGGCGACGAATCACCGGTACCCTAATTCCTATCGCAGTTGTGTGACCCTGCGAAGCATCGCGCGCCTTACTCCGGTAAAACCCTGGGAATTACGGTTAGCGCTGCCTGGTTTTCAACGCCGTTGCTCAGCGATGGTGCCAAGGAATGCCTCAACCGTAGGCAAGATATTCTTGACGATGATATCGACGCCGGCCGCGGTCGGATGAATGCCGTCGGCCTGGTTGAGCTTGGCATCGGCCGCGACACCATCGAGAAAAAACGGATAGAGCGGCACGCCGAATTTTTTCGCCAGATCCGGATAAATCGAATTGAAGCGCGCAGCATAATCCGCGCCGTAATTCGGCGGCGCCAGCATGCCGCACAGCATCACCGCGATCTTGCGCGCCTTGAGGCGCTGGACGATCTCGGTCAGCGCGGTGCGGGTCAAATCGGGATCGATGCCGCGCAACGCATCATTGGCGCCGAGCTCGATGATCACACCGTCGGTTCCGTCAGGGACCGACCAGTCGAGTCGGTCACGGCCCCCCGAGGAGGTGTCGCCGGATACCCCGGCATTGGTCATGCCGACCTCTATGCCTTTGTCTTGTAAAGCTTTTTGAAGCTTTGTGGGGAACGCTTCCTGGGCCGGGAGGCCAAGACCCGCGCTCAGGGAATCGCCGAGAACCACCAGCTTGATCGGTTTCGCCGCCTCAGCCCATGCCGGATTTGCGACGGTCATCAAAGCGAACATCAACACGGCTATGTGCATGAACAATCCGTAACGCCTCTCGACCGCGCGGGCGGAGTTGCCATATGACCGGACCATGGACACTCGCATCTCTTCCTCTTCGCTCGCCGACAGTTCGGCCGACACCATCGCCATCTCCAACGTCAATCTGTCATTGGGTACGGGCGCGGCACGCGTTCACATCCTCAAGGATATCAGCTTGCGCGTGGGCCGGAGCGAGACGATCGGCCTGATCGGCCCGTCAGGTTCGGGCAAATCCACGCTGCTGATGGTGATGGCGGGGCTGGAGCGTCCTGATAGCGGAGAGGTGGTGGTCAACGGCACGCCTTTCAATGCCCTCGACGAGGACGCACTGGCCCGCTTCCGCGGCCGCCAGGTCGGCATCGTCTTCCAGTCCTTCCATTTGATCCCGACCATGACCGCGCTGGAGAATGTCGCGGTGCCGCTCGAGCTTGCGGGCAATCCCGACGCCGCAAAGCGCGCGGCGCAGGAGCTGCAATCGGTCGGGCTCGGCGACCGTCTGCATCATTATCCGACCCAACTCTCCGGCGGCGAGCAGCAGCGCGTGGCGCTGGCCCGCGCACTGGCACCCGATCCAGCGATCCTCGTCGCCGACGAGCCGACCGGCAATCTCGACGAAGCCACGGGACAACAGATCGTCGACCTCCTGTTCAGCAAGCATGCCGAGCGCGGCATGACGCTGGTGCTGGTCACGCACGATTCTTCGCTCGCGCAGCGCTGCGATCGCGTGATCCGCCTCCGTTCGGGGCGCATCGACACGCAGTCGGCGCCGGCATGAGTGCTGCTGCCGCACCGTTTGCGAAGCCCAACGGCGTCGCGCTGTCGCTGCGTTACGCGCTGCGCGAATTGCGCGGCGGCCTGCGCGGCTTCTACGTCTTCATTGCCTGCATCGCGCTCGGCGTGATGGCCATCGCTGGCGTCGGCTCGGTCTCGGCGAGCCTGAGCGACGGCCTCGCCCGCGAAGGCCGTACGCTGCTCGGCGGCGACGTGTCGTTCGTCCTGTTTCAGCGCGAGGCGAAGCCGGAGGAAGTCGCCTTCCTGCGTTCGCGCGGCACCGTCTCGAGCGCCGCCACACTGCGCGGCATGGCGCGCTCGGCCGAGGGCAAGCTGGCCCTGGTCGAGATGAAGGCGGTCGACGACACCTATCCGATGCTGGGCCAGCTGACGCTGGCGCCGCCGCTGCCGATGTCCGAGTTGCTCGCGGAGCGCGACGGCGCGTTCGGCGCGGCCGCCGATCCGACACTGCTGGCGCGGCTGTCGCTCAAGACCCGCGATCGCGTCACCGTCGGGGCTGCGACGTTCCAGATCCGCAGCGCCGTCGAAGCCGAGCCCGACAAGCTCGCAGGCGGCATCGGCTTCGGCCCGCGCTTCCTGATCAGCGAAGCGGGCCTGCGCGCGACAGGGCTCGTCCAACCCGGCAGCCTGGTGCGCTGGGTCTATCGTGTGAAGCTGCCGGAGATCGCCAACAACGAGCGCGCCACCGACGCCTTCATCGCGGACGCCCGCAACGCCGCGCCGCAGGCCGGCTGGGAGGTCCGCAGCCGCTCCAATGCCTCGCCGCAGCTCGAGCGCAACATCAACCGCTTCACGCAGTTCCTGACGCTGGTCGGCCTCGCCGCGCTGCTGGTCGGCGGCGTCGGCGTTGCCAATGCCGTCAAGGCCCATATCGACCACAAGCTCGAGGTGATCGCGGCCTTCAAGGCCGTCGGCGCCACCGGGCGCGACGTGTTCGGCATCTATCTCGCCCAGGTTCTCCTGCTCGCCGCGATCGGCTCAGTGATCGGCCTCGCACTAGGCGCCGCCATGCCGTTCGCGATCGTCGGCCTATTCGGCAAGCTGCTGCCCCTGCCGGTGGTGCCGGCGGTGCATGCCGACGAGCTCGCGCTGTCGTTCGTCTACGGGCTGCTCACGGCGCTTGCCTTCGGCCTGTGGCCGCTCGGGCGAGTGCACGACGTGCCGGTGGCGGCGCTGTTCCGCGACACCATCAGCTCCGAATGGCATCGGCCACGCTGGAGCTATCTCGTCTTCATGGCCGTCGTGATCGCGCTGCTCATCGCGGTCGTGATCGGGCTGTCCTTCGACAAGCGCATCGCCGCGGTGTTCGTGGCCTCCTCCGTGGTCGTGTTCGCGCTGCTCCGCGGCATTGCCGCCCTGCTGATGACGATCGCACGGCGGCTGCCGCGCACGCGATGGCCGATGCTGCGACTTGCGATTGCCAACATCCACCGGCCGGGCGCGCTGACGCCCTCGGTCGTGCTGTCGCTCGGGCTCGGGCTCGCCGTGCTCGTCACCATCACCCAGATCGACGGCAATCTGCGCCGGCAGTTCCTGGCGGCGCTGCCCGAGCACGCGCCATCGTTCTTCTTCATCGACATTCCGAGCACGCAGGCCGAGCAGTTCGACACATACCTGCGCCAGATCGCCCCTGGCGCGAAAGTCGACGACGTGCCGATGCTGCGCGGACGGATCGTCGGAGCCCGTGGTGTCCGCGCCGAGGAGCTCAAGCCCAGCACCGATTCCGAGTGGGTGCTGCAGAGCGACCGCGGCCTGACCTATACCGCCGAGCTGCCGAAGGGCTCCAAGGTGGTCGAGGGCGAGTGGTGGAGCGCCGATTATTCCGGCCCGCCGCTGGTTTCGATGGAGAAGAAGATCGCGGACGGACTCGGCCTCAAGGTCGGCGACGAGGTCGTGGTCAATATCCTCGGCCGCGACATCCCCGCGAAGATCAGCAATCTGCGCAGCATCGACTGGCAGGGCCTCGGCATCAATTTCGTCCTCGTGTTCTCGCCGAACGCATTCAAGGGCGCGCCGCACACCCACATCGCGACGCTGACGGAAGCCGGCGGCGATGCGGCCGGCGACGGCAAGATCATCAAGGAGGTCGCTGACGCCTATCCGATGGTGACGAGCGTGCGCGTGCGCGAGGTGATGGAGACGGTCGGCTCGGTCGTGACCAACCTGGCGCTGGCGATCCGCGGCGCCAGCGCGGTGACCCTGATCTCGGCGATCCTGGTGCTCGGCGGCGCGCTCGCCGCCGGCCATCGCCACCGGGTCTACGATGCGGTGATCCTCAAGACCCTGGGCGCGACCCGGCTGCGGCTGCTCGGCGCCTATGCGCTCGAATACCTCCTGATCGGGCTTGCCACCGCGGTCTTCGGCGTTTTCGCCGGCAGCGTCGCGGCCTGGATGATCGTGACCCGGCTGATGACCCTCACTTTCGTCTGGCAGGGCGGCAGCGCAGCCGGCGTGGTCGCGGCTGCCTTGGTCGTCACGGTCGGCCTCGGGCTCGCCGGCACCCTGCTGGCGTTGAACAAAAAGCCCGCCACGGTGTTGCGGAATTTGTGACAAATGGTAGCGGGCGGCGGCACGGGAGCGAAATCGCACGATTCCTGCGATTAACCACGTCCGCTCGTCTGGATTGCAGGTAAGGGCGACATTCAGCCGCGCGTGGACGGTTGCAGCGAATGTGTTAGTTTCCCACATATCGAATGGGTTCGGAGCCCCGATTGTTAGCCAAAATTTAGTCGGCAGACATCGGTATCCGAGATAGAATTTGACGAACCGGCGGCATGGCGACCCTCATGCCGGACCGGACCAACCAACGGGAATTCGACCATGTCGGACCTAGACCGCAATTACGCTTCTCCTTTCGGCAGGGCCGCCGGGCGTGTTGACGCCGCGACGGTCGATGCCGGCCTGCGCGCCTACATGCTGCGCATCTACAACTACATGAGCATCGGCCTGGCCATCACCGGCCTTGCCGCCCTCGGCGTCTACATGGCCGCCGTGACGGACGTTCCGACCCCGGAAGCCGTGCGGGTCGGCAAGCTGTTCCTGACGCCGTTCGGCTACGCGATGTTCGTCAGCCCCCTGAAGTGGCTGTTCATGCTCGCGCCGCTCGCCATGGTGTTCGTGATCTCGGCAGGCATCAACCGGCTCGCTCCTTCGACCGCCCAGATCCTGTTCTGGGTGTTCGCGGCACTGATGGGCGTCTCGCTGTCCTCGATCTTCCTGGTGTTCACGCACACCTCGATCGTCCGGGTGTTCTTCATCACCGCGGCGACTTTCGGCGCGCTCAGCCTCTACGGTTACACCACCAAGCGTGACATGAGCGGAATGGGTTCGTTCCTGTTCATGGGCCTGATCGGCATCGTCATCGCGAGCCTGGTGAACCTGTTCCTGGCGAGCTCGGTGCTGCAGTTCGTCGTGTCGGTGGTCGGCGTGCTGGTGTTCGCGGGCCTCACCGCCTGGGATACCCAGCGGCTGAAGAACGACTACATCTACGGTTACGCTTCGGCCGGCGGTGACATCGCAGAGCGTGCGGCCATCACCGGCGCGCTGTCGCTGTACCTGAACTTCATCAACTTGTTCACGCTGCTCCTGCAGCTCCTCGGCCAGCGCGACTAAGCGCCAGCCCAGAGTGGACGACAGCAACCCCCGGCCGAGAGGCCGGGGTTTTTGTTTGGGGCGAGCCTCTCAACACCCACCGTCATTGCGAGCGCAGCGAAGCAATCCAGAGTCCCTCCGCTGGTGCATTTCTGGATTGCTTCGTCGCAAGGGCTCCTCGCAAGGACGGAGTATGAGGAAGCACGGTTGCCTCTTCCAGCCGCCCCGGGAAGGCTCTAATCTTGCGGCATGTCCGCACCCGATATCAGGCCCACCACCGAGGCCGACCTCCCCGCCATCACGGCCATCTATCGGCAGGCTGTCCGCGAGGGCACCGCGACGTTCGAGCTGGAGCCGCCCGACCTTGCCGAGATGACGCGCCGCTACCGCACGCTGATCGACGGCGGCTACCCCTATTTCGTCGCCATCCTCGACGGGCGCGTCGCCGGCTACGCCTATGCCGGTGCCTACCGGCCCCGCCCGGCCTACCGCTTCACGGTCGAGAACTCGATCTATCTCGATCCATCCTTCCACCGCCGCGGCATCGGGGCGCTCCTGCTGGAGCGGCTGATCGTCGAATGCGAGGCACGCGGCTTCCGTCAGATGATCGCGGTAATTGGGGATTCCACCAATGCCGGCTCGATCGGCGTGCACACCAGGGCCGGCTTCAAAATGATCGGCACGCATCCCAGCGTCGGGCTGAAATTCGGCCGCTGGCTGGACACGGTAATGATGCAGCGGAGCCTCGGCGAGGGCGCCAAGAGCGTGCCGGGGAAGTAAGGCCCGTAGCCCGGGTGAGCGAAGCGATACCCGGGAACGCTGCAAGCAAAGACCCGGATGTCGCTACGCTCATCCGGGCTACTGGATCCCTGCTACACCACCGCCAATTTGCGATCGATCACCAGGAGCACGCGCTCCAGTTCGTGGCCGCGGCGCAGGATCAAGCCCGTCGCCGAGATCACGCTGTACATGCCCTGCTTGCGCGCGAGGCGCGGATCCTTCTCGATACGATAGATCGGCACTTCCGAGGCGCGGCGAAAGACCGAGAACACAGCGCGATCCCTGAGGAAGTCGATGGCATAGTCGCGCCACTCGCCTTCGGCAACCATCCGGCCGTAGAGATTGAGAATACGGTGCAGCTCGAGCCGGTTGAACGTCACGCGGCTCAGTTGCGCATTCGAAGCGGCGGGGCGCGCCGCCGCACGCTGTTCGCTCGGATCGGTATCCTCCGACAGACTCATAGGCCGCCTCCTGTCGCATCAGCATGACCGCGTCCGCGAAGACCGTCCCTCGACCGCGGATCATGACGGTTGCATGATTGCGCCAACTGTTCCCCACCGCAAGGGCCCTTGGAAGGACCTTGGAATCGGAGCCAATCCGCCCACACGCAGCGGTGGAACTCTGTCGCGGCAAACCGTCACGGGATCGTTAGCAGGAATCATAGTGTCGCCGCTTTTCCGCCAAGCGACTGCCGCCCTGCGTTGCGAAAAGACCTATGTGCGTTGACCCGGTCCTTTCGGTTCCGGATTCCTCAGCCCCCAGCCCCCCGGGGCCGTCAGGATCGGGTCTGTTCGCACGACAAGGAGGGCCAACGCGAGTTGGTCCTTTTTTGTTTGAGTCGAATTGTTTGGGTCGGGATGTTTCTGCCTCGACGGATATCTCAGCATCTCAGCAAAAACCCTTTCCCCTCATCCTGAGGAGCCGCGAAGCGGCGTCTCGAAGGATCGAGGCCGAGCTGCCTCAGCAGGGCCTGCATGGTTCGAGACGGCGCTGACGCGCCTCCTCACCATGAGGATTGAGAGTGTGCTTGAGTCGGACGATTCGAAGTGCGCGTCAGTGCAGCGACGTGTACGCCGCGCCCAGCATCGGGCCCGGTCTCTCCCGGCTGCCGTCCTGGACATAGACCACGGCACCGTCGACGCCGTCACGCGTGAGGTTCTCGATCGGCACCGTCCAGCTTTCCGGGCGGCCGGTCCAGTCGCCGACCTTCAGCAGGTTGCGCACCACGTTGTGATAGATCACTTGCTGTCCGCGATTTTCGCCGCGACTGATCGCGATCGGCACCGACCTCGCAATCGAGCAGATCCAGACCTCGCCGTGGGACGCCGTCGGCTCCTTGCTCGCGGCCACCGAGACGTTGATCTGCTTGCCCGCGAGCGACATCGTCACCGGCACGCTCATCACACCAGTGCCCGTCTCGGTTTTGCCGATGGCGCTTTCGATGCCGGTGCGGTCGCTGCCGACGACATGCGTGGAGCCGTTGACCACGACCTGCGGCGTGTAGACTTCGCGGTCGCCGCGCATGCGCGAATACGCACGCTGCCGTGCAGAGAAGCGCGAATCGGCCAATGTGTCCTTCCAGCCGAGATAGTCCCAATAGTCGATCGGCATGCTCAGCGCGATGATCGAGGGATCGCGGGCGAGGTCGCCGATGATCTTGTCGGCCGGCGGGCAGGAGGAGCAGCCCTGCGAGGTAAACAACTCGACAACGGCGCGGGGATCAGCCTCGGCAGGGCGGATGACGGCGACGATTGCACAGAGACCAAGAGCTCCCGACCAGAGGGCACCGGACCAGCGTGAAACCAGATGAGAAGCCGTCATTGTTGTCATGTCGAACGCCGCACACCATTGCTCGTGAGAGGGAAATCTTACCGCCGGATGGTCACCGTAATCTTACGGGCCTCACACATTTGTTGTCCGTCCAAGAACCGTACAAGGGGAGGTTCTGTGCCGGGCGGGCCCATCTGAAGCCTGCCGCAAACGCGTGAAGGCGGCCTTGTGATAGGCCGCCTTCGTGTAACCTACTACTCACTTCGCAGTGAGCCACCGTTCACAAATCCGCGCTTACGCCGCGAGCTTGCGTAGCACGTAGTGCAGGATGCCGCCGTTGCGGTAGTATTCGAGTTCGTCCAGCGTATCGATGCGGCAGAGCAGCGAAACGCGCTGCAGCGAACCGTCGCCGGAGACGATCTCCGCGGTCAGCTTCTGGCGCGGCTTGAGGTCGCCAACGAGGCCGCGCAGCGTGACCTTCTCGTCGCCCTTCAGACCGAGCGACGACCAGGAGGTGCCGTCCTCGAAGGTCAGCGGCAGCACGCCCATACCGACCAAATTGGAGCGGTGGATGCGCTCGAAGCTCTGGCAGATCACGGCGCGCACGCCGAGCAGACGGGTGCCCTTCGCGGCCCAGTCGCGCGAGGAGCCGTTGCCGTATTCGGCGCCGGCGAACACCACCAGCGGCACCTGCTCCTGCTGGTACTTCATCGCGGCGTCGTAGATCGACATCTGCTCGCCGTCGGGCCAGTGCTTGGTGAGACCGCCTTCCGGAATATTGCCGTCGGCGCCCTTCAGCATGAAGTTCTTGATGCGGATATTGGCGAAGGTGCCGCGCATCATGACTTCGTGGTTGCCGCGCCGCGTGCCGTACTGGTTGAAGTCGGCCGGACGCACCTGGTGCTCGCTGAGATATTTGCCGGCGGGCGAGGTGAGCTTGATCGAACCGGCCGGCGAGATGTGGTCGGTGGTGATCTTGTCGCCGAACATGGCGAGGATGCGGGCCTCGACGATGTCGGTGACCGGCTCCGGCTCCTTCTTCATGCCTTCGAAATAGGGCGGGTTCTGCACATAGGTCGAACTCATGTTCCAGCGATAGGTTTCGCTCTCGACCGTCTTGATCTTGCGCCAGTTGGTGTCGCCCTTGAACACGTCGGCATACTTCTTCTTGAAGATCGACGCGGTCACGAACTTCTTCATGAAGGCGTTGATCTCCTTGGTCGTCGGCCAGATGTCCTTGAGGTAGACCGGCTTGCCGTCCTTGCCTTCACCGAGCGGCTCGACGGCGAGGTTCTTGGTGACGGTGCCCGCGAGCGCGTGGGCGACCACGAGCGGCGGCGAAGCCAGATAGTTCGCCTGCACGTCCGGTGAGACGCGGCCTTCGAAGTTGCGATTGCCGGAGAGCACCGCAGCCGCGACGATGCCGTTGTCGTTGATCGACTTCGAGATCTCCTCGGGCAGCGGACCTGAATTACCGATGCAGGTGGTGCAGCCGAAACCGACCAGGTTGAAGCCGACCTTGTCGAGATCGGCCTGGAGACCGGAATCGGCAAGATAGGCCGCCACCACCTGGCTGCCCGGGGCGAGCGAGGTCTTCACCCACGGCTTTGCCTTGAGGCCCTTCGCGGCGGCGTTGCGCGCCAGAAGACCGGCGCCGATCAGCACGCTCGGGTTCGAGGTGTTGGTGCAGGAGGTGATCGCGGCGATCACGACGTCGCCATGGCCGATGTCGAAGTTCTTGCCGTCGACGGCGAAGCGCTTCCCCGGCTCCTCGGCCTTCTTGTATTCGCTGGCGAGCGCGAGCGAAAAGCCCTCGGCCACGGACGGCAGCGCAATGCGGCCTTCGGGGCGCTTCGGGCCGGCCATCGAGGGCACGACATCACCGAGGTCGAGCGTCAGCGTTTCCGTGAACACCGGATCGGGCGACTTGGCGGTACGGAACAGCCCTTGCGCCTTCGCATAGGCCTGCACCAGCGCGACGCGCGCCGAGGCGCGGCCGGAGGTCTTGAGATAATCCAGTGCGGCGGCATCGACCGGGAAGAAGCCGCAGGTCGCGCCATATTCGGGCGCCATGTTGGCGATGGTTGCCTTGTCTGCGACCGAGAGATGGTCGAGGCCGGGGCCGAAGAACTCCACGAACTTGCCGACGACGCCGAGCTTGCGCAGCATCTGCGTCACCGTCAGCACCAGGTCGGTCGCGGTGACGCCTTCCTTCATCGCGCCCTTCAGCTTGAAGCCGACGACGTTGGGCAGCAGCATCGACAGCGGCTGGCCGAGCATGCAGGCTTCCGCCTCGATGCCGCCGACACCCCAGCCGAGCACGGCAAGGCCGTTGACCATGGTGGTGTGGGAATCGGTGCCAACCAGCGAGTCGGGATACGCGACCTCGAAGGTGCCGGTCTTCTTGCCGACCGTCATCTTCTCCTTCTTGGTCCACACCGTCTGGGAGAGATATTCGAGATTGACCTGGTGGCAGATGCCGGTGCCGGGCGGCACGACGGAGAAGTTCGAGAACGCCTTCTGGCCCCATTTCAGGAACTCGTAGCGCTCCTGGTTCTGCTTGTATTCCTCGGTGACGTTCTTGCCGAAGGCCTTGTTGTCCCCGAAGAAGTTCACGATCACGGAGTGGTCGATGACGAGATCGACCGGCACCAGCGGATTGATCTTCTCGGCGTCGCCCCCGAGCTTCTGCATCGCGTTGCGCATCGCGGCGAGATCGACCACGGCGGGCACGCCGGTGAAGTCCTGCATCAGCACGCGCGCCGGGCGGAAGGCGATCTCATGCTCCAGCGACTTCTTGCGCAGCCACTTCGACACCGCGACGATGTCTTCCTTCTTGACCGAGCGGCCGTCCTCGTTGCGGAGCAGGTTCTCGAGCAAAACCTTCATCGAGTAGGGGAGTTTCGAAATTCCCTTCAGACCATTCTTCTCGGCCGTGGGCAGGCTGTAATAGACATAGGTCTTGGCGCCGACCTTGAGGGTCTTTTTGCATTTGAAGCTGTCGAGCGAGGTCATGTAGGAAATCCCAATTGTCAGTTATACCCGGCAGGGTATTTTAACACCGTCAGCGTAGGCAGGCTGAGTCACTTGCAGGGGCAGGTTGAGTTGCCGCATCAAGTAGTTCCGGGCTTATAGAAGCTTTCTAACCGCGCCGCCACAGCCACAATCGTGCCGCGGCAATCCGCGAGCCAAAAATTCCCATACGCTACCCCAAGTTTTCCTGAGGCCTGGCTTTGAGCGGATCGATACGAGGCAAGATGCAGCTTTCCGGACGCGGGGTCAGTTGCGTGCGGGGCGGGCGCGAGGTGTTTTCCGCGCTCGATTTCGAGGCCGGCTCCGGCGAAGCCGTGGCGGTCGTCGGCCGCAACGGATCGGGCAAGACCTCGCTGCTGAGGCTGATCGCGGGCCTGCTCATTCCGGCGAGCGGCACGATCGCGCTGGACGGGGGTGACGCCGAGCTGACGTTGCCGGAGCAATGCCACTATCTGGGTCATCGCGACGCCCTGAAGCCAGCCCTGAGCGTGGCGGAGAATCTGACGTTCTGGGCCGATTTTCTCGGCGGCGAGCGTTTCGACACCGGCAAGGGACTCGCCACCGTCGGGCTCGACCATGCCGCCGATCTGCCCGCCGCCTTCCTGTCCGCCGGCCAGCGCCGCCGGCTGTCGCTGGCCCGCCTGCTCACCGTCCGCCGCCCCGTCTGGCTGTTGGACGAGCCGACCACGGCGCTCGATGTCGCGGGACAGGACATGTTTTCCGGATTGATGCGCGGGCACTTGGCGCGCGGCGGCCTGATCGTCGCCGCCACCCATGCCCCGCTCGGGATCGATTCGCGGGAGCTGCGGATCGGGGGTGCGGCGTGATTCGGGTCGACCCTCAGGTTTCCAAGCGGCCGAACTCCGCCCTCTCCGTTCCCTCCCCCCTTGTGGGGGAGGGTCAGGGAGGGGGGTGCCACACGGCGCACTCTCTCGGTTCTCGCGTTCGGCAGGCGGGCGCTCCGTTGCTAGCAGCCCGCACCCAAGAACCATCTTCCTCGGGGCTACCCCCCTCCCCCGCCCTCCCCCACAAGGGGGGAGGGAGCGCAGCTCGCCCGGCGCAACCGGCCGACGCTGCCTCCTCACCTCTGGGAGCAGTGGCATGACCGCCCTGTCTGCCCTCATCCGCCGGGATATCCGGATCGCGCTCCGCGTCGGGGGCGGGGCGTTGATTGGCGTGCTGTTCTTTCTGACCGTGGTGGTGCTGATGCCGTTTGCTGTGGGGCCGGACCTGGCACTGCTGTCGCGGCTCGGACCCGCCATCCTGTGGCTGGGGGCGCTGCTGGCGAGCCTGCTGACCCTGGACCGGCTGTTCATGGCCGACCACGAGGACGGCTCGCTCGACCTGATCACGATGAGCCGGACCCCGCTGGAACTCGCCTGCGCGTCGAAAGCGCTGGCGCATTGGCTGGCCGCCGGCCTGCCGCTGATCGTCGCAACCCCCGTGCTCGGCCTGCTGCTCAACCTCGACATGGTCGCAACCGGTGCTGTGGCGCTGACACTGCTCGCCGGCACCCCGGCGCTGACATTTACCGGGATGGTCGGTGCGGCGCTGGCGGTGACGCTGCATCGTGGCGGCTTGCTGATAGCTGTCCTGGTGCTGCCGCTGTCGATACCGGTGCTGATCTTCGGCGTCGCAGCCTCGCAGGCGGCGATCGTCGGACCCATGACGTTCGGCGCGCCGTTCTCGATCCTGTGCGCGCTGTCGCTGGTCAGTCTCGTGATCGGCCCCTTCGCGGCTGCGGCGAGCCTGAAGCATGGGCTGGATTGAGATGGGCTGGACTGACCTTGACCCCGATCAACTTTCGCTGCGGACTTTCGTGCTGATTGCGTGAGCGCTTACCGGTGATTATCAGGATACCATGACGCTGATCGACCTCGCCAACCCCACACGGTTCCTCGCGCTGACGGCGCGGCTGCTGCCATGGCTTGCGGCCGCGACCATCATCCTGCTCGCGATCGGGCTCTATCAGTCTGCCACCGCACCCGACGACTATCAGCAGGGCGCGACGGTAAAGATCATGTTCATCCACGTGCCTAATGCCTGGCTGTCGATGTTCGTATGGGGCGTGATGAGCATTGCCTCGCTCGGCACGCTGGTGTGGCGGCATCCGCTTGCCGACGTCGCCGCCAAAGCGGCCGCCCCGATCGGCGCCAGCTTCACCTTCCTTGCGCTGCTCACGGGCTCGCTGTGGGGCCGGCCGATGTGGGGCACCTATTGGGAATGGGACGCGCGGCTGACCTCGGTGCTGATCCTGTTCCTGATGTATCTCGGCCTGATGGCGCTGTGGCGCGCGGTCGACGAGCCCTCCCGCGCGGCGCGCGCCGCCGCCGTGCTGACCCTAGTCGGCGCCATCAACCTGCCCATCATCAAGTTCTCGGTCGACTGGTGGAACACGCTGCACCAGCCGGCCTCGGTGATGCGGATGGGCGGCTCGTCGCTCGACAGATCATTCCTGATTCCGTTGCTGGTGATGGCGGTCGCGTTTACCCTGCTGTTCGTCACGCTGCATCTGGCTGCGATGCGCAACGAGATTTTGCGACGGCGCGTGCGGTCCCTGCAGATGATGCAGGCGAGCCGTGTGGCGTTTGCAGAAGTCGGCACCGGCTCGCGTGAAGGCAGCACGTCAAAAGAAGCTGGGGCTGCATGATCATGTCGCTCGGTCCCTATGCGTCTTTCATCGTGACATCCTATGCCGCGGCCGCCCTTGTGGTCGTGATCCTGATCGGCTGGATCGTGCTCGATCATCGTAGCCAGACACAGCGCCTGCGCGAGCTCGAGCGCAGCGGCGTGACCCGCCGCTCCGGCCGTAGCGCGACGGATCGGCCATGAGAGATCGAGCATGAGAGATCAATCATGAGCGAGCAATCGACGTCCGCTCCGCCGCAGCGCCGCACCTTCCTGATGGCGCTGCCGCTGATCGCCTTCATCGGCTTGGCGCTGCTGTTCTGGTTCCGGCTCGGCAGCGGCGATCCCTCGCGAATACCGTCTGCGCTGATCGGACGCCCCGCGCCGCAAACCACGCTGCCGCCGCTCGAGGGATTGCAGGCTGACAATGTGCAGATCCCCGGCCTCGATCCCGCCGCGTTCAAGGGCAAGGTCAGCCTCGTCAATGTCTGGGCGTCCTGGTGCGTGCCGTGCCACGACGAGGCGCCGCTGCTGACCGAATTGGCAAAAGACAAGCGCTTCCAGCTCGTCGGTATCAACTACAAGGATGCCGCCGACAATGCGCGGCGCTTCCTGGGGCGCTACGGCAACCCGTTCGGCCACGTCGGCGTCGATGCCAACGGCCGCGCCTCGATCGAATGGGGTGTCTATGGCGTGCCGGAGACCTTTGTCGTCGGTCGCGAAGGCACCATCGTCTACAAGCTGGTGGGACCGATCACGCCGGAGAATTTGCGGACGGTGCTGTTGCCGCAGATGGAGAACGCGTTGAAGGCGGCGGGGAGCTAGCTCTGTCGTCAGTGTGAGCGAAGGACCCAACCCCAAACACCGCTGTCATGCCCCGGCTTGACCGGGGCATCCAGTACGCCGCGGCCTCTCCGTATCTCACAACCGTCTCTGGAATACTGGATCGCCCCGGCGATGACAGTTGAGTGTGTGGCCGCAACCGGCAATGATGAGTTGAGAGCTCAACCCTTCCTCACATCGCCCGCCTCGGCCTCGCTCGCTTCCAGCGACGCCGGCTCGAGGTGATAGCGCTTGGTCAGCGGCATCTGGGCGATGGCGAAGATCATGGTGATCGGCGTGACGCCGAACACCTTGAAGTTGACCCAGAAGTCGGTGCTCTGGGTGCGCCAGACGATCTCGTTCAACACCGCCATGCCGGCGAAGAACAGCGCCCAGCGCAGCGTCAGGATGCGCCAGCCCTGCGGCGTCAAATTGAACATCTGGTCGAACATGACGGCGATGAAGGAGCGGCCGAACAACAGGCCGCCGCCGAGGATCGCGGCGAACAAAGCGTAGATGATGGTCGGCTTGAGCTTGATGAAGGTCTCGTCGTGGAGCACCAAGGTCAGCGTGCCGAACACCAGCACGATGACGCCCGTCACGATCGCCATGATCGGAATGTGGCGCGTCACCACATAGGAGGCGATCATCGCCGCGACGATCGCGACCATGAAGGCGCCGGTCGCTGCGAACAGATTGAACTTCGCATTGACGAAGAAGAACACGAGCAGCGGGCCGAGCTCGGTCGCAAGCTTGAACAGCGGATGCGGCTGGGTCTTGTCCATTCTTCAGCTTTCGATTCCGGCAATGGCGCGGGCGAAATCACGCGCGGTGAACGGCGCGAGATCGTCGACGCCTTCGCCGACGCCGATGAAATGCACCGGCAGTTTGAATTTCTCCGCGAGCGCCACCAGAATGCCGCCGCGGGCGGTGCCGTCGAGCTTCGTCATCACGAGACCGGTGACCCCTGCGGTGCGATGGAAGGCCTCGACCTGCGACAGCGCGTTCTGGCCGACAGTGGCGTCCAGCACAAGCAGCACCGCATGCGGTGCAGTCGCGTCCACCTTGCGGATGACGCGCACGACCTTTTCGAGCTCGTTCATCAGCTCGGCCTTGTTCTGAAGCCGCCCGGCGGTGTCGATCAGGAGCAGGTCGACGGCCTGCTCCTTCGCCGCCGTCAGCGCGTTGAAGGCGAGGCTCGCCGAATCCGAGCCTTGCGCGCCTGATATGACGGGCGTCCTGGTGCGCTCGCCCCAGACCTTGAGCTGTTCGATCGCCGCCGCGCGAAAGGTGTCGCCGGCGGCCAGCATCACCTTGCGGCCTTCGGACGCGAATTTTTGCGAGAGTTTTCCGATGGTGGTGGTCTTGCCGGAGCCGTTGACGCCGACCACGAGGATGACGAACGGCTTCTTGCCGGCGTCGATCTCGAGCGGCTTCGCCACCGCCGCCAGCACCTTCTCGACCTCGGTCGCGACGACGTCCTTGACCTCGTCCGCCGAGATCGCCTTGTCGTAGCGTCCCGTGCCAACCGCATCCGCGATCCGCACCGCGACCGAGGTGCCGAGGTCGGCGCGCAGCAGCACGTCCTCGATATCGTCGAGCATGGCGCGGTCGAGCTTGCGCTTGGTGACGAGGTCGGCGACCGCGGTCCCGAGCGAGGACGAGGTGCGCTTCAGCCCGTCGGACAGGCGGCGCCACCAGCTCAGCTTGGGGGTCTCGGGGGTGGTATCGTTCATGGTGGCGGTGTGTTAGCCGTTCCGGCTCGCAAACGAAAGTCTTGACCGAAAGTCCTGCAATTGCTCGATGTTCCCGAATTGACGGCCGACGAAATCCTGGCGCGCGTGCTCCATCGCGACGGATTGATGCTGGTCATCGACAAGCCGGCCGGCCTGCCGGTGCATCGCGGACCCAAGGGCGGTGCCAATCTGGAAACCTCCTTCGAGGCGCTTCGTTTCGGCCTGCCGCGGCCGCCGGTGCTGGCCCACCGGCTGGACAAGGACACCTCGGGTTGCCTCGTGCTCGGCCGCCATCGCAAGGCGACGGCGTCGCTCGGCCTGCTGTTCAAGCATGGCAAGATCGGCAAGACCTACTGGACCATCGTCGAGAGCGGCCCCACCGAGGACGAAGGCACCATCGACATGCCGCTCGGACGGCTGAACGCCGAGCGAGGCTGGTGGCAGAAGCCCGATCCCGAGGGCCAGAAGGCCATCACCAACTGGAAGGTGATGGGCCGGGGCGATGGCCTGACCTGGCTCGCCATGGAACCGGTGACCGGGCGGACCCATCAATTGCGGGTGCATTCGTCGGCGACCGGCTGGCCGATCTTCGGCGACAACATTTACGGCAACGGCCCGCGCTTCGGCGAGCCGAAGCTGCACCTGCATTCCCGCGAGATCGTGGTACCGATCTCCCGCAACAAGGAGCCGGTCCGCGTGGTGGCGCCTGCCCCGCCCCACATGCACGAGCGGCTCCGCGCCTGCGGGTGGAACGGGGAGTAGCCCGACTGCTCGCCCCTCATGGTGAGGAGGCCGCGCAGCGCCCCCTATAGTTTACGAAACGTTCAGTGCTCGTCTCTAATGATAGCGGTTGCTTAGAACAAGCTTCCGTCAATCTGCTCAGGACGAGCTGCGCGTCATGTCCACGGCCGAGTTATCGATCATCGACGAGGTCGAGTCCGCGCTTCGGACTGGCTCGGCGGAAAAGGGCCTGGCAACAGCCCGCCGCGTCACCGACCTGTTCCTGTCCTCCGCCGGCAGTTTCGACGACGAGCAGATCGCACTGTTTGACGACGTGCTCGATCGCCTGATCGGCACCATCGAGCTCCGCGCCATCGCCGACATGGGCGCGCGCGTAGCGCTCGCCGAGATCAGCGCGCAGCTCGCGCCGATCGCGCAGGCGCCGCCATCGGTCATTCGCCGCCTCGCCAACAATGACGAAATCCGCATCGCTGGTCCCGTGCTGCAGGAATCCGCGCGCCTCGACGACGGCGCGCTGGTGCAGATCGCATCATCCAAGGGCGAGCCGCATCTGCTCGCGGTCGCCGGACGCTGGTGGCTGAAGGAGATCGTCACCGATGCATTGCTGGCGCGACGTTATCCCAGCGTCAGCCGGCGGCTCGCCGCCAATCCCGGCGCGCGCGTCTCCGGAAGCGGATTTGCCGTCATCGTCGGACAGGCGGAGGCCGATCCCGAGCTCGCTGTCAGCGTCGGCGTCCGCGTCGATTTGCCGTCAGACCTGCGCCGTCAATTGCTGCGCTCGGCGAGCGAGGCCGTGCGGACCCGCCTGTTGTCGCGCGCGCCGCCGCATCTGTTCGAGGAGATCCAGAGCGCGATCGCCGCAGTCACCGTCGGTGTCGAGCGCGAGATGTCGGGTGTCCGCGATTTCGAAGGCGCCAAGCGCGCCGTCGCAGGTCTCAGGGCGACCGGCCAGCTCAGCGAAGCGACGCTGCTCGGCTTCGCAACACAGCGCCGTTATGAAGAAGCGGTGGCCGCATTGGCGGCATTGTCGGGATCGACTGTCGAAGTCATCCGCCCGCTGATGCAAAGCCTGCGCGAGGACGGCCTGCTGGTGCCGTGCAAGGCAGCGCAGCTCAGCTGGGAAACCACCGCCGCCGTGCTCGAAAGCCGCTTTGCGAGCGGCGCGATGAAGCCGGCCGATATCGCAAGGGCTCAAAGCCATTACGCGCGCATGACCCCGGAGAATGCGCGGCGGACGCTGCGCTTCTGGCAGGTGCGGGCGTTGTAGTTTTTCCCTCTCCCCTTGTGGGAGAGGGTGGCTCGCCGCGCAGCGGCGAGACGGGTGAGGGGTCTCTCTCCGCGAGTCCACATTGAGTTGAGTACGCGGAAGCAACCCCTCATCCGGCGCTTCGCGCCACCTTCTCCCACAAGGGGAGAAGGGAAGGAAGCATCACACCGTCAGCCGCGCGCCATCGCGACCGGCAATCCGCAGCGACACCACACTCCCCACACGCTCGCCCGCAATCGCCACCGGCAGATAATGCTCCGTCCGTCCCTGACCGTCGCTCTCGATCAGCACCTCACGCGTGGCGCCTATCTCGGCTTGCAGCCGCTGCAGGAGCGCGGTCTCACCGGCCGAGCGCAGCCGCTTCGCACGCTCCTTGATTGCACCGCCCGCCACCTGTGGCATCCGCGCGGCCGGCGTGCCGGGACGCGGCGAATAGGGGAAGACGTGGAGGAACGTCAGGCCGCATTGCTCGACCAGATCGAGCGAGCGCGAGAACATCTCCTCGGTCTCGGTCGGAAAGCCCGCGATGATGTCGGCCCCCAGCGCGATATCCGGGCGCAGCCGGCGGACCTGGTCGCAGAACGCGATGGCGTCGCCGCGCGTATGCCGCCGCTTCATGCGCTTCAAGATCATGTCGTCGCCGGACTGCAGCGACAGGTGCAGATGCGGCATCAGCCGCGAATCCTCAGCAATTGCATCCAACAGATCGCTGTCCGCCTCGATCGAATCGATAGAGGAGATGCGCAGGCGCCTCAGCTCCGGCACATGCCGCAAAATCTGCTTCGTCAGCATGCCGAGCTTGAGCGTGCCCGGCAGGTCAGTGCCGTAGCTGGTGAGGTCGACGCCCGTCAGCACGATCTCGGCATGGCCGCGCTCGGCCAATGCCCGGACCTGATCGACCACGGCGCCCATCGGCACCGAGCGCGAATTGCCGCGCCCGAACGGAATGATGCAAAAGGTGCAGCGATGGTCGCAGCCGTTCTGCACCTGCACGAACACGCGGGGCAGCCCGCTCGCAAAGCCGTCGATGAGATGCGGCGCCATCTCCTTCACCGCCATGATGTCGCTGACGGCGATTTTTTCGCTCGTACCGAGATCGAACGCCGTACGCGCCTCGCGCCACGCAGACGACCGCATCTTGTCGTCATTGCCGACGACGCGATCGACCTCGGCCATCTCGGCGAACATGCCGCTTTGCGTCTGCGCCGCGCAACCGGTGACGACGATGCGCGCTCCCGGCCGCTCGCGCTTCAATTTGCGGATCGACTGCCTCGCCTGCGCCACCGCTTCGTTGGTGACGGCGCAGCTGTTGATGACGATGGCATCTGAAAGGCCCGCGCCCTCGGCCTCGCGGCGGATCACCTCGGCCTCGAAAGCATTGAGGCGGCATCCGAAGGTGACGATGTCGACGCTCATCACCCGACCGGCGCGAACAGCGCCGGATCGAAACGGCCTTCATATTCGAAGGTCGCCGTGCCCGTCATCAGCACGTGATCGTCGCGCTCGCGCCATTCGATCCCGAGCTTGCCGCCGGGCAGCGTGATCTCGACATTGCGCTCGGCGCGCTTCAGCCGCGCCGCCGCGACCGCCGTGGCACATGCGGCCGAGCCGCAGGCCCTGGTCAGGCCGGCGCCGCGCTCCCAGGTGCGGATCGTGATGTGCTGGGGATCGACGATATGGGCTAGCGTGATGTTGGCGCGCTCCGGGAAGATCGGATGGTTCTCCAGCAGCGGACCGAAACGCTCGAGGTCGTAGGCGTTGACGTCATCGACCCAGAAGATCGCATGCGGATTGCCCATGCTGACCACCGAGGGCGAATGCAGGATCGGATTGTCGATCGGGCCGATCTGCAATTCGATGTAGCGGGTGTCACGAAATTCCTGGTCGAGCGGAATGTCCTGCCAGCCGAACTTCGGCGCGCCCATGTCCACCGTATAAAGATCCGGCGCCGGACCCTGCCAGGCATTGAGCAGGCCCGCGGCCGTCTCGAACGTTGCCGTGCTCTGGCCGGTCTTTTCGAAGATGCGCCGCACGACGCAGCGCATGCCGTTGCCGCAGGCGCCGGCCTCGGAGCCGTCTCTGTTGTAGATGCTGATGAACGCTTCGGTGCCGTCGAAGCGCGGCTTCTGCAGCACCATGAGTTGGTCGTAGGGCACGCCGCCTCGCGGCGATGCCACCGCGCGGGCATCGTCCGGGGTGACCTTTGAGGTGGAATCGCGCATGTCGACAACGACGATCTCGTTGCCGATGCCGTTCATCTTGGCAAATGCGTGGTTGGCCAGCGCGCTCATGAAAATTCCCGAATTTCGCCTGCCTTATATGGCGATCCTTGGCCCTCTTGGCCAGTGATTTGCCGACAAGAGCCAGGACGCTGCCATGACGCATCTGTCATGGGACGAATTCGGCGCTCGCGTGTTAGAACGGCGCAATTCGCGCGATCCGGGACATGCGGCCGGGCTAAGGCTTCGGGGACGTAAGGCCTTGGCGGATAAGCTATTGGGGAGAATAAAAATGTTCAGGTTTCGTCGTCTCGTTTTGGCCGCGCTGATCCCGGCAGCGGCCTTGTCGTTTAGTCTGTCCGCCACGCTGGCCCAAACGCCGAGCCCGGCACCGGCCGCATCAGCGAGCCCCTCGCCGGCCCCGTCGGCTTCGCCCGCCCCGGCCGCGAGCGCTGCCCGCGTCGCCACGCCCTCGCCGGCGGCCAGCGCCACGCCAAGCCCTGCAACGTCCCCTGCAACCTCGCCCTCGCCAGCCGCCAGTGCGTCACCCAGCCCGGCCACTCCGCCCCCGGCTGCCGCCGCGACGCCGGCTCCCGTGCAGACGGCCGATCCTTTCGGCCAGGAGACCACGCTCGAGTCCAAGAAGGTTTTGATGGTCAAGGGCACTGCCAATTGGGACTCGGCCTTCGACACGCTGATTGACGCCTTCAAGGCGCTGAACACGCTGCTGGACAAGCAGGGCATCAAGCACGCCGGCAATTCGATGATCGTCTACACCTCGACCGACGACACCGGCTTCACCTTCCTAGCCGAGATCCCGGTCGAGCAGGACCCGAAGAACCTGCCCAAGGACATGAGCGTCGGCAAATCGCCGGAGGGCAAGGCGCTGAAATTCGTTCATCGCGGCTCCTACGACAACATGGACAACACCTATGAGGCGATCACCAATCATCTCGACGACAAGAAGCTGGAAGCCAAGGACACCTTCATCGAGGAATACCTCACCGATCCCCTGAAGACGGCGGAGGACAAGCTCGTGATCAATGTTTTCGTGCCGCTGAAGTGAAACCGATGAAAAAGCCTGCCATCCTTTTGACCTCCCTTGTTGCGTCCTTTGCCGCCACGATGCTGGCAACGCCTGCGCTCGCCGACGATTTTCCGTCCGCGATTTCGGTGAGCGGCGAAGCCACGATCTCCGCCGCGCCTGATCTGGCGCAGATCGACGCCGGCGTCGCCAACGACGCCAAGTCTGCGAAGGAAGCCTCCGACGCCAACAACGCCGCGATGGGCAAGGTGCTGCTGGCGCTGAAGGGCGCAGGCATTGACGAGAAGGACTACCAGACCTCGCGGCTGTCGCTGCAGCCGCAATACGGCCAGAACAAATCCACCGGCGCCTCGCCCGTGGTCGGCTTCCGCGCCTCAAACCGCGTCACCGTGAAGATCCGCGACGTGACCAAGGTCGCCGCCATCATCGACACGCTGGTCGGCGCCGGCGCCAATGATATCGGCAACATCTCCTTCGAGGTTACGCAGGCCTCGAAACTGCTCGACGATGCCCGCGAGAAAGCTGTCGCAGACGCCCGCCGCAAAGCGGAGATCTACGCCAAGGCGACCGGCGTCACGCTGGGTGCACCGCTCAGCGTCTCCGAAGGCGGCGCCCCGATGCCGCTGTTCAAGGGACGCATGGCCGCAGCTCCCATGGCCGTACCGCAGGCCGCGGTCGCGCCGGGCGAGGAAACGCTAGCGGTGACGGTGAATGTGAGCTGGGCGATCAAGGCGAAAGAGCAGTAGGGGCAGCTGCCGCTACAGACTCCATTGTCGTCCCGGCCGCAATTGCGCACTAGGCCGGGACGACAGCGGGTTCGAAGCGACGGCGAAGCTAGATCTCCACCACCTGCCCCGGCTTCATCGCCACAAATCTTTCCTGCGGAACCTTCGCGGCATCGAGCGCCTCGACCAGCGCTTTCGCCGGCGCATCGATTGCTTCATCGGTCAGCTGAAACGTGCCGTGGTGATGCCCGAGTGCGGCTTGCGCGCCGCAATCCGCGAGCGCCTTCACCGCGTCTTCCGGGTTCATGTGCTGGTCGTGCATGAACCAGCGCGGCTCATAGGCGCCGATCGGGAGGATCGCCAGGCGGAGCGGCCCGTGCCTCTCGGCGACGCGGCGGAAATGCCCGCCATCGCCGTAGCCGGAATCGCAGACGACGTAGATTTTCCCCGCAGGCGTCTCCAGCACGAAACTCGCCCACAGCGCCTTGTTGCGATCGAACATGCCGCGCGCCGACCAGTGCCGGGTCGGCACCAGGGTCACGGCGATACCGCCGCCGAGCTCGACGCGATCATGCCAGTCGAACGCTTCCACCTTGATCGTCGCATCGGTGCTGCGCATCGTGACGTCATTGCCGAGCGGGGTCACCACACGCGGCGCAAAATTCTTGGCGAGCCGCGACAGCGTCGCCATGTCGAGATGATCGTAATGGCCGTGCGAGACCAGCACGACATCGATCTTCGGCAGCTTGTCGAACGCAATGCCGGGATCGTTGTGCCGTTTCGGCCCGGCGAAGCTGACGGGCGAGACCCGCGTCGACCAGACGGGATCGACGAGAATATTGAGGCCGCCGGTCTGGATCAGCCAGCTGGCGTGGCCGACGAAAGAGAGCCGCACCTTGTCGCCGTGGACGCGGTCGGGCGGGGCGTCGGCATGGGGGCTCGGCGCCCAATCCGGCCAAGTCGCGCGCTGCCGCTTGCCGCCGAATTGCCAGCGCAGGACCTCACGAAGCGATTTCGGCGGCACGCCGTCCGGATCGAAGAAGTTCAGGCCGTCGAAATGGTCGGAGACCGGGCCGTCATAGGTTTTCATGCGGGACATCCAAAGGGAGGGCACGCCGACCAATGCGCCGGCACCGGCGAGCAGTCCGAAAAGGCGGCGGCGGGTGATCGGCACGGAACTGGCTTCAAAGATGGTCGGAGGGGGAGGACATCACCGCTATATGGGCGGGGTCTGCGGAAAAGGAACCCGCCGCCGGAAAGTTCATCTTTTCAAGGCTTTGCCTTCCAAAGCAGCCCCGGCCACCCTAACTTTCCTTGACTTTCGGGCGTCAGCGGCGTTTAACCCCGGCACTTCTCGGAAAGGCTTTCTTTTCGACCCGCCGACTGGTCCCAGAGGCCAGAGGCCAACGCCCGACAGCGCGATGCGCCCTCGGGCGTGAAGGTGTTTGGATTTCTGCTCCCTCGCCCCGCGCTTGCGGGGAGAGGTGAAAAAAGGACAACGGCATTGTTCGACAATCTGTCGGAACGGCTTGGCGGCATTCTCGATCGTCTGACGGGGCGCGGTGCGCTGACCGAAAAGGACGTCGACGCCGCGATGCGCGAAGTGCGCCGCGCACTGCTGGAAGCCGACGTCGCGTTAGAGGTGGTGCGCAGCTTCACCGAGCGGGTCCGCGAGCAGGCGATCGGCGCCACCGTCGTCAAGTCGGTGACGCCAGGCCAGATGGTGGTCAAGATCGTCCATGACGAGCTGATCAACACGCTCGGCGCCGAAAGCCAGACCATCGACATCAATTCCGTGCCGCCGGTGCCGATCATGATGGTCGGTCTGCAAGGCTCCGGCAAGACCACCACCACCGCAAAGCTCGCCCGTCGCATGGTCCAGCGCGACAAGCGCAAGGTGCTGATGGCGTCGCTCGACATCTACCGTCCCGCGGCGATGGAGCAGCTGGCCGTCCTGGGCCGCGATCTCGACATTCCGACGCTGCCGATCGTCGCCGGCCAGCAGCCGGCGCAGATCGCGAAGCGCGCGCTCGAGGCCGGCAAGCTCGGCGGCTACGACGTCGTGCTGCTCGACACTGCCGGCCGTACCACGCTCGACGAAGAGATGATGGCGGAAGCGGCAGCGATCAAAGCCGCCGCCAATCCGCATGAAGTGCTGCTGGTGGCGGACAGCCTCACCGGCCAGGACGCCGTCAATCTCGCTCGCGCCTTCGACGAGCGCGTCGGCCTCACCGGTATCGTGCTGACGCGCGTGGACGGCGACGGCCGCGGCGGCGCCGCGCTGTCGATGCGCGCGGTCACCGGCAAGCCGATCAAGCTGCTCGGCACCGGCGAAAAGACCGATGCGCTGGAGGATTTCCATCCTGATCGTATCGCCGGCCGCATCCTCGGCATGGGCGACGTGGTCTCGCTGGTCGAACGCGCTGCCGCCAACATCGATGCCGAAAAGGCCGCGCGCACCGCCGAGCGCATGCGCAAGGGTCAGTTCGACCTCAACGACATGCGCGAGCAGCTGTTGCAGATGGCCAATATGGGCGGCATCAGCGGCCTGATGGGCATGATGCCCGGCATCGCCAAGATGAAGAACCAGATCGCGGCCGCCGGCATCGACGACAAGATTTTGAAGCGCCAGGTCGCGGTGATTGATTCGATGACGCGCGACGAGCGCCGTCATCCCGATTTGCTCAAGGCCAGCCGCAAGAAGCGCATCGCCGCAGGTTCCGGCCAGAGCGTCGAGCAGGTCAACAAGCTGCTCAAGATGCACCGGAACATGGCCGATATGATGAAGGCCATGGGCTCCGGCAAGCGCGGTCCGCTCGCGGGCATAGCGCAGGCGATGGGCTTTGGCGGCGGCATGAAGCCGCCTTCGCCGGAAGAGATGAAGGCGCTGCAGGAGAAGATGCAGGGTGGCGGCGGACAGGGTCTGCCCAGCCTGCCGAAGGATCTACCTGCCGGGCTGCGCCAGGGTCTGCCGAACGTTCCGGGCCTGACCGGGCTGAGCGGCAAGCCGATGCTGCCGGGTCTCGGCGGTTTCCCTGGCAAGAAGAAATGAGGAATTCGTCGCGGGAGATCGCAGCGGTCTCGCGCAACGCGGAATACCAATCAACCGAACAAAACGTACTTTGAAGGAGAACTTAGATGTCCGTCGTTATCCGTCTCGCCCGCGCTGGCACCAAGAAGCGTCCCGTCTATCACGTCGTCGTCGCCGATTCGCGCTTTCCGCGCGATGGCCGCTTCATCGAGCGTCTCGGCTATTTCAACCCGCTGCTGCCGAAGGACAACGAGACCCGGCTGAAGCTCGACATGGACAAGGTGAAGGCCTGGCTCGCCAAGGGCGCGCAGCCGTCGGACCGTGTATCGCGCTTCCTCGACGCCGCCGGCGTCAAGAAGCGCGAAGTGCGCAACAACCCCGAGAAGGCCGTGCCGCGCAAGGAGCGCAAGGCGCAGGCCGAAGCCGCCGCGAAGGGTTAAGGCCAGATCATGCCGGCGCTGGTCTGCGTCGCGCGGATCGGCGCCGCGCATGGTGTGCGCGGCGCGGTCAAACTGTGGACCTTCACGGAAGATCCGTTTGCCGTGCGGAGCTACGGTCTGCTTTCGTCCAAGGACGGCAAGCGCCAGTTCGAGGTCGCAACGGCGCGCGCGGCCAAGGATCATCTGGTTGCAACGTTCAAGGGCGTCACGACTCGCGATGAGGCCGAGCGCCTCAACGGCATCGAGCTCTACGTCGCGCGCGAAAAGCTGCCCGCGACGGACGAGGGCGAATATTACCACACCGATCTGATCGGGCTCGCCGCCGTCACCATGGCCGGCGATGCGCTCGGCCGCGTGCTCGCGATCCACAATTTCGGCGCCGGTGACATCATCGAGATTGCGCCGCCCACAGGCACCACGATGCTGCTGCCGTTCACCGATGCGGTGGTGCCGGAGGTCGACATCGCCGGCGGCCGCGTCGTGATCGCGCTGCCGCAGGAGATCGCGGGCGAGGATCCCTCCCCGGGTCGTCCCGGCGAAGGCCGAGACCCATAACCACAGTGCCAGAATTTTTAGCTAAGCTGATCGCGCCAGCCGTCGCCAAACGAAGTGCGGTGGTTCTGGGTCCCGGATCTGCGCTCCGCTTGTCCGGGACGACAATAACTGAGATCCGATGACCAACCCCTCACCCTGGCGCGCGACGGTGCTGACGCTGTTTCCGGAGATGTTTCCGGGGCCGCTGGGCGTGAGCCTGGCCGGCCGGGCGCTGGCTGGCGGGCTCTGGGAGCTGGAGGCGCGGGACATCCGGGCCTCGGCCACCGACCGCCACCGCAGTGTCGATGACACCCCGGCCGGCGGCGGACCGGGCATGGTGCTTCGGGCCGATGTTCTGGCGGCCGCGATCGATGCCGCCGGGATCGGGCCGGACCGGCCGAAACTGCTGATGAGCCCGAGGGGTCGGCCATTGACCCAGGCCCGGGTTCTCGAACTCGCCAAGGGCCCGGGTCCTCTGATCGTCTGCGGGCGGTTCGAGGGGGTGGACCAGCGCGTGATCGACGGGCGGGGCCTGGAGGAGGTCTCGATTGGGGATTACGTCCTCTCCGGCGGCGAAATCGCGGCCTTGGCCCTGATCGACGCCTGTGTTCGGCTGCTTCCGGGCGTGATGGGCAAGGAGGCCTCGGGAACCGAGGAAAGCTTCTCGGACGGCCTGCTCGAATACCCCCAATACACCCGGCCGCAGCGGTTCGAGGGAACCCCGATTCCGGAGATCCTGACCTCCGGTGACCATGCCAAGGTCGCCAGCTGGCGGCGGGAGGAATCCGAGGCCCTGACCGCGGCCCGGCGACCGGATTTGTGGGCCCGGATCCCGAGCAAAGTCCCGAATCGGGGCGGACGCCAAAAAACGCCAAAAAACAAGACAGACGGGTGACAAACGCTCCGGCTTGCCTTATAGCAGCGGCCACATCCGCAATGGCTGGATAAACGAATTTCGCGCAGCCCCCGTTTTCCAAGGCTGGGCGCGCCGATGGAGATTTACCCATGAACCTGATCCAACAGCTCGAAAAAGAGCAATTCGACAAGCTCTCCGCCAACAAGGAGATTCCGGAATTCGGCCCCGGCGATACCGTGATCGTCAACGTGAAGGTCGTCGAAGGCGACCGCACCCGCGTGCAGGCCTATGAAGGCGTTTGCATCGGCCGTTCCGGCGGCGGTCTCAACGAGAGCTTCACGGTGCGCAAGATTTCGTACGGCGAAGGCGTGGAGCGCGTGTTCCCGGTGATGTCGCCGATGATCGACTCGATCAAGGTGGTGCGCCGCGGCAAGGTGCGTCGCGCCAAGCTCTATTATCTCCGCAACCTTCGCGGCAAGTCGGCCCGCATCGTCGAGAAGAAGCAGGACCGTCCGGCTGCCGTCAACGAGTAAGCTCCGCTTACAGGCGAGTTTCCAAAAGCGCGGGGCCAACCCCGCGCTTTTTTGTTGCGTCAGCCGTGCGCGTCAAAGCCCTCGCGATTCCGGTTCGGCCTGCTATATATTCTTGGAATGTTTCCAGATTTGACCAGCCTCTCGCCCGTCAAGCGCGTCGTCATCGACGATCGCTCGCGGCTGCCTGGCCGGTTCTTCGGACGCTTCGCGACCTCGGCAACGTCAGAGCTTACGCGCGCAGCCTAAAAGCTGCGCTGACGATTTTGTTGCCCGCGCGCTATCCGCGCAACCCGCTCTACACAACATTCCTGGAGCTGACGCTCATGTCCAAGCCGACCACATTGTACGACAAGATCTGGAACGACCATCTGGTGCACGAAGCCGAGGACGGCACCTGCCTGCTCTATATCGATCGCCATCTGGTGCACGAGGTCACTTCACCGCAGGCGTTCGAAGGCTTGCGCGCCACCGGACGCAAGGTGCGCGCGCCGGAGAAGACGCTGGCCGTCGTCGACCACAACGTGCCGACCACCGACCGCACCAAGCCGAACCCCGACCCTGAAAGCATCGAGCAGATCAAGGCACTGGCCGACAACGCCCGGGAATTCGGCATCGAATATTACGACGAGTTCGACAAGCGTCAGGGCGTCGTCCATGTCATCGGCCCCGAGCAGGGCTTTACGCTGCCCGGCACCACCATCGTCTGCGGTGACAGCCACACCTCGACGCATGGTGCGTTCGGCGCGCTCGCGCACGGCATCGGCACGTCGGAAGTCGAACATGTGCTGGCGACGCAGACGCTGATCCAGAAGAAGGCGAAGAACATGCGCGTCACTGTCGACGGCAAATTGCCGGATGGCGTGACGGGCAAGGACATCATCCTCGCCATCATCGGCGAGATCGGCACCGCGGGCGGTACCGGCTACGTGCTCGAATACGCCGGCGACGCGATCCGTGCGCTCAGCATGGAAGGCCGCATGACGGTCTGCAACATGTCGATCGAAGGCGGTGCACGCGCCGGACTGGTCGCGCCGGACCAGAAGGCGTTCGACTTCCTGCGCGGCCGCCCGAAGGCACCGAAGGGCGCCGACTGGGACGCGGCGATGCGTTACTGGGAGAAGCTGCGCTCGGACGAGGGCGCGCATTTCGACCACGAGCTGCGGCTCGATGCCGCGAAGCTGCCGCCGATCGTGACCTGGGGCACGAGCCCTGAAGACGTGATCTCGGTCACCGGCAGCGTGCCCGATCCCGACAAGATCGCGGACGAGGCCAAGCGCCTGTCGAAGCACCGCGCGCTGAAATACATGGGCCTGACCGCGGGGACGAAGATCACCGACATCAAGCTCGACCGCATCTTCATCGGCTCCTGCACCAACGGCCGGATCGAGGATCTGCGCGCCGCCGCCAAGATCGCGGAAGGCAAGCAGGTCGCAGGCGGCGTCAACGCCATGGTCGTGCCGGGCTCCGGCCTCGTGAAGGAGCAGGCCGAGGCTGAAGGTCTGGACAAGATCTTCATCAAGGCCGGCTTCGAATGGCGCGAGCCCGGTTGCTCGATGTGCCTCGCGATGAACCCCGACAAGCTGGCTCCGGAAGAGCGCTGCGCCTCGACCTCGAACCGCAACTTCGAGGGCCGCCAGGGCTTCAAGGGCCGCACCCATCTGGTGTCGCCGGCGATGGCCGCAGCCGCTGCGATCGCGGGTCACTTCGTCGACATCAGGGAGTGGCGGTAAGCTGCTCCCTGCAATTTGAGTGATTGCGGCAAACCGCCGTTAATCGGCAGCGCCGACACTGTGTCCTCGCGAGCGTTTCGCGAGGACACCAGCTCATGGCCAGCAAGCCTGAATATGTCGATCTGATCAGCGCGGCGACGCCCCAGCACCGGCGGCGCGCGGCACCGCTGCGCATGGTCGCCAAGCCCGAGGTCGAGGAGGCCTCGAAGCTCAGCCGCTGGCCGCCGGCGATGTTCAAGCAATGGAAGCTGGAGAACCTCACGCGCTGGACGTCGGCGACGTGGAAACTGAAGGATTGGCTTTAGGCCACCGGATGAACAAGGGCGCCGTCGAGGCGCCCTTTTCATTTCGGTCGTGCTTACCAATAGCGATACGGATGGTGCCAGCGATGCCAGCGGCAGACGCGGCGCGGGCCGTAATAGGTCCAGATGACCCGGCAGCGGCGCGGATGGCTGTAATAGGGATAGTAGCCGCCATAGTAGCGCCGGTGGAAATGGCGATGGCCGTAATAGGCGGGACGATAGATGCCGTAGCGATGGAATCCGCCTCCGCCATAGTGGCGAACTCCGCCGTAACGATAGCCGCCGCCATGAAAGGCGGGTGCGGCCCGGAAGCCACCAGCGTGGAAACCACCGCCGCGGAAGCCACCGATATGTCCTCCGCCACCGTGGAAGCCGCCTCCACCGTGGAAACCGCCGCCGCCATGAAAGCCGCCGCCATGTCCACCACCACCGCCGCCGCCGTGGCGAACCTGGATCATGTCGTCACTTGCGGCCTTCGCCGCAGGCAACGCGGTCGGATTGACTGGTGTCATCGCTTCAGCGCGGCGCGTCGTGCCGGCCGACAACATCAGCGTCGCGGCGGCCGCAATTCCGAGCAAGCGCATCCGGCTTGCCTTGAGACCCAATATCCTCAGCATCGACTTCTCCCTGAATCTGGACAGCGGAGTTGCGACGCTCGCTCCCGGCTCGCGTCATCCGTGTTCATTGGCGGTCGCTCCCGAGATTAAATTACGGACAGCGACGTGAACCCATCATGAATGAACGGCATTCCGCGGAAGCGCCTGCAGGCTAGTGCATCACCGCCACGGTCCATAGCCGAACACGAATGGCGCCGGCACGGCATAGGGATAGGGGCGGTAGAAGACCGGCCGCGCGTAATAATGCGGATCAGGACGCGGAGCGTAATGCATGATGTCGGGCCGCACATGTCGCCCTCCGTCGAACGCCGCGCGCCCTGCCGAGGCATCCGGCAGCTTCGTCACCCTATGCGCTGCAAAAGCGTGAGGCAGGCCTGCGGCAAGTCCGGCAGCGACGGCCAACGCGATCCATCTCATCATGACGGCCTCTGCCTGCAACATGGCGCTTCATCGGCGCGCGACGGCATCGCGCTCGTATCAGCCCCGGCGCCAGTAGCAGCTCATATGCGGCACGATCACCGTGCCGCTCGGGCGATATTCCTGCACATAGGTGGCGTTGCACTCGCGGACCGCATCGGGACCGGGATTGTAGCGGGGATAGACGCCATCCGGACTGTAATAGGGCGTGACGCGCAGGCGCGCCGGGGTCCGCTTGCGCGGCGGCGGCAGATCGTCTCGCGAGGCCGCTTGGGCCAGCCTGATCCCGGGAGCCGCGGTCTGGGCCTCCGCGCCAACGCAAAACTGCGAAAACAACCCCATGCACAGTAGCGTCAGCGCTGTTTTCGCTCGCATTTTTCTGCCCACCTGAACGTCCACTTCGAGGCCTACGCTCCCCGTTTTGACGGCGCTCGTCAACCTCGCCGCGCTTATAAAGCCGGATGCATCGCCGCGAAACCCACGCTATGAGAAGCCCATGTGGACGGAATTGAAAGCGCCCTCGCTGGCCGAGATGGAAGCGATGGCGCATGAAGTGTTCGAACGCCTGCCGGCGGAGTTTCGTAGGCTGTGCGAGGGCGTGATCATCCGCGTCGACGACTTCCCCACCGAGGAAGTCCTGGACGAGATGGCATGCGAGAGCGAGTTCGACCTGCTCGGCCTGTTCCAGGGCGTCGGCCTGCCGCAGCAGAGTTTTGCCGACGTGGCGCGGCTGCCCAACATGGTCTGGCTCTACCGCCGGCCGATCCTGGATTACTGGGCCGAGCACGACGAAAGCCTCGGCCATATCGTTCGCCACGTCCTGATCCACGAGATTGGCCATCATTTCGGCCTGTCGGACGACGATATGTCCGCGATCGAGGCTCAAGAGCCGGGTTGAGCAGAGAGCCCGGTTAGGCAGACGAGATCTGCCGAATTCGGCCTAGGATTTCCGCCCCGATCGCGATAAATACCGGTTCCCTAGACCATCCCGGGAAAGCGCAACCATGGACAAGTTCACCACGCTGGAAGGCGTCGCGGCGCCGCTGAAGATCATCAATGTCGACACCGACATGATCATTCCGAAGCAGTACCTCAAGACCATCAAGCGCACCGGCCTTGGCAAGGGGCTCTTCTCCGAGCAGCGCTACAAGGACGACGGCAGCGAGAACCCCGATTTCGTCCTCAACCAGCCCGCCTATCGCAACGCGAAGGTGCTGGTCGCCGGCGACAATTTCGGCTGCGGCTCGAGCCGCGAGCACGCGCCCTGGGCGCTGCTCGACTTCGGCATCCGCTGCGTGATCTCGACCTCGTTCGGCGACATCTTCTACAACAACTGCTTCAAGAACGGCATTCTGCCGATCCGCGTGGCCCAGGAAGACCTCGACAAGCTGTTCGACGACGCCGAGCGCGGCGCCAACGCGACGCTGACGATCGACCTGCCGAACCAGGAGATCCGCGGTCCCGACGGCGGCAAGGTCAAGTTCGAGATCGACCCGTTCCGCAAGCACTGCCTGATCAACGGCCTCGACGACATCGGCCTGACGATGGAGAAGAAGGCCTCGATCGACACCTATGAGGACAAGCTAAAGCGCGAACGCGCCTGGGCCTGATCTCAAGTTTTTGTTCAAGCCCCGGTGCTACAAGCGCCGGGGCTTTTTCTTTGTTCTGATTATCCCGTATCTTTCGAGCATGATCTTGTCGGAAAACCGCTGCACACTTTTCCGGATCATGCTCTAAGCTCCGCGCATGCTGCCCGACATCGTCACCTTCTGGCACGGCCCGATGGACGCCTTGCGCCAGACCTGTCTGCGCTCGCAGCTGGCTGCCGGCCACAAGGTCACGGTCTACAGTTTTGACACCATTCCCGGCCTGCCCGCAGGCGTCGAGAATGCCGATGCCGAAGCTATCCTGCCACATGCGTTCTCCGAACGATTGCGACCGCCGCAGCCGGACGGCAGCTGGCGCGACTGGACCACGCTTCAGTTCAGCGACTTCTTCCGCATGAAGCTGATGGCGAAGGACCTCGGCCTCTGGCTCGACGCCGACGTGCTGCTGCTCAGGCCCGTCGAGATCGATCCGGCAAAGCCCTATTTCGCGTGGGAGCGGCCGCGCCAGCTCGGCAACTCCGTGATTTACCTTCCACCTGAACACGGCATCGTTGCCGCTTTCGAAGAGCTGATGGAGCAGGAGGAGCTGACGCCGAACTGGCTGTCGCTGCGCCATCGCGTCACGTTTGCGATGCGCCGCCTGCGCGGCGGCTCGAACCGCCTCTCCGACATCCGCGTCGCGATCTTCGGGCCGGCGGCACTCACCGCGCTCGCGCGCCGCACCGGCGAGCTGCACTGCGCCTTGCCGAAGCAATCGTTCTACGCCGTGCATGCCGAGCCAAAACTGTTCTTCGATCCCTCGAGCTATCTCGGCCTCGTCACCGACCGCGACATCATCGGCCTGCATATCTCGCCCAAGGGCCGCGGCGGTGAGAAGCCGATCCCGGGCAGCCTGTATGCGTGGGCGGCGGAGCGGTTCGCATAATTTTCTCCGCTGTGCGGCGCTCTCGCGCCCGGACGCAGCGCAGCGCGAAGCGGTGCTTTGCTGAGCCGGGGCCCAGCGATGCGGCGAGATGGCTCCGGCTCTGCGAGCAGCGCTTCACGCTGCAGCGCGTCCGGGACACGAGAGCTGTATTTGATCCAGCGCAACGCGCACCTGCACCATTGTGCCTAATCTCGCTCCAATTCCGTCGTTCGAATGGAGCTTCGCATGAGCACCGCAACCAGGCCTTATCCCATTGTCCAGGACCTCATCGAGTCCTTTGCAAGCTGGCTGAAGCATCGCCGCGAGCTGAACGAGATCCGGCAGCTCGACCGCGCCGATTTCGACCGGATCGCGCAAGACCTGCGGATCGCGCCTGACGATCTGGAAGATCTGGTCCGTCACGGCAAGCACGCCGCCGACGAGCTGCCGAAGATGCTGGAGCAGCTCGGCATCAGTGCCGAAGGGCTCGGCCGCGCGCATCCGCTGCTGCTGCGCGACATGGAGCGGGTGTGCGCGCTTTGCAGCCACAAGGGCCAGTGCGATCGCGAGCTGGCCGACGGCACCGCCGCGGAGAACTATCACGGCTTCTGCGCCAATGCCTCGACACTGGAGTCGCTCGACCGTGCGGATCACGCGCATCGCTAAGGCGTTGCCCTTATCAAAGGATTAGTTTAGCGGCAGGATGTCCCGCCGGTGCTAGATCACGCCCGTACGGGCACAAGCCTCGCGCCGGGCAAATCCTTTGACGAGTTTTCTGCAAGCACGATAGCGCTCTTCCATGCTCGTCCCACTGACATTGCCTGACGGGCTCGGTTCGGCCGCGCTTTCCTTTTTGGCGGCACGAGGCTGCGAGGTTTTCTCGCGCTTGCTTGAAGCATCCTCCGGCGCTGGCACGAGCTTCCAGACAGGGCGGAGCTCTATGTTCGCCTTCTCAGTTGGATTTTCCTTGTTGACGGACGACAGCGTAAGGACGTTCTTGTCCATCCTGACGGTGACGGGTGTTCCGCTGATGGAAAATTTGTCGTTCACAATGTATTCGGCAAACGACCGGTACCCCGCCTCATCCTTCACCCACGATGCCTTTGTCGGCGGTCCCCAGAGGTAGTGTCCCTTGGCTAACCCGGTGGCAGAGACTTCCGTAACGATCAGCATGGCATACCGTCCTTTGCCATTCGTCCATCCACGTTTGTTGGACCACACGCCGACAAATCTGGAGTTAGCATTGAGCGGATCATTCTGATCAGGCGATATAGCGTAGCTTGGCAGTTTGAGTTGCTGAGCTGCCGCGATGGCTGCAACTTTCTGGTTATCTTCGGGCGCAAATAGATTTCGGACGACGGTTTTTGCGTCCGGTTTCGGAGGGGCAGCTGGGGATGAGAGCACCGCAACTTCGTTGGCCTTGAAATTCTTCACCCGCTGGCGCGCTTCTGCGGCGTGGCTGCTGCGGGGGTACCTGGTCAGAAACTCCTCGTAGAGGCCTGCCACCGTGGACGTCTGGATAGCCAGCCAAAACTTCTCGTCCTCCGCGGCATCTGCAGGCGCGGGAGCCGACGCGACTGGCGCTTGAGCGCTCGCCACCGGAGCTCTCAGGTAAATCTCTTCCTTCGACAAAGAGCCGTATACGAAAGGCTGCTGCTCGCGTCTGGTGGCCGCCATCACGTCGTCACGAACACAACGAAACAGAAACGATATCTCCAGCCCCGGCGTTTCAATGTGGCGAAGGAGCGATGCCGTGAATGGGCTGTTCCGGCCATCCCCGTCGCTTGCCGTAGTACCGTCCCGGGCGGCGTACGCAATCAGAACGTTATCGGATGGCTCCGTCGGAGCGAGTCCGCGAGCCACGGCCCGGGTGCTCAGCGAGCGTCTCATCTTTGCGGCAAAAGGATTGTTGCGGCATGCGTCCAGTATCACAAGGCCCAACTTTCGTGCCTTCGAAACCTGAAGGCTCACCGAGCGCAGGCTGATGCCCTCGCTTTCGATGTCGGTATCGCTGCGCAGCTCTGCGCCGACCGGAATCAGCCAGTTCTCGCCGCTGACCTCCATGCCGTGTCCGGCATAGAAAACGACCGCAAGGTCTGCTCCCTCCGCAGAGCGGCCGAACTCGACGACAGACTTCCTCATCTCTTGCGCAGTCGCGTTCTTGACCTGGTGACTTTGAAGTCGAGCCGCTCCAGCGCGCGGCCGATGTCGGCCGCATCGCGCGTCGGGTTCGGCAACTCGGCTACCTTCTCATAGGCGCCGTTACCGATGACGAGCGCAACCCGAACCTGCTGCGCAAGCGCCGGCGTGGCGAATGGAAATGACGTAACGAGAAGGACTGCTAGGAAAAAAATGCGCATCAAATGCTTGCCCGGATCAATATCGAGCGTGAGGGTAGCATTGTCTTTCACCACCGCAACGGGAAAAGCCGGGATCGTGGTCGTTCAGAGAACCGCGGCTCCCCGAGCATACCGGTAACCGCGTCAATGTTCGTTCGGCTTGAGCGCAACCGCCTGCCCTCAGCCCTTCCCCATCGCCGCAATCGCGTCCGCGATCTCGATCGTGCGCCGCGCCATGTCGGCGTGCAGCCGCTCCACCATGGCGCCGTCGAGACGGATCGCGCCGCGCGAGACGTTCTCCGGCAGCTCGAACGCGGCGATGATCTTTCGCGCGCGCGCGACTTCCTCCTCCGGCGGGGTGAAGATCGCGTTGCAGGCTTCGATCTGCGAGGGGTGAATCAGCGTCTTGCCGTCGAAACCGAGATCGCGGCCTTGCGCGCATTCGGTGGCGAAACCATCGGAGTTGGCGATGTCGCTATAGGGGCCGTCGAGGATTTCGAGGCCATGGGCGCGCGTCGCCAGGATGCAATGGGAGATCATCGGGATCATCGCCGCGCGGCCCGGCAGCATCTTGATGCGCGTCTCGCGCGAGATGTCGTTGGGCCCGAACACGAAGCCTGACAGGCGCCGCGCTGGATCGCGCCCGGCGGCAGCGAGTTCTTCGGCATGCAGTACCGCGCGCGCGGTCTCGATCATGGCCCAGACCTTTACGGTCGGCGCCGCGCCGAGTTCGGCGAGACGGCGGCCGATCGTGTCGAGCTCCTCCACGCGTGAAACCTTTGGAACCAGGATGCCGTCGGGCGAGGCATTCGCCGCCATCGCGACATCGTCGGCCCACCAGGGCGTGTCGAGGCCGTTGGTCCGGATCAGGATCTCGCGCTTGCCGAACCCTTTGGCCGCGATCGCGGCCGCGATGCCATCGCGTGCCACTGCCTTGGCATCGGGCGCGACGGAGTCTTCCAGGTCGAGGATCAGGCCGTCGGCGGCGAGATTGCGCGCCTTTTCCAGCGCGCGGGGGTTGGAGCCGGGCATGAACAGATGGCTGCGGCGCGGGCGGGTCATGCAAGCGTTCCTTCCGGTTTCCTCATCTCATTCCGACCGAAGCCGATAGCATCTGGCCTGCCTATTCGAAAGGCTTGTTCGTCCCAGCGGTATATGATTAGGCATAGGCCATGACCACATTCCCAGAGCATTTGCTGGAAGGCTACAAGGCCTTCGCCACCCAGCGGCTGCCGACCGAGCAGACCCGCTACCGCGAGCTGTCGGTGAAGGGGCAGTTCCCTGAAGTGATGGTGATCGGCTGCTGCGACAGCCGCGTCTCGCCCGAAGTGATCTTCGACGTCGGGCCGGGCGAACTCTTCGTCGTCCGCAACATCGCCAATCTGGTGCCGGTGTATCAGCCCGACGGCAACGCGCATGGCGTCTCGGCGGCGCTGGAATATGCCGTGACGGTGCTGAAGGTGAAGCACATCGTGGTGCTCGGGCACGCCCAGTGCGGCGGCATCCGCGCCTTCGTCGACAAGATCGAGCCGCTCACGCCGGGCGACTTCATCGGCAAATGGATGCAGATGTTCATCAAGCCGGGCGAAGTGGTGGAGCAGCGCGACCACGAGACCATGGCGCAATTCGTCGAGCGCATCGAGAAGGCCGCGGTGTTCCGCAGCCTGGAAAACCTGATGACCTTCCCGTTCGTGCAGAAGGCGGTCGAGAGCGGCCAGATGCAGACCCACGGCGCCTATTTCGGCGTCGCGGAGGGATCACTGTTCGTGCTGGACAAGGCGGCGAAGGAATTCAGGAACGCGCGCGAGATGGCGTAGGTCCGCAGCTCTTGTGGGGTGGGCAAAGCGAAGCGTGCTCACCACTTTTCTAGCAATTGTGGAAAGATGGTGGGCACGGCGCTTCGCGTCTTTGCCCACCCTACGGCAGCACGGCTTACGCCGCCTTCTTCTTCGCGCTGATCAGCTTGCGGTTGATCAGGACTTCCGCGATCTGGATCGCGTTGAGCGCGGCGCCCTTGCGTAGATTATCCGAGACGCACCACAGCACGAGACCGTTCTCCACCGTCGCGTCCTCGCGGATACGGCTGATATAGGTGGCGTCCTCGCCGGCGGCTTCATACGGCGTGGCGTAGCCGCCGGGCTCATGCTTGTCGATGACGAGACAACCCGGCGCCTTGCGCAGGATGTCGCGTGCTTCGTCCGCGCTGATCGGGTTCTCGAACTCGATGTTGACGGCCTCGGAATGGCCGACGAAAACTGGCACGCGCACGCAGGTCGCGGAGAGCTTGATCTTGGGATCAAGAATCTTCTTGGTCTCCGCCATCATCTTCCACTCTTCCTTGGTGTAGCCGTCCTCCATGAAGACGTCGATCTGGGGGATGACGTTGAAGGCGATGCGCGCCGGAAACTTGTTATTGATCAGCTCCTGGTTGGTGTAGACGGCCTTGGTCTGCGAGAACAGTTCGTCCATCGCGTCCTTGCCGGCGCCCGACACCGATTGATAGGTCGAGACCACGACGCGCTTGATCGTCGCCTTGTCGTGCAGGGGCTTGAGCGCGACCACGAGCTGCGCGGTCGAGCAGTTCGGGTTGGCGATGATGTTCTTCTTCTTGAAGCCCGCAGTCGCGTCCGCATTCACTTCCGGCACGATCAACGGCACGTCCGGGTCCATGCGCCAGGCCGAGGAATTGTCGATCACGACCGTGCCGGCGGCGCCGATCTTCGGCGACCATTCCTTCGACACCTCTCCGCCGGCCGACATCAGGCAGATGTCGACGTCGGAGAAGTCGTAATGCTCCAGCGCTTTGACCTTCAGCGTGCGGTCGCCGTAGGAGACCTCGACGCCCATGCTGCGGCGTGACGCCAGGGCCACCACCTCGTCCGCAGGGAATTTGCGCTCGTCGAGGATGTTGAGCATTTCCCGTCCGACATTGCCGGTCGCGCCGACGACTGCGACTTTGTAACCCATCGTTCACTCTCCGACGAAAAAGCTCTTTCCTGAAGCTGAGGCTTAAACAGGAAGAGCAGCGCTTCTATGCGAGAACCGGCCTCAAGACAACGTTGGACCATGCCTTAGGGACGTGGATGCACTCGCCCGAGGCCAGCACGGCCGCAAACCCCACCCAGATCCATCTGGCGCTTGCAGCCTTCGCCGACGAGGTCGTCGGCACGCTGGCGCGCCTGTTCGCCTATGTGGGGATTTTGGTACTGTTTGCCATCCTCGGCCTTGCCGCACTCGGCCAGCTGCCCAACTTGCGCGACGATGATCCGGCGCTGAAGCCCGATTGGAGCGTGGCCGACCGGTCGCCTCCGGCCTTCGCCCTTAGCCGGCTCGATTCGTCAGAAAAAACAGCTTCTTACGCGATCTTCAGGCATCCCGAAGGCGGCCGCAGGGACGTGATGCGCTGGGCCAGCGAGGCAGACAGGACCGTGGCCGAGCTCGAGATTTACCGGGAAGGCGGCGAATTCGACGTGACGCGTCCAGCAACAATGGATCTGGCCGTCCGGATGGGACTGGGCACCGCGACCCCGCTGGAGCAAGCCGGCCTGATCGACACGAAATTCGGCCCCGTCGCCCTATTCCAGCCGACCGGTCCGGCGGAGGGCGCGCGGGCCTGCCTCGGCTACCTCAAGCGCAGCGAGGAGCCGGCGCTCCAGATCTCCGGATTCTCCTGCCAGGGCGACAGCCTGCCTGCGCGGCGCGCCGCGATCGCCTGCACGCTGAACCGGCTAACGCTGCTGACCTCGGGCAACGAGCCGAAGCTGGCCGAATTGTTCGCCCATGCGGAGCTGAAGCGCCGCCCCTGCGCGCCCCCGGGCGCGTCGGACTGGCTGCTCGGCGCCGCCAATGCGCAGTTGCGCGGCGCGCTCTGATCGGCATCAAGCTCAAGTGGCTGTATCCATGCAACTTTTGCCGGCGCGCACGATTATTCAGCGCTGGTGTGACCCAATAGACCTAGTTGCAGCCGCCCCGGCCGGGTTAGTATGAGCGTGAAATTGATTGGCGGCTTGCCGCCTGAAGGGGACGTGATGAGCTCGAATTTCTCTGCCGCGAACAAACTGGCGATGTGGCTTACGGCCGGCGCCGTGATTGCCATGTCCTCAGCCTTCGCGACACCCGCCTCGGCCGACACCAAGAAGCAGCGCTATGACAGCGGCCGTCACTATTACGGCCCGAGCGGCCCCAATTCGAGCTATCAGCAGGGCCGCACCCGCATCTATGTGAGCAAGCGCTCCTGGCTCGACGGCGGCACCGAGGTCAATCCGGGCGACCGCAAGTTCTCCGACTACGCCTTCCCGCCGGCGGTAGGCTATCCGACCTTCGCGCGCGAAAATCTCAACCGCCCGATCGATCGCCAGCCGCTGAGCACGCCGCAGGATGTTGGCGGCTATCCGCAGAATTTCCCGCTGTACTGAGGCGGACATATCGACCGAATCAAATGGCCGGGCTCGCGCCCGGCCATTTTTGTTTGTCGTGTAGCCCGGATGGAGCGAAGCGCAATCCGGGATTTTCGACACGCGGGAAGAACGCCGGATTTCGCTTCGCTCCATCCGGGCTACGGCTCTAAGCGTGCAGCTTCTGCAATTCCTTCAAGATCGCTTCGCCCATCTGCGTGGTCGAGGCGGCAGTGGTGCCTTCCGACTTGATGTCGGCGGTGCGCAGGCCGCTGGCCAGCACCGCGGCGATCGCGGCGTCGACCTTGTCGGCGAGCGCGCCCATGTCGAAGGAGTAGCGCAGCGCCATGCCGAAGGACGAGATCATCGCGATCGGATTGGCGAGGCCCTGGCCTGCGATATCAGGCGCCGAGCCGTGCACGGGCTCGTACAGCGCCTTGCGCTTCTTGCTCTTGACGTCGACCTCGCCGAGCGAGGCCGAGGGCAGCATGCCGAGCGATCCCGTCAACATCGCAGCAATGTCGGACAGCATGTCGCCGAACAGATTGTCGGTGACGATGACGTCGAACTGCTTCGGCCATTTCACCAGCATCATGCCGCCGGAATCGGCGAGCTGATGCTCGAGCGTGACGTCGGGATATTCGCGCTTGTGGACCTGGGTCATGACCTCATTCCAGAGCACGCCCGACTTCATGACGTTGCGCTTCTCCATCGACGTCACCTTGTTCTTGCGCTTCTTCGCAAGCTCGAAGGCGACGCGGCCGATGCGCTCGATCTCATAGGTGTCGTAGACCTGGGTATCGATGGCGCGCTTCTGGCCGTTGCCGAGATCGGTGATGGTCTTGGGCTCGCCGAAATAGACGCCGCCGGTGAGTTCGCGCACGATCATGATGTCGAGGCCCTCGACCGCCTCGCGCTTCAGGCTGGAGGCCTCCGCCAGCGCCGGGTAGCAGACCGCGGGACGGAGGTTGGCGAACAGACCGAGATCCTTGCGCAGGCGCAGTAGGCCGGCTTCGGGGCGCACCTCGTAGGGCACCGCGTCCCATTTGGGACCGCCGACCGCACCGAAGATGATGGCGTCGGCCTCCTTGGCCTTGGCCATGTCGCCTTCCGAGATCGACACCTTGTGTGCGTCATAGGCCGAACCGCCAACGAGGCCGGTGTCGGTCTCGAACTTGGCGATCCCCGCCGAACTGAGCCAGTCGATCAGCCGCTTCACCTCGCCCATCACCTCGGGGCCGATACCGTCGCCGGGAAGCAGCAGCAGTTTGTGGGTCGCCATGGTCGTTTCCTCTGAGGTCGATTTCGGCCGGAGTGCTAGAGCGGCGTTGCGTGCTTGGCAAGACACCATTGCCGCTTCGGTTCTGTGCAACGCGGGCAGGGCCTGCCACACTGCGCATGCCGGAGTACCCATTTGCACGCCCCTGAACGTCCCCCGCCCGACGCCCATCCCGCGCGGCTGATCCTGACCCTGTCGCTGGCTGCGACGGTTGGGCTGGGTATCGGCCGCTTCGCCTATTCGCTGGTGCTGCCCGACATGCGGGAGGACCTCGGCTGGTCCTACTCGGCGGCCGGTTTCATGAACACCATCAACGCCGTCGGCTACCTCGCGGGCGCGCTTGTGGCATCCCGGTTGATCGAACGGGTCGGCTGGTCGGCCGCGATCCGTGGCGGAACCCTGGCCTGCGTCGCCGCGCTTGCGACTTGCGCGCTGACCGGGAACTTCGTTGCGCTGAGCCTGGCCCGTCTCGTGCTGGGCGTTGGCGCCGCGGCCGGTTTCGTCGCCGGCGGCGCGCTGGCCGCTTCCATTGCGCAGTCGCGCCCGGAGCGGGCCAATTTCCTGCTGAGCCTGTTCTATGCCGGACCCGGCATCGGCATTCTCGCCTCGGGCCTGATCGCCCCGTTCACGCTGCAATATTTCGGGCCGGGCTCGTGGTGGATCGTGTGGTGGGCGATGACGCTGCTGTCTGTCGTCATGACCGTGCCGCTGTTCCTGGTCCGCATCGAGAGCGGCGTGCGTTTCTCGCAAGGCGGCCACGGCGCCTTCGCCATTTTTCCGGTGCTGATCTACCTCGCCGGCTACTTCCTGTTTGGCGCGGGTTACATCGCCTACATGACCTTCATGATCGCCTATGTGCGCGACGGCGGCGGCGGGGCCGCAGCGCAGGCCGCGTTCTGGAGCCTGATTGGCTTGAGCGCCTTCGTCACGCCGTGGGCCTGGCGCCGCGTGCTCGCGCTCGATCGCGGTGGTCTTGCCACCGCCATCATCCTCGGCACCAACGCGCTCGGCGCCGCCCTGCCGATGCTCGGGCATTCGCCGGCATGGCTCGCGGTCTCGGCGATCGTGTTCGGCGTCGCCTTCTTCGCCGTAGTCGGCTCGACCACCGCCTTCGTGCGCTTCAACTATCCGCCCGAGGTGTGGCCGACCGCGATCGCGGCGATGACGATCTCGTTCGGCGTCGGCCAGACGCTGGGCCCGATCGTGGTCGGCGCGATCACGGACGCGCTGGGGAGCTTGAGTTACGCGCTGAATGTGTCGGCGGCGCTGCTGGCGCTGGGCGCGGTTGCCGCGCTGTGCCAGCGGAAAGTGGAGCCGGCCTCATAACAAGTGTCGTCCCGGCGAAGGCCGGGACCCATAACCACAGGGAGCATTTTGGGGAAGACTGGTCGTTCGGGATTGGCATCTAGCGAAAATCGATAGACCTCGCGGTATGGGCCCCGGCCTTCGCCGGGACGACAACAGCTAGCTTCCGCTGAACGAATTGTACCCCTGGTCTTCCCAATAGCCGCCCTTGTAGTCGTTGGTGACTTCCATCGACACCACGTATTTCGGGTTCTTGAAGCCGAGCTTGGTCGGCACGCGGATCTTCATCGGGAAGCCGTAGGCGCGCGGCAGGATTTCGCCCGCATATTTGAACGTCATCTGGGTCTGCGGATGCAGCGCGGTGCGCATGTCGAGCGGAGAATTGTAGCCGTCCTTGTCGGCGCACTGGAACCAGACATACTTTGCGCGGGTGTCGGCGCCGATCAGCTTAAGGAAGTCGCGCATGGGTGTACCGGTCCAGCTGCCGATCGCGCTCCAGCCCTCGACGCAGATGTGACGGGTGATCTGCGTAGCCTGCGGCAGCTTGTACAGCTCGGGAAGCGTCCACGACTTCTTGTTCTCGACGAGACCGCGGACTTCGAGCTTCCAGTCGGCACCGTCGACATCGGGCGCGTCGTCGAGATCGTAATAGGCGTTGAACGGAAACGGTTTTGTGATCGCGCTCTCGGGAAACGTCGGCGCCAGCGCGTCGGGATTGAAGATGAAATCCTGCACGGCATCGTTGAATTTCGAAACCGACTTCAGCATCTCCTCCGCGGAGGACGAGTCGATCACGTCGCAGCCGGTGAGCAGCGTCAGCGCCCCGAGGCTTGCGCCGCCCGCGATGAAGCGGCGGCGGCTGACCTCTGGCATCGTCTTGATGGAATCCTTGATCAGCAGCCGCTTGTCGACGCCCGGGATCAGGAATGAGCGCTTCGCCATGACTCTCTCTCCACTCAACGGCCGATGATCATCGCGCGCAGGCTCTTCGGCACCAGCAGCGCGAGTAAAACATGAATGACCAGGAAGGCGCAGATCGCGGCCATGCAGAAGAAATGGATGTAGCGCGCGGTCGGATAGTCGCCGAACAGGGACACGAGCCAGTGCAGTTGCACCGGTTTCCACATTCCCAGCCCCGACAGCACGATGATCACGCCGATCAATATGATGCCGGCATAGAGCACGCGCTGGACGTAATTGTAGACGGAGAGATCGGCATGGCCGAGCTTGAAGGTCAGCGCAGCCCTGACGTCGTGGAGCACGCCGGATGGGGTGATCGGCAGCAGTTTTTTCCGGAAGCGGCCGGTGGCAAGGCCGGTGACGAGATAGGCAAGGCCGTTGATCATCAACAGCCACATCGCCGCAAAGTGCCAGAGCAGGCCGCCACCGAGCCAGCCGCCGAGCGTGTACTCGCGCGGAAAGCTGAAACCGAACAGCGGCGAGGCGTTGTAGATCTGCCAACCCGACAGGATCATCAGGATCATGGCGAAAGCGTTGATCCAGTGCATGACCCGGACCCAGGCCGGCTGGATCACTTTGGCCGGGGTGGCGCTGACCTGCTCGTCGGTGACTGTGAGGCTCGACATGGCGGTTCCGTCCTGAACATCGTCTGACAGCAATTATACGCCGATGCTTCCGCTTTCGTTACGCCCTGTTCGGCATCGAATCCATGTCGGCTGGCTATCGTGGTCACAATAAAGCGAGCCGGGTACCCCCGGCTCGCCATTTCGTCGCATCCGGTTCGGGGATGAAGCCGGACGGCGCGGTGTTTACGTCGCCGGCATCAGCACGGTGTCGACCACATGGATTACACCGTTCGACTGGTTGACATTGGAGATCGTCACCATCGAGGTACCGCCCTTGGCGTCGAGGATCCAGACCTTGCCGTCCTGCTTCTTCACCGTCAGCTCCTCGCCTTCGGCGGTCTTCATCTTCTTGCCGTCGGTGAGGTCGGACGCCTCGAGCTTGCCGGGCACGACATGGTAGGTGAGGATCTTGGTCAGCGTCGCCTTGTTCTCGGGCTTCACCAGAGTGTCGACGGTGCCGGCCGGCAGCTTGCCGAAGGCGGCGTTGGTCGGCGCGAACACCGTGAACGGACCCTTGCCTTCCAGCGTCGGCACCAGGCCGGCCGCCTTCACCGCCGCCACCAGCGTGGTGTGGTCCTTCGAGTTGACGGCGTTCTGGACGATGTTCTTGGACGGGAACATCGCGGCGCCGCCGACCATGACGGTCTTTTCCTCGGCGCGGGCGGGCGCGACGACGGTCGCGGTGATGGCCAGCGCGCTGAAGGCCGCAGCGGTGAGATAGGCAATACGCTTCGACATGGAGGGTCTCCCGATTGGATTGTGACCGGCGATTGCCGGCGTTCGAGTTGGGCAACAACAGTGGCTGCGACCTGCGAGTGTGAAGCAGCAGCGCCGTCGTTGGCTCGAACTACGGGAGCGTTTGCGAAGCGGTTTCGAACAAAACTTCTTTGTGATGGGTGAAACTAAGTGCGTGGTTCTCCGTGGGGGGCGTCATTGCGAGGAGCGAAGCGACGAAGCGATCCAGGCTGCCACCGCGGATGCACCGCTGGATTGCTTCGCTTCGCTCGCAATGACGCGCCTCGACGATCTACCTGCCGCTCAATCCCTGTTGTGCGGCGTCTGGATAAACCCGCGATTATGCGTCGGGCTGATCAGCAGTTCATTGATGCACACCCGCGCCGGCATGCTCGCGATGAACGCGATGGTGCGGCCGAGATCTTCGGATTGCAGCATCCTGGCCTGCTCCTCCTCGCTCGGTACCACCGGGCGCAGCTTCAGGATCGGGGTCGCCACCTCGCCCGGCATCAGGCAGCAGGCGCGCAAGCCGTTGACGCATTCGTCCATGTTGAAGGAATGCGTCAGCGCCAGCACCGCATGCTTGGTCGTGGTGTAGGCCGGGCCCGGCATTTTCGAGACGTGGCGGCCGGCCCAGGACGAGACGTTGATGATGGAGCCGTCCTGCTGCTTGCGCATCGTCGGCAGCACCGCGCGCATGCAATAGAGCACGCCGTTGAGATTGACCTGGACCAGCTGGTCCCAGCCCTCCAGTTCCATGTCCTTCCAGCTCCGCTTAGGGACATTGATGCCGGCATTGTTCACCAGCAGGTCGATCCGGCCGTGCTTCGCAACGATTTGATCAGCCGCCTTCTGGGCCGCGGCGGCGACCGACACGTCCAGCGCGATGGCCTCGGCGGCCCCGCCCGTCTGGGCGATCTTCGCGACCACGGTATCCAGGGCGTCCTTGCGCCGGCCCGAAACCACCACCGTCCAGCCGTCGGCCGCCAGCGCCTCGGCGCCGGCCTCCCCGATCCCGCTGCCCCCGCCTGTCACCCAGGCCACGCGTTTCCCGTTTTTGGTCATGCAAACTGTCTCCGTTGCTTCATCGGGGCGGTTTTTGCTAATCCAGCCCTCGGTTTTGACCGGCCTCTGACGATCGTTGCGGTCAAGCCTTGCGGTCGAGGAAATCTTGCATGAACCAAGCTGCCAACGCCAATCTGTTTTCCCGCCTGTTCGACGGCCTCGACGATCCGAAGCGCCTCGCGATCGAGACGCATGACGGGGTCCGCATCAGCTATGGTGATCTGATCGCCCGGGCCGGACAGATGGCCAATGTGCTGGTCGCGCGCGGCGTGAAGCCCGGCGACCGCGTTGCGGTGCAGGTCGAGAAGTCCGTGACCAACATCGTGCTGTATTTGGCCACGGTGCGGGCCGGCGCAGTCTATCTGCCGCTCAACACCGCCTATACGCTCAACGAGCTCGACTACTTCATCGGCGATGCCGAGCCCTCGCTGGTGGTCTGCGATCCCGCCAAGGCGGAGGGCCTCGCCCCCATCGCCGCCAAGGTGAAGGCCAAAGTCGAGACGCTCGGGCCTGACGGCAAGGGCTCGCTGACGGACGCCGCCGACAAGACGAGCAGCGAATTCACCACGGTGGCGCGCGCAAACGACGATCTCGCCGCGATCCTCTACACGTCCGGCACCACCGGCCGCTCCAAGGGCGCGATGTTGACCCACGACAATCTGGCGTCGAACTCGCTCTCGCTCGTCGGCTTCTGGCGCTTCACCGACAAGGACGTGCTGATCCACGCACTGCCGATCTACCACACCCACGGCCTGTTCGTGGCGACCAACGTGACGCTGTTTGCGCGGGCATCGATGATCTTCCTGCCGAAGCTCGACCCGGATCTGATCATCAAGCTGATGGCGCGTGCCACGGTGCTGATGGGCGTGCCGACGTTCTATACCCGTCTGCTCCAGAACGCTGCGCTGTCGCGCGAAACCACAAAGCACATGCGGCTGTTCGTCTCGGGCTCGGCGCCGCTGCTCGCCGAAACCCATCGCGAATGGTCGGCGCGCACGGGGCACGCGGTGCTCGAGCGCTACGGCATGACCGAGACCAACATGAACACGTCGAATCCCTATGACGGCGAGCGCGTGCCCGGCGCGGTCGGCTTTCCGCTCCCCGGCGTGTCCGTACGCGTCACCGATCCCGAGACCGGCAAGGAGCTGCCCCGTGACGAAATCGGCATGATCGAGGTCAAGGGCCCGAACGTGTTCAAGGGCTATTGGCGCATGCCGGAGAAGACCAAGGCGGAATTCCGCGACGACGGCTTCTTCATCACCGGCGACCTCGGCAAGATCGACGCCAAGGGTTACGTCCATATTCTCGGCCGCGGCAAGGATCTCGTGATCTCCGGCGGCTTCAATGTCTACCCGAAGGAAATCGAGAGCGAGATCGACGCCATGCCCGGCGTGATCGAATCCGCCGTGATCGGCGTGCCCCACGCTGATTTCGGCGAGGGCGTCACGGCGGTGCTGGTCTGCAACAAGGGCGCCGATGTGACCGAGGCCGCGGTGCTGAAGGCGCTCGACGGCCGGCTGGCCAAGTTCAAGATGCCCAAGCGGGTCTTCGTGGTCGACGAGCTGCCGCGCAACACCATGGGCAAGGTGCAGAAGAACGTGCTGCGGGATACGTACAAGGATCTTTACGCGAAGAAATAGGGGCGCAACTGCTCCGGGCTGGGGGGACATGAACCGAGAGCAAGCTAAGAAGATACACAAGCACCTGCTCGATGCCGCCGCAGCATTCCGGCGAGCGGAGGCCGCGATCGTCGATGTTGGCGATGACGGCCGAAAGCTGTTTGCAGATCCGCTCGTAACGGCGGTTTTCCATTTGCAATTCAAGCTTCTGCGATTGATCTACAAGCGATTTCCGGATCTTGAACCGCCGGGACGGCCTGCCACCATCGACAGCACACTCCGGTGGGAAGACGTTTCACTTCCGTCCTCTGTGCTGGAGACCGATTTGGATCGCGTCATTTTCTCTGTCATGAAGTCGCGATGGCAGAAGTTCGCAATGGTCCTGTACTGCGCGGTTGAGAGGGTCGAAAAGGAAGAAGCGCTAGCGGCTCCCGTCGATTTTGAGGTCTTTGCGGCCCGCATTCAGGCGTTGGTTGAGGCCGACCTCCTGGAGGCGCAAGGCAATCTTCAAATGTGGGGCCACAGCGAAGTGAGATTGAAGGACCGGTCCGTCAATTAGTGCCCACCCACCAGGCTCATCACAAACCTGCTGCCGACGATGAACAGATAGCACCCGAACGCGACTTCCAGCGTCCGCTTCGACATTGCATGCGCAGCCTTCACACCGAGCGGTGCCGTCACAAGGCTCATTGGCATCACCAGGACCGCGCCGATCAGCGAGACGTAACCGAGCGCGAACGGGACCTGCAGGGCTGCAACGGCCGGGTAGCTCACCGCCGCAGGCCAACCGGCATAGATGTAGCCGAGCGCGCCGGGGATCGAGATCAAGACCGCGAGCGCCGACGATGTCGCCACTGCCTGGTGGATCGGGCGGCCGTAGAACGTCATCAGCAGGTTCGAGAACAGGCCACCGCCGATGCCCATCAACGTCGACAAAATGCCGACGCAGAAGCCGTAGATCCGCATCAAGGGGCCCTTCGGCAGATCATCGCCGAGCTTCCAGCTCTCGCGCGCGAAGATCAGCCGTACCGCGGCCGACCAAGCGACGGCGACGAACACGATCTTGAACAGTCGCTCCGGCGCGTAACGCGCGACCACGCTGCCGGCGACGACGCCGATCAGGATCGGCAGCCACCAGACCCGGAGGATCGCAAGATCGACGGCGCCGCGCCTGTAGTGCGCCTGGAACGAACGGATCGAGGTCGGAATGATGACAGCGAGCGAAGTGCCGATGCAGAGCGGCATGCGCACCTCGAGCGGCACACCGGCGATGCGGAAGCACTCGTAGAACACCGGCACCAGAATCGCGCCGCCGCCGATGCCGAACACGCCGGCCAAAAATCCGGAGAGCGCGCCGGTTGCGATCAGCAGCAGCGCGAGTTCGGCGATCTCCTTGATATCAAGTCCTGCAATCACCCCTGACCTGCCCCGGCGATGGGTCGCAACTTCTCCGATGCATCGCTCGGAAACGGCTGCCCGCAATGCTCTAGGCGATCTGATTTGTCGGGTCGACCGCCGCATCTCCGGTCCGGGGTGGGATGCGGACTGCGCATATCCGCCCGTCTCGCGAAAAATCGGCGCGCTTCGCGGAACTTGGAGATTGCTTGCCGACCATCCCTACCGGTTCGAACGTCATGAACTGACTGGCTCGAACCCTGGCCGGCCCGCAGCGGCTTGGAGCCGTTCCAATAGTAATTTCAATGCGTCTCGGGTCTCATTACAAGAGGTGAATTTATATTCTATCTTTAGCCGGTGCGCCACCCCTCTGGTATACCAAGTCTCCGATTGGCCTTGTTACATCAAGGGCCTAGAGCTGAACTCAAGTTCGGTTTATGGCGATTTGGTGATTGCGCAGGTGAAATCGACTCCGTAAATAGAGCCGACCTTTCGCGATCCCCGCGCGCCCCATGCTGGGCCGCAATAAAGCAATTGAAGCCCATGACCGCACGGATCGAACGACCGCTTTCGCCGCACATTCAGACCTACCGCTGGACCCTGACGATGGCGCTTTCCATCGTCCATCGCGCCACCGGAATTGCCCTCTACGCCGGAACGCTGCTGCTGGCCTGGTGGCTGATTGCGGCGGCCTCCGGCCCCGCCGCCTATAGCCACGTCCAAGCCTTCACCGGCAGCATCATCGGCCGCCTGATCGTGTTCGGCTACACCTGGGCGCTGATGCACCACATGCTCAGCGGCATCCGGCATTTCGTCTGGGACCTCGGCTACGGCTTCAAGGCCAATGAGCGCGAAGCGTTGACCTGGGGCGCCCTGATCGGCGGCATCGTGCTCACGGTCCTCATTTGGATCATCGCCTACGCGATCGGAGGCGGACGATGAGTTTCGACGAATCCCACGGCGCCCCGAAGGGCTCCTCCATGCGCACCCCGCTCGGCCGCGTGCGCAATCTCGGCGCGGCGCATTCGGGCACCTCCGATTTCTGGCGCCAGCGCATCACCGGCGTCGCCATGACGCTGCTGATGATCCCCGTGATCGTGATCGTGATGATGCTGCTCGGCCGCAACCAGGCCGGCGCCGCACAGATTCTCGGCTCGCTGCCGATCGCGGTGATCCTGCTGCTCTTCATCTTCGCCAGCGCCTGGCACATGAAGATCGGCATGCAGGTCGTGATCGAGGACTACATCCATAACGAGAAGCTGAAGCTCATCTCGATCATGCTCAACAACTTCTTCTCGTTCGCCGTGGCGCTCGCCTCGACCTACGCGATCCTGAAACTTTCCTCCGGAGTCTAAACCCATGGCCACAGAGACCAATGGCAAGGGCAACGGCGCTCCCGCCACCAACGGCAAAGCCTATCCGATCGAAGATCACACCTATGATGTCGTCGTGGTCGGCGCCGGCGGCGCAGGCCTGCGCGCCGTGGTCGGCTGCAGCGAAGCCGGTCTTCGTACCGCCTGCATCACCAAAGTGTTTCCGACCCGCTCGCACACCGTCGCGGCGCAGGGCGGCATCTCGGCGTCCCTCGGCAACATGCACAAGGACGACTGGCGCTGGCACATGTACGACACCGTGAAGGGGTCGGACTGGCTGGGCGACCAGGACGCGATCGAATACATGGTGCGCAACGCGCCCGAGGCGGTCTACGAGCTCGAGCATTGGGGCGTGCCGTTCTCGCGCACCGAAGACGGCAAGATCTACCAGCGCCCGTTCGGCGGCATGACCATGGACTACGGCAAGGGCCAGGCGCAGCGCACCTGCGCCGCCGCCGACCGCACCGGCCACGCCATGCTGCACACGATGTACGGCCAGTCGCTGCGTCACGCGGCCGAGTTCTTCATCGAGTTCTTTGCCATCGACCTGATCATGGACGACCAGGGCACCTGCCGCGGCGTTATCGCGCTCAAGCTCGATGACGGCACGCTGCACCGCTTCCGCGCCCAGACCGTGATCCTCGCCACCGGCGGCTATGGCCGCGCCTATGCATCCTGCACCTCGGCGCACACCTGCACCGGCGACGGCGGCGGCATGGTGCTGCGCGCCGGTCTGCCGATGCAGGACATGGAGTTCGTGCAGTTCCACCCGACCGGCATCTACGGTTCGGGCTGTCTCGTCACCGAAGGCGCGCGCGGCGAAGGCGGCTATCTCGTCAACTCCGAGGGCGAGCGCTTCATGGAGCGCTATGCGCCCTCCGCCAAGGATCTGGCCTCGCGTGACGTCGTCTCGCGCGCGATGACCATCGAGATTCGCGAAGGTCGCGGTGTCGGCAAGAAGAAGGACCACATCTTCCTTCATCTCGACCATCTCGATCCCGCGGTGCTGGCCGAACGCCTGCCGGGCATCTCGGAATCCGCAAAGATCTTCGCCAATGTCGACGTGACGCGCGAGCCGATCCCAATTGTGCCGACCGTGCATTACAACATGGGCGGCATCCCGACGAACTATCACGGCGAAGTCCTGACCAAGAAGGACGGCGACGACAACGCCATCATCCCCGGCCTGATGGCGATCGGCGAGGCCGCCTGCGTCTCCGTGCACGGCGCCAACCGCCTCGGCTCCAACTCGCTGATCGACCTCGTCGTGTTCGGACGCGCCGCGGCGCTGCGCCTCGCCGAGAAGCTCACGCCGAACGCCAGCCAGCCGGAATTGCCGGCGAATTCGTCCGACCTGGCGCTCGGCCGGCTCGACCACTACCGCTACGCCTCCGGCGGCACGCCGACCGCGAAGCTGCGCGAAGGCATGCAGCACGTGATGCAGAACAATTGCGCGGTGTTCCGCACCGGCGACATCCTGAGCGAAGGCCAGAACCTGATCGAGAAGGTCCATAGCGGCATCATCGACATCGCCGTATCCGACCGCTCGCTGGTGTGGAATTCCGACCTGATCGAGACGCTCGAATTCGACAATCTGATCTCGCAGGCGGTGGTGACGATGAACTCGGCCGCCAACCGCACCGAGAGCCGTGGCGCGCATGCCCGCGAGGACTTCTCCGAGCGCGACGACAAGAACTGGATGAAGCACACGCTGGCCTGGCTGGAAGATTCCGGCAAGGTCAAGATCGAGTACCGCCCCGTTCACGACTACACCATGACCAACGACGTCCAGTACATCCCGCCCAAAGCTCGCGTTTACTAAACGGCGCGCGTGTACTGAGCGAACAGCGAAAGCTTTATCGAAATGGTTGAATTCGCACTTCCGAAGAACTCCAAGATATCAGGCGGCAAGACCTGGCCGAAGCCCGCGGGCGCGACTGAGGTCCGTGAATTCCGCGTCTATCGCTGGAATCCGGACGACGGCAAGACTCCCAGCGTCGACACCTATTACGTCGACACCCATGATTGCGGGCCGATGGTGCTGGACGGCCTGATCTGGATCAAGAACAACATCGACCCGTCGCTGACCTTCCGCCGCTCCTGCCGCGAAGGCGTCTGCGGCTCCTGCGCGATGAACATCGACGGCCAGAACACCCTGGCCTGTACCCGCTCGATGCACGACGTGAAGGACGGCGCGGTGAAGATCAATCCGCTGCCGCACCAGCCTGTCGTGAAGGACCTCATCCCCGACCTCACCAATTTCTATGCACAATACGCTTCGGTCGAGCCGTGGCTAAAGACGACCTCGCCGACGCCGCAGAAGGAATGGAAGCAGAGCCACGAAGACCGCGAGAAGCTCGACGGCCTCTATGAATGCATCCTCTGCGCCTGCTGCTCGACCTCTTGCCCGAGCTATTGGTGGAACAGCGAGCGCTACCTCGGTCCCGCCGCGCTGCTCCAGGCCAACCGCTGGGTATCGGATTCGCGGGATGAGGCGACCGGCGAGCGGCTCGACAATCTCGAGGACCCGTTCCGCCTCTATCGCTGCCACACCATCATGAACTGCGCCAAGGCCTGCCCGAAGGGCCTCAACCCGGCGGAAGCCATCGCCGAGCTCAAGCTCAAGATGGTCGAGCGCCAGATCTAGGCGTCATTCATGCTGCGATCCCCGGCCGGAACGGCCGGGGCATTCTACGACGGGCAGGTGTTCGAGTAGATTTTGCCTGCACCCCTGCGCGCGCAAGCAGGCGGATTGCAACCTCTGGTTCCCGCCACAAGCCGCTTCCTTCCCGGCGCGAAATTCAAGTAAGCTCTCCGGCGTGGGACCGGAGCGACCGTGCAGGGCGCACAACGCAATTCGCTGAGATTGCTGCAGTGGATGATGGCTGCGTCCCTGGCGCTGCCGATTGCGCTGTTCGCGATCGCCGCCTCGATCTCCTACACCTCGACGAAAGATATCGCCGACCGCGAGATCGAGCGCACCCTCGATGTCGCGCATGAGCATGCGCTCAAGGTGTTCGAGACCATCGACCGCAGCCTCGCCGAGATCAACGAGGTGGTGCGCGGCATGCCCGACGACATCATCCGCTCGCGCGAGCCGGCCCTGCACCGCCGCCTGAAGCAACTCTCCGATTCGCTGCCGCAGCTCAAATCGGCATGGATCTTCGATGCGGACGGAAAGTCGCTGGTCAACAGCCTGGCCTCGCCGCCGCCGGCGCAGAGCTTTGCGGACCGCGACTACTTTGCCGCCCATGTCGACCAGACCATCGGCAGCTACATCGGTGTTCCCCTGACGCCGCGCCAGCCCTATCAGGGCGCGCGCTTCTTCGGGGTCAGCCGCCGCCGCGGCTCCGACGACGGCAGCTTCATCGGCGTGATCCAGGCCTCTGTCCTCCCGGAATATTTCGAGAGCTTTTATGCCCGGATCGGCTCCGACCCTGGCAGCTTCCTCGCCATGGGACGCACCGACGGCGTGGTGCTGGCGCATCTTCCGCGGCTGGATCGCGACCTCAGGCTCGATCCTAACGGGCCGGTCGGCCGCAGCATCGCAGCTCACCCCGAGCATGGCCTCATCACCATTGCCTGGCCATGGGACGAGGTCGAGCGCCGCATCGGCTACCGACGCATCGCCGAATACCCGATCTATGTCAGCGCGGGGTTGGAGACCTCGGCGATCCGCGCGCGCTGGTTCGCCACCATGGGCCAGCATCTGGTGTTCGGCATTCCCGCCACCGCGCTGCTGTTTCTGCTGCTGGCGTTCGCGTTCCGGCGCACCCAGCATCTCCAGGCCGAGGCCGCCGCGCGGCGCGAAGCCGAGGAGGCGCTCAAGCACAGCCAGCGCCTTGAGGCGCTCGGCCAGCTCACCGGCGGCGTCGCGCACGACTTCAACAACCTCCTGACCGTGATTCGCGCCTCCGTTGACCTGCTGAACCGGCCGCAGCTGAGCGAGGAGCGGCGCCAGCGCTACATCACGGCCATCGCAGACGCGGTCGGGCGCGCAGCCAAGCTGACATCGCAGCTGCTCGCCTTCGCGCGCCGCCAGACCTTGAAGCCGGAGGTGTTCGACGTCGGCGCGCGGTTGCAGTCGCTGCACGACATGCTCGCGACGCTGCTCGGACCCGCGATCGAAATCGCGATGCGGCTGCCGGCCGAGCCCTGCCTCGTCAATGCCGATGCAAGCCAGTTCGAGACGGCGTTGATCAACATGGCGACCAATGCGCGCGATGCCATGCACGGCAAGGGCAGGATCGTCTTCAACGTCGAGGCCGCGGCGACCATTGCGGACACGCGGGCTCCCGTCTCGGGCAACCCTGATCTTTCAGGCGGCCGTGACCTTGCTGGCAAACACGGTTTCGTCGGCATTGCCGTCAGCGACACCGGCATCGGCATTCCGGCTACGCGGCTCGAGCGCATCTTCGAACCGTTCTTCACCACCAAGCAGATCGGCCACGGCACCGGTCTCGGCCTATCGCAGGTGTTCGGCTTCGCCCGGCAGTCCGGCGGCGAGGTGACAGTCACCAGCGAGGTCGGCCACGGCAGCACCTTCTCGCTCTACCTGCCGCGCGTGGCGCCGGATTTGCTGCCGCAGCGGCAGGCACCGAATACGGCCCCGGCCGTGGCCGGCAGCGGCATGTCGGTGCTGCTGGTCGAGGACAATATCGAACTCGCCAATTTCGCGGCCGACGGCCTCACCGAGCTCGGCTACAGCGTCACGCTGATCGACAACGCAACCGATGCACTCGCCGAGCTGGTCATGGATGCCGATCGCTTCGATGTCGTTTTCTCGGACATCGTGATGCCCGGCATGACCGGGCTCGATCTCGCGCAGGCGGTCCGCGACCGCGGCATCGGCGTGCCGGTCGTGCTGACCACCGGCTACAGCGAGGCGCTGTCCCAGGACGGCAAGGTCGATTTCGAGCTCGTGCAGAAGCCCTACGCGATCGATCAGCTATCGCGCGTGCTGCACCGGGTCGCGCGGCGCCGGGTGCGCGACGGCGCCGCCGAGTGAGCTGACGCCCGGAACCTACGGGAACCTTTTGATTTAGCTTGCGTTATCCGGCCATGCAAAAGCCGGTCAGAAAACGCGAATCGGGCAAGAAGCCGCCCATCGTCGAAATCATCGGCGAGACCGGCGGGGAAGTGGCTCCGCCGCCGCCCGAGCTGGTCGAGCCCGACCCGGAGCTGTCGCCTGAAGAGGCCGAGCAGGCCCGCAAGGACTATCTCCTCACCCGCTTCTGGATCAGCGCGCGCGGCTTCTGGGGCGGCAACGGCGACCGGCTTGCGTGGCTCTACTCCGTCGGCCTCGGCCTGCTGATCGTCCTCACCGTCGGCTTCCAATACGGCATCAATGTCTGGAATCGGGCGATCTTCGACGCGATCGAGAAGCGCGAGGCGTCCACCGTCTTCCATCTCACCGCGGTATTCTTCCCGCTCGCGATCGGCAGCATCGTGCTCGGCGTGGCACAAGTGTTCGCGCGCATGGGCATCCAGCGGCGCTGGCGGGCGTGGCTGACGGCAAGCGTGCTGACGCGCTGGCTTGGCAACGGCCGCTATTACCAGCTCAATCTCGTCAGCGGCGACCACAAGAATCCGGAATACCGGATCGCGGAGGATCTGCGCGTCGCGACCGATTCTCCGGTGGATTTTCTCGCCGGCGTGACGTCCGCGCTGCTGTCGGCCGTGACCTTCATCGTCGTGCTCTGGACGATCGGCGGCGCGCTCACCGTCACCCTTGCGGGATCGTCGGTGACCATTCCCGGCTTCCTGGTGATCGCCGCGATGCTCTATGCGGGAATCGCATCGGGCTCGATCCTGGTGATCGGCCGCCAATTCGTGCAGGTCTCCGAGGACAAGAACCAGGCTGAGGCCGATTTCCGCTACACGCTGACGCGCGTGCGCGAGAACGGCGAGAGCATCGCGCTGCTCGGCGGCGAGGAGGAGGAGCGCGACGGCATCGACCGCAATTTCACCAACGTGCTGCGGCAATGGGCGCGGCTCGCGGGTCAGCACATGCGCACCACGCTGGTGTCGCAGGGATCGAGCCTCGTTGCGCCGGTCGTGCCGCTTCTGCTGTGCGCGCCGAAATTCCTCGACGGCAGCATGACGCTGGGTCAGGTGATGCAGGCGGCTTCCGCCTTCACCATCGTGCAGAGCGCGTTCGGCTGGTTGGTCGACAATTATCCGCGGCTCGCCGACTGGAATGCCTGCGCTCGCCGCATCGCCTCGCTGATGATGTCGCTCGACGGCCTCGAGCGCGCCGAGCTGGGCGACGGCTTCGGCCGCATCAAGCGCGGCGAGACCAGCAATGACGCCATGCTGGAGCTGAAGGATCTCTCCGTCACGCTCGATGACGGCACCGCCGTGGTCGGCGAGACCGAGGTGGTGATCGAGCGTGGCGAGCGGCTGCTGGTGGCCGGCGAATCCGGCACCGGCAAGAGCACGCTGGTGCGCGCCATCGCCGGGCTCTGGCCATGGGGTGGCGGCAGCGTCAATTTCCATCCCGACCGGCGGCTGTTCATGCTGCCACAGCGACCCTACGTGCCGTCGGGCTCCTTGCGTCGTGCCGTCGCCTATCCCGGCGCGGAAGACGACTGGACGGTCGAGGAGATCGGCGAGGCCCTGCACAAGGTCGGCCTCGACCATCTCAAGGAGAAGATCGAGGAAGAAGCACCCTGGGACCAGACGCTGTCCGGCGGCGAGAAGCAGCGCCTCGCCTTCGCGCGGTTGTTGCTGCACAACCCGGATATCGTCGTGCTCGACGAGGCGACCTCGGCGCTCGACGAGAAGAGCCAGGACAAGATGATGAAGATGATCACCGACGAACTGCCGAAGGCCACCATCGTCAGCGTCGCGCATCGTGTCGAGCTGGAAGCCTTCCACAGCCGCAAGATCGTGCTGGAGCGCCGCAAGGGCGGCGCAAAACTCGTCAGCGATATCGACCTGATCCCGCGCAAGGGCAAGCGCAAGCTGCTCGGCCGCTTCCTGCGCCAGCGCAAGGCGCCGAAAAAGGCGGCGTGAGGGGCGGTCTCTTTTCTTCGTCGTCCCGGCGAAGGCCGGGACGACCCAGAGATTGTTGCCCGGATCGAGCGTTGGAGTCCCCGGCAAAACCGGCTATGCATGCGCCGCTTGCAACGAGGACTTTGACTTGGCGACCGATAATGCCCCTTCGTCCGCGCCGTTCGGCGCGTTTGCGCCGAACGCGGCGCAGGCCGCGATCATTCGCCTCGCGACACAATCGGGGCTGAAGCGCGGCGCGTTCCGGCCCTGGCTGTCGCGATTGGTGAACCTGCTGCGCGGTGGTCCCATCGACGTGCAATACCAGGGCGCATCGTTCCGCTTCTATCACCAGGGCAGCGCCACCGAGCGCGGCGCGCTGTTCAATCCCGATTACAATCTCGACGAGCTCGACTTCCTGCGCCAGCACACCCCGGAGGGCGGCGTGTTCGTCGACGTCGGCGCCAATGTCGGCACCTTCGCGCTGGTGATGGCGCGACAGGTCGGGCCATCAGGCAAAGTGATCGCCATCGAGCCGCATCCGATGACGTTTGGACGGCTGTCGTTCAACCAGGCCGCGTCGAAAGCGACGCAGGTGCGCCTGGTGCAGGCGGCCGCCGGCGACAGCGACGGCGAGCTGATGATCGAGAGCGGCGGCGACAATCTCGGTGCCACGCATGTCGTCACCGGCACGGCCAGCGCCGAGGCGATCAAGGTGCCCTCGCTGCGGTTGACGCGCATTCTCGGCGAGGCCGGCGTCACCAAGGTGGACGCGCTGAAGATCGACGTCGAGGGCTTCGAGGATCGCGTTTTGATCGGCTTCTTCCGCGACGCGCCGCAATTGCTATGGCCGCGCGCGGTGGTAATCGAGCATTTGTCGCAAAAGGAATGGCGGGACGATTGTATCGCCGACATGGTCGCGCGCGGTTTCGTGGTTGCGCGCAAGACGCGGAGCAATACGTTCCTGTCGCGCTGACGACGAACAACGGATGTTACGAATGATCGACCATATGGGCTTCCCGGTCTCCGACTATGAGCGCGCCAAGGCGTTCTACGCCAAGGCATTGGCGCCGCTCGGCTACAGCCTGATCATGGAGGTCACGCAGGAGCAGACCGGACACGATCCAGCCGCCGGCTTCGGCGCCGACGGCAAGCCGGATTTCTGGATCGGCGGCGAGGGCGCGCTGAACAAGCCGGTGCATGTCGCGATTCTGGCGAAGGACCGCGCCACGGTGGACGCGTTCTACAAGGCGGCGATTGCAGCGGGCGGGCGCGACAACGGGCCGCCGGGCATCCGGGCGCATTACCATCCGACCTATTACGGCGCCTTCGTGCTCGACCCTGATGGACACAACATCGAGGCGGTTTGCCACGCGCCGGAATAGATAAGTTCCATCCTTCGGCCGGAACCTCGTTCCGCGCGCGCCGTTGTCGTCCCTTGCAAGAAGGAGCACGACATGGCCAACGACAATGCCCGCGACGTCGACCGCGTATGGGATCTGATGAAGACGATCGGATTCGCGATGCTGGTGACGCGCGATGGCGACAAGCTCCGCGCGCGGCCGATGAGCGCCTATCTCGACCGCAACGCGAACACGATTTATTTCCTCACCGACGCGCGGCGTCACAAGGACGAGGAGATCGCGCGCAATCCGTCCATCAACCTGTCGTTCGCAGATGCCGGCAGCCAGAAATACGTGTCGCTGACGGGCACCGCAATGATCTCCAATGACCGTGCCAAGATCAAGGAGCTGTTCTCGACGCCGGCCAAGGCGTGGTGGGACTCTGCGGAAGATCCGAACATCCGCGTGCTCAAGGTCACGCCTGACGATGCCGAGTTCTGGGACTCGCCCGGCACCGTGATTTCCTATGTGAAGATGGCGGCCGCGGCGGTGACGAACACGCGCCCCGATCTCGGCGACAACCGCAAGGTCTCTATGTAATGCCGATCGAGCCGCCCGAGATACCGCCGTCGACGCCCGGTACGCCCACCGAACCGCCGCCGGGGATTCCGCCGAGCAATCCGCAGCCTGAAATCGCACCGCCGGTGCGCGAGCCCGGCTCGCCAGCGCCGCCCGACGAATTGCCGGGCCGCATGCCTGAAGAGATTCCATCACGCGGACCGAACGGACCGCTCACGCCGAATCCCGCGACGGATGCAAGTCCGCCGCGGGATCGCGCATGAGGCGACGCATCAGATCCGAGGCAATTGCAACCTGCGTCTGAATGCGCAATGAACGTCACCATAGTGAGGTGATTTGCGTGCAGAAATAAATCGGGCCGCGTCCGCTTCGTCCGCCACAATCCGGCCTAACGCGTAGCTGTTCATCCGAACACTTCGTCAAAGAACCTTCCGGGGAAGTTCACCACATGACCAACCTTCGTTTCGTGCTGCTTGCCACCACGGCTCTGACCGCGATGCAATTCGCAAGCTCCGCATCGCATGCACAAGGCGCGCCGCCGCTTGTCGTCGCGCAGGCGCAGCCACAAGAGACCGGCCCTGACGGAAAACCGAAGCAGCCGCCGAAGGGACCACCAGCGGCCGCGCCGCCTGCGGCGCCCGCGCGCCCGGCCGCACCGCCGCCCGCAGCTGCACCTCCCCATCCGCCGGCAGCGCCTCCGCCGGCTGCGGCACCGCCGCGCCCAGCAGCGCCGCCACCGCCCCCGCCACCACCTGCGGCCCGTCCGGCACCGCCGCCGCCGCCACCTGTGGCCCGTCCGGCACCGCCGCCGCCCCCACCGCCGCCCGCCGCCCCGAAGCAACCTGCGCCGCCCCCGGCTGCGGCTCCGCAACAGCACGCGCCGACACCGCCGCCTCCGGCACCGCCTTCCGCGCGCCCGGCTCCCCCGCCGCCAGCACCGCCGTCCGCCGCGGCTCCGCAGCACGCACCGACGCCGCCTGCGGCAGCAACTCCGCAGGGACGCCCAGCGCCGGCGCCCACGGCAACACCGTCGCCTGCGCCGGCCGCTCCGACCGCGCGACCGGGTGCTCCGGCTGCACCTGCAGCCACACCGTCACCGACGGCGACTCCTGCGCCGACCGCGACGCCGGCTCCAGGCAGCACGCCGGGCACGCCGCCGACTGGCCGCCCCGGTACGCCGCCTCCCGGCGGACGTCCTGGTGCGCCCCCGGCTGCAGGGTCACCTGCTCCAGGCGCCACGCCCGCGCCGACGGCCACGCCGACTCCCGGTGGCACTCCGACGCCGCCGCCCGGCCGTCCAGGTTCGCCTCCTGCGCCTAGTGCAACTCCGGCTCCGACAACGACGCCGGCCCCCGGTGGCGCCGTGACACCGCCCCCTGGACGCCAGGGTGGTGCGCCTCCTGCTGGTGCACCCGCTGCCGGAGCTCCGCCGACCCAGCCGCAGGCAGGCGCCCCGCCCCGGCCGCCGGCTCCCCCCGCCGGCGCCGCTGCACCGAGCACCGTGCCGGGCTCGGCGGCTGCGACCCCGCCGCCCAACAGGGCGCAATACGCGGCGCCCACGGTTGCGCCGGCGTTCCGCGCCGCGCCCACGACGACCACGCCCCTGCCGCCACCGCCGCGTCCGCCGCAGCGTGACCTGACGCCGCTCGCGATCGGTGCAGGTGTCGTCGCCGGTGCCGTGATCGGCGCCACCATCGCCGACTACCGCAACCAGCGCCGCGAGTCGGTCGAAGGCGGCCGCACCGTCTACACCGAGCCGGACCGCATCATCATCCGCGATCCGGGTGGGCAGACCTACGTCCGCGGCAACGATCTCTATCGCTTCCGCTATGGCGCCCGCGACATCCGCACCGAAACTGTCGGCGCCGATACCCGCACCGTGGTGATCCGTCCCGACGGCAGCGAGATCATTACCGTTGTAGGTCAGGACGGTCGGCTGCTGCGGCGAATCCGCAGGGACCCGGCCGGGCGCGAGCTCGTCATCATCGACAACAGCTACCGCGATCCGCAGTCGGTCGGCGGTTTCTATGTCGACGCGCCGCCGCCCGTCGTCAACATGCCCTACGATCGCTATATCGTCGACGCCCAGGAGGCCTCGCCGGACGTGATCTACGAGACGATGGTGGCGCCGCCGGTGCAGCGGATCAACCGTCGCTACACGCTCGACGAGATCCGCTACAGCCCGAATGTTCGCATGCAAATGCCGAGCATCGACCTCAACACGATCAACTTCGAGACCGGATCGTGGACCATCCCACCGGACCAGGCGGCGAAGCTGCAGTCGATCGCGGACGGTCTCAACCGTGCGATCCAGGCCAACCCGCGCGTGGTGTTCCTGATCGAAGGTCACACCGACGCGGTCGGCAACGACGTCGACAATTTGTCATTGTCGGACCGTCGTGCGCAGTCCGCGGCCGAATTGCTGACCCAGCAATTCGGTGTGCCGTCTGAAAACCTGACGTCGCAAGGCTATGGCGAGCAGTACCTGAAGGAGCAGACGCAAGGACCGAGCGCGATCAACCGGCGCGTCACCGTCCGCAACATCACGCCGTTGCTCAACGGCGGCCAGGCCTCGCTGCCGCCGCCCCCGCCCGGCACCGCGCCGCCGCGCTGAGGCGACACACAAATGCAAAATGGCCGGGAGCAATCCCGGCCATTTTTTGTTTTGTTTCGTAGCCCGGATGGAGCGTGTCAGCTCTTGTCGCTCTCCAGCCGGAAGATCTGCGAGCCTTCGCTGCCCGAGAGCAGGCCCGTGTCGCTGTAGAGCTTCAGCTTGGCGCGGGTATCGTTGATGTCGAGGTTGCGCATGGTGAGCTGACCGATGCGATCGGCCGGCGTGAACGCCGCGTCCTCGACCTTCTCCATGCTGAGCCGCTCCGGCGCATAGGTGAGGTTCGGGCTTTCGGTGTTGAGGATCGAGTAGTCGTTGCCACGGCGCAGCTCGAGCGAGACCTCGCCGGTGACGGCGCGCGCGACCCAGCGCTGCGCGGTCTCGCGCAACATCAGGGCCTGCGAATCGAACCAGCGGCCCTGGTAGAGCAGGCGTCCGAGGCGCATGCCGCTGATGCGGTACTGCTCGATGGTGTCTTCGTTGTGGATGCCGGTGACGAGGCGCTCATAGGCGATGTGCAGCAGCGCCATACCGGGCGCTTCATAGATGCCGCGGCTCTTGGCCTCGATGATGCGGTTCTCGATCTGGTCGCTCATGCCGAGGCCGTGGCGGCCGCCGATGGCGTTAGCTTCGAGGAACAGCGCGACGGGATCAGAGAAGGTCTGGCCGTTCAGCGCGACCGGCTGGCCTTCCTCGAAACGCACCACAACCTTCTCGGCCTTGACGTTGCAGTCGTCACGCCAGAACGGCACGCCCATGATCGGGTTGACGATCTTGATGCCGCTGTCGAGACTTTCAAGATCCTTGGCCTCGTGCGTCGCGCCGAGCAGATTGCTGTCGGTCGAATACGCCTTCTCGGCGCTCATCTTGTAGGCAAAGCCCTGCGCCGTCATGAACGCCGACATCTCGGCGCGGCCGCCGAGCTCGTCAATGAACTGCTGGTCGAGCCAGGGCTTGTAGATGCGCAGGCCCGGATTGGTCAGGAGGCCGTAGCGATAGAAGCGCTCGATGTCGTTGCCCTTGAAGGTCGAGCCGTCGCCCCAGATGTTGACGCCGTCCTCCTTCATCGCCGCGACCAGCATCGTGCCGGTGACGGCGCGCCCGAGCGGCGTGGTGTTGAAATAGGTGATGCCGCCGGTCGAGATATGAAAGGCGCCGGACTGGATAGCGGCGATGCCTTCGTGGACGAGCTGCGTGCGGCAATCGACCAGCAGCGCTTTCTCCGCGCCGAACTCCATCGCCTTGCGCGGGATCTCGTTGTAATCGGCCTCATCCGGCTGGCCGAGATTGGCGGTATAGGCGTAGCAGCGCGCGCCCTTCTGCTTCATCCAGAGCAGCGCCGCGCTGGTATCGAGGCCGCCCGAAAAAGCGATGCCGACTTTCTCCCCCTTGGGCAGGCTTTTCAGGATCGTGGTCATGGGGCTTCCAATCGGTCTCGAAGGGCTGATGTCGTTTCACGGGTTGACCGCGCGAATATCAAATTTCGCGGGGCTCGGCACCCCTTTAATGGCTCAAACTGACGGCTCGGCACCCGTCTTGCGTCCGAACAGGCGCTGGCGGAGCCGGTAAGCGGGCATGTTCAGCCGAGTCAGGGCGGCATCGACCGCCTCGTCGGAAAACCGGGTCCGCGGCCAGCGGTAAATCAGCGCGTAGGCAAACCAGATCACGACGAAGGTGACGAGGCCGGCGATCGACACGTCGGTGAAGAAATGGCCGCCAAAGGCCATCCGCAGCCCGCTGGTCACGAGGCCGAACACCACGGCTCCGGCATAAGCGAGCGGTCGCCACGCCGGCGGTGCCAGTGCGGCCGGCGCCAGCGTCCAGAACGCGGTCGCGCCCTCGCCCGAGAAGAACGAGCAGTTGCGCGCGCAGCCCCCGCGCGGATCCCACCACGGCACGAATTGCTGGTCGCCGGCGAACTGCGTCACCACCACCGGGCGCGGCCGGCCCCAATAGGACTTGAAGGCGAGATTGGTGAGGATGCCGGCCGACATGATGATCGTGACCAGCAGGAAGACGATCGCGCGACCGGATACCATCAGCGGGCGGTCGGGCCGGACCATCTTGACCACGAGCGCGATCAGCGCAGGCAGCACGAACGCCCAGGCGACCCACATCGCGGCGTCGCGCGCGAAGCCGGCCCAACCGTTCAGCTTGAGCGGAAACGTTTTCGTCTCAGGGTCGAAGAACAGCGCGGCGAGCTTGAGATCAAGCTCGGGATAGAGGCCGAAAACGACGCCGATCACGAGCCACAGCGCCAGGGCGATGAAGAGTCCAGTCCGGTTCATGGCGCGCGGTTTAGCCCAGTGGGAAAGGGATGAAAACCCCGTGACAAGTCAGAAAGTCACCGCGCATCCGGCCGCGAATTCGACGGCAGCGGCGGAGGCGGTTGGCGCGCAGGCGGCGGATTGCGCCAAGCGCCGGCATTGCGGCCGGCGATCAGCCAGTAGACGACGCCGGCGACGATGCCCGCGCCGGTCATGATCTCCAGATGCCGCCGCACAATGCCTTCGAATTGCAGCGTGTCGGAATGAAACGGGACCAGGCCGAGATAGCAGGCGAGCCCCACGACGCCTCCGCCCACGGCATAGGCGAGCGCGCTGCGGATGTAGAGCGCCTCGGTGATCGCCACGATCACCGCCGCCGGCACCAGCGCAAAGCCCGAGACGAAGATGAAGCCGAACCCGAGCAGGATATCGATCGTGCCCTGATCGACGGGACCGGCGCCGAGATCGGCGAACTCCGGAAACAACAGCGCGACGACAACGATCATGCCGCCGACGAAACAGGCGGCGAGGAAGCCGATGAAGATGACGACGAGGCGGCCGATCAGGGACATGATGGGAACGAATTGGTGACTGACGGCGTCGCCACATCCACAATCGTCATGCCCGGGCTTGACCCGGGCATCCACGACTTGCTCTCTCGTGGCTCGACGTGGATGGCCGGGTCAAGCCCGGCCATGACGGGCGTTGAGAGCGTCGCCATCATCAATATCAATCCGTCATCGCCATGGCCCGCAGCGTCTGGCGTTCACGGGCCGAGAGCTTTTCCGTCTCCGACTTGAGCTGGCCGCAGGCGGCGAGGATGTCGCGGCCGCGCGGAGTGCGCACCGGCGAGGAATAGCCGGCGTTGAAGACGTATTCGGAGAATTTTTCGATCTGGTCCCAGTCCGAGCACTCATAGGCGGTGCCGGGCCAGGGGTTGAACGGGATCAGATTGATCTTGGCGTGAATGCCCTTGAGCATCTTCACCAGCAGCTTGGCATCGTCGAGCGAATCGTTGACGCCCTTGAGCATCACATATTCGAAGGTGATGCGGCGCGCGTTCGAGGCGCCGGGATAGTCGCGGCAGGCCTGCAGCAATTCCTTGATCGGATATTTGCGGTTGAGCGGCACCAGCTCGTTACGCAGCTCGTCGCGCACCGCATGCAGCGAGATCGCGAGCATCACTCCAATCTCCTCGCCCGCGCGCACGATATTCGGGACCACACCCGAGGTCGACAGCGTGATGCGGCGGCGGGAGATGCCGATGCCTTCGTTGTCGCCGACGATCAGCAGCGCGTCGCGCACCGCGTCGAAATTGTAGAGCGGCTCGCCCATGCCCATCATCACGATGTTGGTGACGCGGCGCGTACCGTCTTCGCGATCGGCCCAATCATTCAGACGATCGCGCGCCACCATCACCTGTCCGACGATCTCCCCGGCGGTGAGATTGCGCACCAGGCGCTGCGTGCCGGTGTGGCAGAACGAGCAGTTCAGCGTGCAGCCGACCTGGGAGGACACACACAACGTGCCGCGATCGGTTTCGGGGATGTAGACGCACTCGACTTCATGCGCCCGCTCGACATTGTCGCCGCTCGGCAGCCGCAGCAGCCATTTGCGGGTGCCGTCGTTGGAGATCTGCTCGGCCACGACTTCGGGCCGGTCGACGGTGAAATGTTGCGCGAGCTCGGCACGAATGCCCTTCGAGACCGACGTCATCTCTTCGAAATTCTGGGCGCCACGGAAATACATCCAGTGCCACAGCTGCTGCACGCGCATCTTGCGCTGCGCCGGTGCAACGCCGATCTCGCCGAGGCGATCGGCAAGCTCGGTGCGCGACAGGCCGATCAGCGAGGGCCTCGCCGGCGGCACATAGGTCTCGAGCGGAGTCTTCTCCACCAGTGTTGCGTTGTGCGGCTCGGTCGTCGGTTGCATGGAATGGCCTGATTTAGGTGGTCGTTCTGGGATGGTCCAAAGGACTAAACCCGGAACCTCGAGATTCCGAGTTCGATGCTACGCATCGCCCCGGAATGACGGGAGAAAATCTGGAACGCGCCCTATATAGCAACCGGAACGGCCGATTGCGACCTTATCGACCGCAGGCTTAACGCCTGCAATCCTGCGCGATCTTGTCGAGCGCCTGGGCAAGGCCCTTCAGCGAAAAGGTGTCGGTGGTCTCGGTCCCCTTGGACGACATGCCCTTGACCACGAGATCGGCGGATTTGCGCATGGCCTCGACCATCCGCTCTTCCTCGGCCGCGTTCTTGATCCAGAGACCGTCGCCCTGCGAGTACATGGCGAAAGCGGCGCCGCCCACCTCGACCGAGGATTCAGAGCCCGGCTTCAGCGCATAGCCGATCATGACCGAGACTTCGTTGTTGACCTTCTCCGCCGGGCGGGTGGAGACGAAGGCATAGGCAGGATCGCGCGGCCGATTCGGCGGGTTGGTCTTCGACGACGACGGCTTGGCCAGCGCGAAGCAGACCTTTTTGCCGTTGGGCGCGGCCGAATAGGCGCCCCAGGTGCCGAACTGACCGATCAGGGTTGGCTCCGCGCCGCCGGCAACCGCCGCGTGCGGGGCCGCCGGCTTGCTCTCGGGCTTTGCAGCCGTCTTTCCGGTCGTATTGGCCGCCGGCGCGGCCGGTTTCGGCGCGGCCTCTTTCGGTGCAGTCTTGGGCGCAGGCTGCGCCGTCTGCGCCCGCGCGGAATCGATGATTCCACAGGCCGCCACGCCCGTCATCAAAGCTAAAATCAGCACCCGCCACATGCTGGAGTGGTTCCCTCAATATTGTGACTGGAAGATGGCCCGGTCGCGCATTGTCCCCGGGGCAGGGATAGCCGGGAAAGTCCAATTTGGGAAGGCAGTTAGCGAAGGTCGCGGCGACTAGGCCCTGGATCGCGCCGCGCGTTGCTCCGCCCATTGCGCATCGGTCCAGCGCAACAAATCCTCGACGCCGGAGCTGCGCAAATGCGCGCCACCGTCGATCACCACCATCTCGCCGTTGATGTAGCCGGCACGGTCGGAGACTAGGAAGCTGGCGAGGTCGGCAAGCTCGGGGTGCTCGCCGGCTCGTCCCATCGGGTTGCGCGCGGCCCACCCTTCGTCGCGACCCTCGGGGCGGAGCTGGCCCGAGGCGCCGGCGGTCGGGAACGGTCCCGGCGCGATCGCGACGGTGCGGATTCCCTTCGGGCCCCATTCCACGGCGAGACTTTTGGTCATCGCCAACACGGCCGACTTCGCCATCGCCGACGGCACGGTGAAGGCGCGACCGGTGATGGTCGAGGTCGAGAGGATCGAGAGCACGACGCCGCCATGCTTGCCGTCGATCCAGCGCTTGCCGGCGGCAAGCGTGCAATACATCGCACCATGCAGGGTCGGCGCGAGAATCGCATCCGCGGCGCGGAATGAGAGATGCTCACTCTGCGCGATGAAAGTCGCAGCCGCATTGTTGACGAGAATATCGAGCGGCGCCCCGCGCCAGATCGCGTCCATCATGCTCTCGACGGCGGTGCCGTCTCGGATATCGCAGGCGATCGTGGTGACCTTGCCGCCGTTCTCTTCGCGCATCTTGCTCGCCGCCGCCTCGAGCCGATCGAGCTTGCGGCCGCAGATCACGAGCTCGGCGCCGAGCGCGAGGAAACGGTGCGCCATTGCAGCACCGAGGCCCGAACCGCCGCCGGTGACGAGGATGCGCTTGTCCTTGAGCAGGCCTGTTTCAAACATGGTTTGAATCCTTCTTGTTTCGTCGTTGCGCGCGCAGCGGGAAACCGTACCGCGGAAATAGGCTTCGCTACGCTCCCAATGACGGGAGGATAGGCTCCTGCGTTCCAACTGACAAAGAAACCGGATTGTCGCCCGCACCTAAATCCGGCAGAAACGGGCAAACTATAAATCCACTCGAAACGCCCAGTACTTCACTTCTCAAGAAGGTGCCGCCATGAAAGCCATCCTCTGCTCGCAATATTGCCAGCCCGACGATCTCGTTCTGGCCGACGTGCCGGATCCGGTGGCCGGTCCCGGCGAAGCCGTGATCGCGATCAAGGCTGCGGCGCTGAACTTCTTCGACATCCTGATGATTCAAGGCAAGTACCAGATCAAGCCGCCATTCCCGTTCTCGCCGGCCGCCGAAGTGGCTGGGGTGATCGAGAGCATCGGTCCCGGCGTGACTGATCTGAAGATCGGCGATCGCGTCGTCGCCTCCTGCGGCCACAACGGCGCGCGCGAAAAGATCGCGCTGCCGGCGGCATCGATCGTGAAGATCCCCGACAATCTCGATTATGACCGCGCGGCCGGCATCATCATCATCTACGGCACCGCGCTGCATGCGCTGGAAGATCGCGCGAGCCCGAAGCCGGGCGAGACGCTCGCGGTGCTCGGCGCCGCCGGCGGCACCGGACTTGCCGCGTGCGAGCTCGGCAAGCTGATGGGCCTGAAGGTGATCGCCTGCGCCTCGTCGGACGAGAAGCTCGAATTCGCGAAGGCGCACGGCGCAGAACTCGCGCTCAATTACGGCAAGGAAGATTTGAAGGAAGGCCTGCGAAAGCTTACGGGCGGCAAGGGCGTCGACATCATCTTCGATCCGGTTGGTGGCACCTATGCCGAGCAGGCCCTGCGCTCGATTGCCTGGGAAGGCCGCTTCCTCGTGATCGGCTTCGCCGCCGGCGACATTCCGAAGATGCCGCTGAACCTCGCGCTGCTGAAGGGCTGCGATATCCGCGGCGTGTTCTGGGGCGCCTGGACCCGGCTCAACCCGGAAAAGAACCGCGCCAATCTCGAGAAGCTCGTGAAGTGGACAGCGGAAGGAAAGATCTCCTCGCATGTCGATCGCGTCTTCCCGCTGGCGCAGACGGCGGATGCGCTCAAGGTGCTCGCCGGACGCCAGGCGATGGGCAAAGTGATCCTGCATCCGTGAGGCTATGCGGCACGACGTGTGTCGGTACGGCCGCTCGCCACGAGCTCAACTGTCATCGCCCGGCTTGACCGGGCGACCAGTACTCCGAGACGTCAGTCATTGAATCGAGAAGCCGCGGCGTACTGGTTTCCCGCCTTCGCGGGGAATGACCGCGAGCGCGGGACAGGCAGTGTCCGCGCCGCCGCCGGGTCAATCCCCGTCAACCATTGTCGACAAAATTGCGGGGCATTCCTCCGCCTCGCCTCAATCAAACCCAAATATCTCCCGATTCGCGCAAGCCGCCGACGTTTTTTGGGCTGATTCAGACGGCGATTTACCGGCTCCAGTTTGCGGGGCATTTCTGGACAACAACAAAAAGACTGAAGCCGGGATGCCCCAGCGTTGCGTTAGTAGTGGGGAGCATCACCATGGAGACGACGGCGTACCGCCCGTCCAGGGAATCGAGATCGTTCGATTCCGATCAAGCTGCATCACATCCGGCCGTCGCGTCCTATATCCGTGCGCGCGCCGCGCGGCTCGATCTGTCACCGGAAGATCCAATTCCACTGTTCCTGTCCGATCCGCTCGGTGTGCCGGAGTCAGGCGAATATACGGCGCGGGCGTTGGGTCCCCGGCTCAGAATTGTCCCGCGTGTTCTCGCGGCGGTTCTCATCGCATCCACGCTGGCCGTTGCGGCCGCGCTGTATCAGCCCAGTCTCCGCAATCTCTTCGCCGCCGACGCTGCCGGCCCGACGGGTGCCGAGCTGGACCAGGCCATGGCGTCGGCCAACGTGCCGGACAGGCCTCAGACCGCGTACAAGGACCCGGCGCGCTTGAGCAACACAAGGCTGGCGAGCGCTGACGCGCAGGATCTCCCCGCAGCCTCAGCTCCGAGCCGCGAAGCGATTGCGACTGCCTATCAAACCGCGCTGCAAGCCCAGGCGCCCGGGCCAGTCGCGGCGCCGCCTGCGCCCCCACCGCCCGCTAAGACGCTCGATGCCGACACACTGGCTGGGCTGATGGCGCGCGCGAACGGTCTGTTGGCGGTCGGCGACATTGCCGCGGCGCGCCTGCTGCTCGAACGGGCCGCCAATGCACAGGATGCAACGGCTGCATTTCTGCTCGCGCAAACCTATGACCCGGCGGTGCTGGGCACGAGCGACGCGCGGCGCGTTGCTGCCGACGCGACCGCCGCGCGCGACTGGTACCAAAAGGCCGCAGGCCTTGGATCGGCGGAGGCGCGGCAACGCCTCGCCCAGCTTCAGAACTAGAACTCTTTAGGGGATATCATGCGTAATGCTTTGAGAATGGCGCTTGCCGCCATCATGATGATCTATGCCTTCGCGGCACGCGCGGAGCAGACCGAATATGATCCGGCCAAGGTCTCTGACAGCCTGAAAGCCATCTTCCAGTTCGGTTCGACCTCGACCAAGCAGTCGCTGAACGCCAACACCGTGACGTTGATCACCGGCACGATCGGCGGCACCTATGTGCAATTCGGCGCCGACCTCGCCTCCGTGCTCGACGACGGCAACAGGATTCGTGTGTTGCCAATCGTCGGCCGAGGTTCGGTGCAGAGCGTTGCCGACATCCTGTTCCTGCAAGGCGTCGATCTCGGAATCGTCCGCGCGGATACGCTCGACTATCTCGAGCGCAAAGGTTTTGCCAAGGACATCAAGAAGCAATTCACCTATGTGACGAAGCTCTACAACGAAGAGATGCAGGTGATCGCGCCAAAATCGGTCGCGACACTCAAGGATCTGGAAGGCAAAACTGTAAGCGTCGATCTGCCCAACGGCGGCACCTTCGTCACCGCGCTCACCGTGTTCGAGCGGCTCGGGATCAAGGCGAAATTCGTTTATGTCGAGCAGCGCATCGCGATGGAGAAACTGAAGGCCGGCGAGATCGACGCCGTCATCGTGGTCGGCGGCAAACCGTACAAGTCCGTTTCGACCTTCGGCAATGACGGCCGCTTCCACCTTGCGACCGTGGATTATGCAAAGCCCCTCCAGAGCGACTATCTGCCGGCGACGCTGACCGCCAAGGACTATCCGAACCTGGTCAAGGAGGGCGAGAGCGTGGACACCATCGCGGTGCCGGCCGTGCTCGCGGCCTACAACTGGGCGCCCAACACCGAGCGCTACCGCAAGCTTGCACTGTACGTGGACGCGTTCTTCACGAAATTCCCGACGCTGCAGAACCCGCCCTTCCATCCAAAGTGGAAGGAGGTCTCGCTCGCGGCGCCCCTGGCGGGCTGGAACAGATTGCCGGTGGCGCAGCAATGGCTCGACCGCCACGGCGTCGAACCGGTGACGCGGCAACGCTTCGAGGCGTTCCTGCGACAGAGCCCCTCGGCCGCAAAAGTGTCCGACGCGGACAAGGAAACGCTGTTCAAGCAATTCCAGGCGTGGGACGCCGAAAAGGCCCAGGCCCAGGCGCAGGCGGAGAAGAAGTAGCGAGCAGTCATCCACACATACAGCTGTCATCGCCCGCGAAGGCGGCGATCCAGCATTCCGAGACGGTTATGGTTCAATCGGAAGGCCGCGGCGTGCTGGATTCCGCACCATCGCGAGGAATGACAGCGGAGTATGCGGCGACAGCTATTGCGCGGCTTCCGGCTCCACCTCATCCACCCCGCGCTTCAGCGCGGCGCGGGCGGCTTCGCGATGCTCGTTCGTGATGTGGCTGGCAACCATGCGGATCGCGGTGGCGAGTACGGCGGCGTCATCGGTGAAGCCGAGGATCGGCATCACGTCGGGAACGAAATCAAACGGCAGGATGAAATAGGCGATCGCCCCGAGCAGCGAGGCCTGGACATGGCGTGGCGTCTGGCGGTCGAACGCGCAGTAATAGGCCGCGAGCAGATCCTCCGCGAACGGCAGATGCGCGGCGACACGCTTCAGCTTGCGCCAGAAGCGGCGGCGCACGCTCTCACGATCTTCCGCGAGCCGGTCGGCGGGCTCGAAACCGACGCTGTGTTCGGCAGCCATGTTCGACAAACTCCCCGTTCCAGCCTGGGTGGCAGATCGCCGCATCCCGTGCTGATCACAAGATGGGGACGCGGCCTTCCCCTGCAAGACGTCAGCCTGGTGTCAGCTTGGCGATGGCGTTCATCGCCTTGGCGAGCTCGATGTCGAGCGCGGTGACGCCGCCGGCGTCATGGGTCGACAGCACCACCTCCACCGTTTTGTAGACATTGCGCCATTCGGGGTGGTGGTCCATCTTCTCGGCGACCAGTGCCGCGCGGGTCATGAAGCCGAACGCCTCGTTGAAATCCTTGAAGACAAAGGTTTTCCCGATCGCCTCGCGTCCTTGAGCCTCGGTCCAGCCAGGTAGTTCGCCCAGCGCCTGCCTGCGTGCCTCCGCCGAGAGCCGTTCTGTCATCCTCGCCTCCGTCCTTTCAGGGGAACTTTACCCTAACACCGCACTGACGCCCCGGGTTCATACGGGATTGGACCCCATCCGCTAACCATGACGGAGATGTAACCCTGCCGGACAAGAAATTTGCTACACTTGCAGGCGTAAACCGCCGGCCAAGATGAAACTGAGCCTCAAGCGAATGTTCGGGAGATCGATGACCGGGGGATTGGACCTGGCCGAAGCGCCCACCCCGCCCTCGCCGCGATCATCGGCGCGGAAGACGGCGCTCGTGACTCTCGCGCTGGTGCTCGCGATCGTTGGCGCGCTCGCCGGCGGCTATTACTTTGCCATGCGGCCGGTGACGCTGAAGATCGCGGTCGGCCCCGCCAACAGCGATGACGTCAAGGTCGTGCAGGCACTGACCCAGGCCTTCGCGCAGCATAAGAGTTCTGTGCGGTTGCGCCCGATCCAGACCGACGGCGCCACCGCCAGCGCCAATCTGCTCGCGGAAGGCAAGGCCGATCTTGCCATTGTGCGCGGCGACGTCGACGTACCGAAGAACGCGCAAGCGGTTGCGACCCTGCGCAAGAACGTCGTGGCGCTATGGTCCGTGTCCGGCAAGGGCAAGAAGAAGGGCGCGAAGATCACCAAGATCGCGCAGCTCGCCGGACATCGGGTCGGCGTGGTCGGCCGCACCCAGGCCAACGTCAATTTGCTCAAGGTGATCCTGCAGCAATACGGTGTCGATCCCGCCAAGGTCGAGATCGTGCAATACCCGGCAACCGAAGCCGTCGAAGCGATCAAGGCGCAGAGGGCTGATGCCTATCTCGCGGCCGGTCCCGTCAACAGCAAGATCACGGCGGAGGCGATCGCCGCTTCCACCAAGGATTTCGGCACGCCGACCTTTCTCGCGATCGATTCCGCGGATGCGATCGCCCAGAACCATCCGGTCTATGAAGCGGCCGAGATTCCCGCGGGCACTTACGGCGGCTCGCCCGATCGTCCCGATGACGAGGTCAAGACCATCAGCTTCTCGCACCACATCGTGGCGCGCAAAGCAGTGTCCGAAACCACCATCGCGGCGTTCACGCGCCAGCTTTTCTCCGTACGCCAGCAATTGGTGACGGAATTCCCGCTGGCGGCGAAGATCGAAACGCCCGACACCGACAAGGATGCGGTGATTCCCGTGCATCCCGGCGCCGCCGCTTTCGTCGACGGCGAAGAAAAGACCTTCCTCGACAGATACAGCGATTACATCTGGTGGACCCTGATGGCGCTCTCGGCCATGGGCTCGATCGGCGCCTGGTTTGCGGGCTATCTGAAGAAGGACGAGCGCGACAACAACAGCCATCTGCGCGGGCGGCTGCTCGACATGATCACCGCCGCTCGAAAGAGCGAAACGACTGAAGATCTCGATCAGATGCAGACCGAGGCCGACGAGATCCTGCGCGATACGCTGCGCTGCTACGACCACGGCGCGATCGAGGAAGGTGCGCTCACCGCCTTCAACATCGCGCTCGACCAGTTCCATGCGGCGGTTGCCGACCGCAAGGCGGTGCTGTTCAGCCTGCCGCAGAACCTGCAGCGCGCCGGTGCCCAATTCCGGGCCGCTGGCAACGCGTAAGCGCTCGCGCGTTATCGCCGCGTCACATTGTCTCAATATAGCGTCTGCTTCACCATGGCGACCGCCCTGGGCGATCGCCTCACGCGATATCGAGACCGTCTTCATGAACATCAAATTCTCCCGCCGCCGTTTCCTGACGACCAGCGCCGGCGCGCTCGGCGCGGTCGCAATGCCCCATCTCTCCCGCGCGGCCGACCGGCCGGCGGTGACCCATGGCGTGCAGTCGGGCGACGTCACCGTCGACAGCGGCGTGGTCTGGGCGCGCACCGACCGGCCCGCACAGATGCTGGTCGAGGTGGCGACGACGGAGTCGTTCAGGGATGCCCGCGCGCTGCCGCCGATCGCGGCGCTGCCCGACAGCGACTTCACCGCGAAGATGCTGATCGAAAACCTGCCGGGCGGACAGGACATTTTTTATCGCGTCCGCTTCCGCGATCTTTCGCACACCGCGGTGGAGGGCGAGCCGGTGACCGGCCGCTTCCGCACCGCACCCGCCGACCGTCGCGACGTCAGCTTCGTCTGGGGCGGCGACGTCGCAGGACAAGGCTGGGGCATCAACCCTGATGACGGCGGCATGTTCACCTTCTCGGCGATGCGCAAGCACCGTCCGGATTTCTTCCTGCACTCCGGTGACACCATCTATGCCGACGGCCCTATCCAGTCCGAGGTGAAGCTCGCGGACGGCAAGATCTGGAAGAACGTCACGATTCCCGAGAAGGCCAAGGTCGCCGAGACGCTGGACGAGTACCGCGCCGCGCACAAATACAATTTCACCGACGACAATCTTCGCGCCTTCAATGCCGAAGTGCCGATCTTCGTGCAGTGGGACGACCATGAGGTGACCAACAACTGGTCGCTGTCGAAGGAGCTGCCGGCGACCTACAAGGAGCGCGACATCGCACTGCTTGCGGCCCGCGCAAGCCGTGCCTTCCACGAGATGTATCCGATGCGCGAGAGCATCGTCGAGCCCGGCCGCGTCTATCGCCAGATCTCCTATGGTCCCCATCTCGACGTGTTCGTGCTCGACGAGCGCAGCTATCGCGGCCCGAACGGCCCCAACCTCGAAACCGTTTACGACCCGGCCAGCTATTTCCTCGGCCCGGACCAGATCGCCTGGCTCAAGCGCGGCCTGTTGAATTCTCGCGCGACCTGGAAAGTGATCGCCTCCGACATGCCGCTCAGCCTCGTCGTGTCAGACACGCCGAAGGGGGGATCGGAAGCCATTGCGCAGGGCGACGGCCCGGTGCGCGGCCGCGAGTTCGAGATCGCCGACATCCTGCGTTTCATCAAGATGGCGCCGGTCAGCAACACCGTGTGGCTCACGGCGGACGTGCATTACGCGGCCGCGCATTATTACGATCCGAACAAGGCGCAATTCCAGGATTTCGAGCCGTTCTGGGAGTTCGTGTCGGGCCCGCTTCACGCGGGCACATTCGGTCCGAACGCGCTCGACAATACGTTTGGGCCGGAGGTGCGTTTCGTCAAGGCGCCCGGGAAAGACAACCAGAACCTGCCGCCATCCGCCGGCATGCAGTTCTTCGGTCACGTCAAGATCGACGGCGCTTCCGGCCAGATGACGGTGACCTTGCGCGACCGCGCCGACGTCGCGCTGTGGTCAACCACGCTCGATCCGAAGCCGGCCTGACGCCGTATCGCTAGTTCGCCGCGCGGACCTGGAGCGCCGCCTCCAGCGCGTCGCTCGAACACGGCTTCTGCAATCGCGGCTGGCCGGCGAATTCGGGCGGGATGCGCGCGTCAGCGCCGTAGCCGGTGACGAACACAAAGGGAATTTTCAGCGCCGCGAGCCGTTCGGCGACCGCAAAGCTGTTCTCGCGACTCAAACCGACGTCGAGCAAGGCGAATTCGGGGGCGTGCGCCGCGATTGCGGTCAGCGCCTGCGCCACTGAACCTACCGTGCGGACGCTCTTCACGCCAAATCCGAGCAGGCGATCTTCGAAGTCGATCGCGATGATCGGATCGTCCTCGACAATGAGCACATCGGCGGGACAGTTTGAACCATCGGAAACAGCGGGTGCCATCATCGTAACTTGGAGCATGAGGTTTCTCTGACTGGGATACCGCGTCACGACGCCTGTACCCGGCGCGGAGGTTCCCGGAACGAAACCACCACATCACAGTTGTTAGGTCTGTCTACTTGTGCACACAGGACCTCGTCGGAACTCGCTAAATGTGGAGGCGGATGGGAGTTTAAGATGGACGCGCGGACCAGCAACGCCACCGAGATCGATAGCCGGCCGACCAACAATCTGCTGCGGCGCTTGAGCCCGGCCGACTTCGCCCTGCTTGCGCCGCATGTCATGCTCGAAAGCGCCGCAGCGAATGAGCTGCTCTACAACCCCGGCGACGACGTCCAGGTCGTCCACTTCCCCTGCGGACCGTCGCTTGCAACCTTCCTCGTTCCCAATGAGGACGGCCGCGATGTCGAGACCATCCTGGTCGGCCGCGAAGGCGCGGTGGGCGGCATCGTCAGCGAGGGTTATCTGCCGGCCTATACCCGGATCTGCGTGAAATTCGGCGGGCCGTTTGCGCGAATTCACGTCAGCAAGCTGGAGGCCGCCAAGCAGCGCTCGCCCTCGTTGCGCCATGTCTTCGCTCGTTACGCCGACTGCATGCTGGCTCAGATCTTCCAGTCCACCGCCTGCAACGCCATTCACTCGATCGAGCAGCGCACCGCCAAATGGATGCTGGCCGCTATGGAGCGGACCGGCGACGAGAGCAGCGTGCCTCTGACGCACGAGCAACTCGCGACACTGCTCGGCGTCGGCCGCAGCTATGCCAGCCGCGTGCTCCAGTCGTTCAAGGCGGAGGGCGTGCTCGACACGCGACGCGGATCGATCCTGGTCCGCAACCGCGAGGGCCTGCGCCTGCGCTCCTGCCTGTGCAACGAGGCCGTGAAGATGCACTTCGAGGAGGTGCTGCGCGGCGTCTATCCGACCGAGGAGAGGCAGGCCGGCTAGCCGCCTGACTCGCTCCTCTTCGGGGATAAGAAGCGGCCGCACTATCCCGCCGCGGGGGAACCTGGGCTAATGTCCCCGCATGAGCGGGGCTTTCCTTCACACTCTCTTCGACATCGCGGCGTGGCTGACTGCGGCCGTGGCGCTCTACGGGCTGTCGCGACAGGGCTTGCGGTTTCCGGCGCAATCCTTTGAGCGGTCCTACCTCGCCGCTTTGGTGTTCGGCGCGGGGCTCGGCGCCTATCTGTTCGGCTCCGCCAATCTGTGGCTGTCGGGCCAGAGCGGCATCGCGCGCTCCGTGGAAGGAGCGCTGGTCGGCGGCATCTTGGCGATCGAGCTCTACAAATGGTCCGCAGGGATCACGGTCCGAACCGGCGCCCGTTTTGCGCTGCCGCTGGCGCTCGGCATCGCGATCGGCCGGCTCGGCTGCTTTTTCGCGGGCCTCGACGATTTCACCTACGGCACGCCGACGGCATGGCCCTGGGGCCATGATTTCGCCGACGGCATCCCGCGCCATCCCGTGCAGCTCTACGAAAGCGCCGCGATGGGGGTGTTCGCGCTGCTCTACGTGGTGGCGGTCTTGAACCGGAGCGCGTTTGTGATCACCAATGGTTTCTACCTCGTCCTCGTCTACTATGGAGCACAGCGCTTCCTGTGGGAATTCCTCAAGCCCTACGGCACGCTGATCGGCCCCTTCACGCTGTTTCACCTGCTGTCGCTGTCCATCCTGCTCTACGCCGTCGTCATGCTGGCGAGGGCGCCCAATGCGAGACCCATGCATGAACGCGCCGTTGCGTAAGTCGCGTCCCTATATCTTCTGGGGCCAGACCCAATCTCTCTGCGAGACCTGCCTGAAGCTGGTGCCGGCCAAGATCCAGATCCTCGACAACGAGGTTTGGTACGAGAAGCGCTGCAAGGAGCATGGCGTCCAGTCCACGCTCGTGTCGACGGACGCCGCGTATTGGCGCCTGTGCAAGGATTTCATCAAGCCGGGCGACCGGCCGCTGGCCTTTCAACGGCATACCGAATTCGGCTGCCCCTATGATTGCGGCCTGTGCCCCGACCACGAGCAGCATTCCTGCCTCGCGCTGATCGAGATCACCGAGCATTGCAATCTGACCTGCCCGGTGTGCTTTGCCGATTCCTCGCCGGCGCGGACCAGCTTCACGCCGCTGGCCAAGGTCGAGCGAATGCTGGACGCGCTGGTCGCGAGCGAGGGCGAGCCTGATTTGGTGCAGATCTCCGGCGGCGAGCCGACGCTGCATCCCGACTTCTTCGCGATCCTCGATGCGGTGCGCGCCCGCCCGATCCGCCATGTCATGATCAACACCAACGGCCTGCGTATCGCCCGCGAAAAGGATTTCGTGGCGCGGCTCGCCGAGAACAAGCGCGGGCTCGAGGTCTATCTCCAGTTCGACTCGCTCGAACGCGACGCTTTGATCAATCTGCGCGGCGCGGATTTGCGCAAGATCCGTCAGCAGGCGCTGGAGAATCTCGAGCATTACGGCGTATCGACCACGCTGGTGGCGACCATCAAGCGCGGTGTCAACGATGCCGAGATCGGCGACATCGTCCGCCACGCGCTGACCTGGAAGTGCGTTCGCGGCGTCACGCTGCAGCCGGTGCAGGACGCCGGCCGCAACGAAAATTTCGACAAGAACACCGATCGCATCATGCTGTCGGAGATCCGCAAGCGCGTGGTCGAAACCGGCGTGTTCGGCGACAAGGACATGATCCCGCTGCCCTGCAATCCCGAAAGCATCTCGATCGGTTACGGCCTGCGCAACGGCAAGAAAGTGCTGCCGCTGACCTCGCTGATCCCGCAGGAGCAACTCGTCGCATTGTTGCCCAATACGATAAGCCCGGAGAAGCATCCGGCGCTGAGGGAGAAATTCATCGATCTGTTCTCGCTGTCCTCGGGACCGCTGAACACGAGCGAGCGCGTCTGCGAATTGCTGTGCTGCCTGCCGAGCTTCGAGGTGCCGCAGGGAATCACGTACGAGAACGTATTCCGCGTCACCATCGTGCAGTTTCTCGATCGCTTCAATTTCTGCGTCGGCAACGTCAAGCGCAGCTGCATCCATTTCGTCACCGAGAACGGCGCGATCATCCCGTTCGACACCTACAATCTGTTCTACCGAAACGGAAAGATCGACGGCATCCGCGCCGAACTGGCGGCGCAGTCAACCGCAGGAGTCCTGCAGGCATGAGCATCAGCGACACGCCGCCGCCAGCCCCTCCGGGACCGCCTCCTGCCCCGCCGAACAAGCGCGGCGGCTGCCTGACCGCGATCATGGCGATCTTCGGGATCCTCATGCTGCTACCCGGTGCCTGCGCATTGCTGTTCGGCGGAATGTCGGTGATCGAGGGCGGCCGGATGGGTTCCGACGTGGCACCGCTGGTGTTCGTAGGCCTGGTCGTGGGGCTGGGCGGGGTCGCCCTGATCTGGGCCGCGATCAAGGGCCGGCGCGGCTGAGCCCGGCTTTTCGCCTAACCCCCGGGAATTCCCGGACAAAATTCAATCAACCAACGGCCAAAGAACACATTGTTTTTTGGCGGTTTTTGCCTATATTGCGCCGCAACGCGTAGGGTGCCCGGTCGATATGCCGGGCTTTCCCTTTTGGGCGGAAAGCGCCCCGTTTCCAGTCTTCAAGCGTTGTTTCGAGAAGAGGTCCCGGTCTGACCGGCGAGATCGCGCTTAACCCATTGTCCGACCGCAAAGAAGCCCACTCATGAATCTTCGCAACATCGCCATCATCGCCCACGTCGACCACGGCAAGACGACCCTGGTCGACCGCCTCCTCCAGCAATCCGGCACCTATCGCGAGAACCAGAAGGTGACTGAGCGCGCCATGGACTCCAACGATCTGGAGCGCGAGCGCGGCATCACCATTCTGGCCAAGGCGGCCTCGGTGCAGTGGAAGGACACCCGCATCAACATCGTCGATACCCCAGGCCACGCCGATTTCGGCGGCGAGGTCGAGCGCATCCTCAACATGGTGGACGGCGCGCTGGTGCTGGTCGACGCCGCCGAGGGGCCGCTGCCGCAGACCAAATTCGTGGTCTCCAAGGCGCTCAAGGTCGGTTTGAAGCCGATCGTCGTGATCAACAAGGTTGACCGTCCCGACGCGCGGGCAACCGAAGTCATCAACGAGGTGTTCGACCTGTTCGCGGCGCTCGACGCCAGCGAGGAGCAGCTCGACTTCCCGATCCTCTACGGGTCGGCCAAGCAAGGCTGGATGGCCGAGAGCCCGGACGGGTCGCAGGAAGCCGGCATGCAGCCGCTGTTCGACCTGATCGTGCGCCATGTCGCGCCGCCGACCGTCGAGGAAGGCCCGTTCCGCATGATCGGCACCATTCTGGAAGCCAACCCCTATCTCGGCCGCATCATCACCGGCCGTATTTCCTCAGGCTCGATCAAGCCGAACCAGGCCGTGAAGGTGCTGGGCGCCGACGGCAAGACGATCGAGCAGGGCCGCATCACCAAGATCCTCGCCTTCCGCGGCATCGAGCGCACTCCTCTCGACGAAGCCGAGGCAGGCGACATCGTCGCCATCGCCGGCCTGACCAAGGGCACCGTCGCCGACACCTTCTGCGATCCGTCGGTCGACACCCCGCTGGTGGCGCAGCCGATCGACCCCCCGACCGTGTCGATGTCCTTCATCGTCAACAACTCGCCGCTCGCCGGCACCGAAGGCGACAAGGTCACCAGCCGCATGATCCGCGACCGCCTGCTGCGCGAGTCCGAGGGCAACGTTGCGCTGCGGGTCGTCGAAGCCTCCGACAAGGACGCGATGGAAGTTTCAGGCCGTGGCGAATTGCAGCTCGCGATCCTGATCGAGACCATGCGCCGCGAGGGCTTCGAGCTTTCGGTGTCGCGTCCGCGTGTCGTATTTCAGAAGGACGAGGCCACCGGCGCCACCCTCGAGCCGATCGAGGAAGTCGTCATCGACGTCGACGAGGAGCATTCCGGTGTCGTCGTGCAGAAGATGAGCGAGCGCAAGTCCGAGCTGATCGAGATGAAGCCGTCCGGCGGCAACCGTCTGCGGCTGGTGTTCTACGCGCCGACCCGCGGCCTGATCGGCTACCAGGGCGAGCTGCTCACCGATACCCGCGGCACCGCGATCATGAACCGTCTGTTCCACGGCTACGCGCCGTACAAGGGCGAGATCCAGGGCCGCCGCAACGGCGTGCTGATCTCCAACGACCAGGGCGAAGCGGTGGCTTACGCCATGTTCAAGCTGGAAGATCGCGGCCCGATGATGATCGAGCCGGGCTGGAAGGTCTACAAGGGCATGATCGTCGGCGAGCATACCCGCGACAACGACCTCGAGATCAACGTGCTCAAGGGCAAGCAGCTCACCAACATCCGAACCACGTCGAAGGACGAAGCGGTGCGCCTGACCCCGCCGATCCGCATGACGCTGGAAAAGGCGCTGGCCTATATCGAGGACGACGAGCTGGTGGAGATCACGCCGAAGTCGATCCGCCTGCGCAAGCGGCACCTCGACCCGAACGAGCGCAAGCGCGCGGAAAAATCCAAGGAAGCGGTGGCTTAAGGCCACTCGGACACACGACGAATGCGTCATGGCCGGGCTTGTCCTGGCCATCCACGTCTTCGATACTGGTGTCAATGACGTGGATGCCCGGGACAAGCCCGGGCATGACGATGAAATTGACCGCTATGTCCCTCCCCTCCTCCGTCGACGTCGCGATCATCGGTGCGGGCGCCGCCGGTCTCGGCGCGGCGCATGCGCTGGCAGGCTCCGGCCTCTCCGTGATCGTGCTCGAGGCGCGTAACCGGCTCGGTGGCCGGGCCTGGACGGTGCAGGCCTCGCCCGAAGTCACCTTCGACGTCGGCTGCGGTTGGCTGCATTCGGCGGACAACAACTCCTTCGTCGCGATTGCAAAGCAGCTCGATTTCGAGGTCAACAAGGACCTCCCGCCCTGGCGCGAGCGCGCCTATGGCGACGCGTTTCCGAAAGCCGAGCGCGATGATTTCATGCACGCCATGGACGCCTTCTATCAGCGGCTGTGGGAGACCGCCCAGAAGGGCCAGGATGTCCCCGCGAGCTTCAGCCTGGAGCCCGGCAATCGCTGGAATCCCATGATCGACGCGATCTCGACCTACATCAACGGCTGCGAACTGAAGGACATGTCGACGCTGGACTGGGACGCGTATGAGGACAGCGACCTCAACTGGCGCGTCCGCCGCGGCTACGGCGCGCTGATCGCGGCCTATGGCGCGCCATGCCCGGTGGCGCTGAACTGCAACGTCACGCTGATCGATCATTCCGACCAGCGCATCCGCATCGAGACATCGCAGGGCACGCTGACCGCGGACAAGGTGATCGTCACCGTGCCGACCAATCTGATCGCCAATGAGGCGATCCGCTTCTCGCCACCTCTCCCCGCCAAGGTCGACGCCGCGGCCGGCCTGCCGCTCGGTGTCGATGACAAGGTGACGCTGGCGCTCGACGATGCCGAAGCCTTCCCGAAGGAAGGTAATTTGCGCGGCGCCACGATGCGCACTGACATGGGCACCTATCATATCCGCCCGTTCGGCCAGCCCTGCATCGAAGGCTTTTTCGGCGGCAGCTTTGCACGCGAACTGGAAGACGCGGGCGACGGCGCCATTGCCGCCCAAAGCATCGAGGAGATCGCAGGCTTCCTCGGCAACGACATCAGGCGAAAGCTGAAGCCGCTCTACGAGTCGCGCTGGGCCCACGACCCCTTCGCGAGAGGCTCCTACTCGCACGCCCTGCCCGGCCACGCCGGTGACCGCGCCGTGCTGGCGGCACCGACCGATGGGCGGCTGTTCTTTGCGGGCGGCTGCCGAAGAAGTCGTTCGGAAGGCGCGCGCTGGCGACACGCTGTTTTTCTGCAAGCCAAAATCTGGTCCACTGCTTGCGATGAGTTGCACCGCGGGCAGCGCAATTGAGCAGCAACTCTTTTGGCTATTCGGTCTGCGTGCAACCGGAGACCGTTTCGACGACAATAAGCGAGACTTTCGCCGAGAGCGCGGTCAGGAACTTTCTTTCACGGCTCGCTATATTCTTGAGCTCATCGAAATCGAAGCTATCGTTACTGAGGATGAGTGGCTCGACGCGCTCCTAAAGAAATTTGGTGCAGAATTCCCCGCAACGGGCATCTTCTCTGAGTTTGCTAGGAAGCATGCTCCCGAGACGAGTGTTAGAGACGATCCTGATCACGCGCTCATGACATGGATCGAATTTGAGGAAAGGTTGTTCCGTACCCTAGAGCGGCACATTGTCTCGAAAAGGCTGGCCGACGGTTTCATGCTCAGCAAGAAGGCTGACGTTGAAGGCTTCATCAAATTTTCGCTGAGCGTCCAGAATCGCCGCAAGTCGCGCGCCGGATCGGCTCTTGAGCATCATCTCGCTGCAATTTTTTCTGCCCGCAAGCTAAGGTTCGAGAGAGGGGCGCGAACCGAAAATAACAATAGACCGGATTTCCTGTTCCCGGGGGCGAAGGAATACAATTCGTCAGCGTTTTCAGAAAATCGCCTTGTAATGCTCGGCGCAAAATCGACCTGCAAGGATCGGTGGCGTCAAGTGTTAGCTGAAGCGAACCGGATCAAGACGAAGCATCTCTTGACGTTAGAGCCCGGAATTTCAGAAAATCAAACATCCGAAATGCGCACCAAATCGTTGCAACTTGTCTTGCCAAAAAAGCTTCACGAAACGTACAAGTCGACTCAACAAAGAGCCCTTTTGGACCTGCAAGAATTTGTGGCTCTTGTAGAGAAAATCCAACGCTGACCACGTCCTACTCGATCACCCGCGCCCGCAAGTCGGCATCCGGTACGAAGCACGAATCATACTTGCCGAAGATGCGGTATCGGTTGCGCGCGACGAGATTGTAGAGCGGGTCCCGTAGCGGCTTGGGCACAGCGAACAACGCGCGCACCCAGCCCCAGCCGGGGAGCTGCGACAGCACCGTCAGCGCAGCGTCCGACTTCATGAACACCGCGCCGCCGTGAACCACGGCATTGGTGTCGGGATCAGCGGGATCGATGCCGAACGTGCGCGCGAGCCGGGCGCCATAGTCAGATTGAATCGGCGTGAAGCGAAACCGCTTCGCCGGGTCCCTTTTGGCGACGAAGCGGACCCAGCGCGAGCAGAAGATGCAGACGCCGTCGAACAGGATGACGTCATCGTCGGGCCATTTGGGCATTAGCGATTGTCCAATATCAGGTGCGTGACCAGGAATACGGCGTCATGGCTTTTTGGCAGCCGCCGGCTTCAACCCACGCGCAAGCTCGGCACTCGCGGCTTTGACGCCTGCCTCGGTTTCGATCATCCAGTGGCCCTCGCTACCGACGGCCGGCGTCGTTCGGAAGTCGACCTTGCCACCGCCGCCGCGAAACGCATCGACCAACGCAAGCGAAAATGCCGGTGCAAAGTAGCTGTCATTGGCGGCAACGAGCCATGTGATGGGGATGCGCGCGGCCTTGCCGAATTCAGCCGCCGCGGCGAGAAGCGTATGCGGCGCGCAGATCCGGTTCGGCTCGTCATTGGCATGGCCGCCGCGGCCCGGCGCAATGGCGATGATGGCGGAGATCGCCTTCGGATCGGCATTCGCGAGCGCCAGCGCGCCCCAACCGCCGGCGGAATGGCCGATCACGATCGCGGCGTCCTTGCGGATAAAATCCTGCTTTCGCACATAGTCCAGCGCGAGCGCGATTTCGTCGGCCGTTGCGCGGCCCGAGCGCACGTAGTCCGCCTCGTCGCAGCCACCCTGGTCCTCGACATAGCGGCCACCGGTCGCACCATGGCCGAGCCGTTCGGGCACCAGCACGGCGAAGCCGCGCGCGATGAGGAATGCCGTGAGTGCGCGGTATTCCGGCTGAGACATTTGCGCGCGCCGCAAGCCATTTTGCGTCGAAGCATGCGCGATCACCGCAAGCCGGAACGGGCCGGCACCCGGCGGGCGAAACAGCCGGGCATGAGCGGCGATGTCGGTATCCGGCGACGGCACGCGCCATTGCTGACGGCGAAACGGATCGCCCTCCGCTCCGGACGAACCAAAAACCTGAGCGCACACCGGCGGCGCAGCCAGCAAGGCCAGCAGAGCCAAAGGCACGAGGATGTTGGGGATCCGCATGAATTGCCGGAGGCGAGAACAGCGACAGTTAGACTAGTAGGAACGAATCAATATCGGCAGACTTTCTGCGTTGCCATTGCCGTTCATTCGTTGCCGCAAAGCAGTTTTGCACCGGCGCAGAGCACCCCGGTGCCATTCGAATCGGCGTCTTGTCTTTTTTCGGTACAACATGGTTCAAATACTGATGCAGAAAGTCCACACGTTAACCGATAATTAACGATAGGTCTTGCCGCCGGCGCGGCGACTTGGTTTGATCACGTCCATGAGCACAACCCTGATCGAGGTCCGGCCGGCCAAAGCCGCAGATGCAACTGCGGTGGCGTCCACCCATGACGAAGCCTGGCGCTCCGCCTATCAGGGCATCATTCCCGGCGCCGAACTGGAGAAGTTGATCAACCGCCGCGGTCCGCAATGGTGGGACAGCGCGATCCGCAAGGGCAGCCGCGTCAGCGTGCTGGTGTTCGGCGACAAGATCGCAGGCTACGCCAATTACGGCCGCAACCGCGCCCGCAGCCTGCATTTCGACGGTGAGGTCTACGAGCTCTATCTGCGTCCCGAATTCCAGGGCCTGGGCTTTGGTCGCCGCCTGTTCACCGCGGCCCGCCGCGACCTGATGCAGAGCGGCCTGAAGAGCATGGTGGTGTGGGCGCTCTCGGACAACGATCCGGCCACCGAGTTCTACCGCGCCTTGGGCGGCCGCATGGTGGCGCGGTCCTCGGAGCGTTTCGGGCCGAAGTCGCTCGACAAGGTTGCCTTCGCTTGGACCAATTGAGCTGCTGAAGTCCCGCCGGCAGCGTTTTCCTTCCGTCGATACCGCTGCCTTGAGCCGGTGATCGCCGGATTCATTATTTCACAAAAACGCGATGGATCAGCGGGCCAAGCCCGCGTATGACAGCGCCAAAATCGCTGCCGGGTGCGATTTAACCTCGGCAACAACGGAGCCTTGAATGCGTATCGATGCGGTCTCGATCGGGAAAAACGTCCCTCACGACGTCAACGTCATCATCGAAGTCCCCGTGGGCGGCGAACCGATCAAGTACGAGATGGACAAGGAAGCCGGCACGCTGGTGGTTGACCGCTTCCTCTACACGCCGATGCGTTACCCCGGGAACTACGGCTTCATTCCGCACACGCTGTCCGACGACGGCGATCCCTGCGACGTCCTCATCATCAACACCCGCGCCATCATTCCCGGCGCGGTCATGAGCGTGCGCCCGGTCGGCGTGCTGTTCATGGAAGACGAAGCCGGCGGCGACGAGAAGATTCTTGCGGTGCCGTCGTCGAAGCTGACGCAGCGCTATGACAAGGTGAAGTCGTATTCCGACCTGCCGGACATCACGCTCCAGCAGATCCAGCACTTCTTCGAGCACTACAAGGATCTCGAACCCGGCAAGTGGGTGAAGATCCTGCGCTGGGGCGGCCCCGAAGATGCGCACAAGCTGATCCTCGAAGGCATCGATCGCGAGAAAAAGAAGAAGGCCTGAGCTCTGCTCCCTCGCCCCGCTTGCGGGGCGAGGTGAACTACACCGCCGGCTTCGGCAGCCCTGCAATCGCGCAGGCCGCGCGCAACGTGTTCACGAGCAGGCAGGCGACTGTCATCTGACCGACGCCGCCCGGTACCGGCGTGATGGCGCCAGCCACGGCGAGCGCTTCCTGATAGGCAACATCGCCGACGAGACGCGTCTTGCCGTCGTCCCTCGGAATCCGGTTGATGCCGACGTCGATCACGGTCGCCCCCGGCTTCAGCCAGTCGCCGCGCACCATCTCGCACTTTCCGACGGCGGCATAGACGAGGTCTGCGCGCCTCACGAGCCCGGGCAGGTCACGCGAGCGCGAATGCGCGATGGTCACCGTGGCGTTCTCGTTCAGCAACAGCTGCACCAGCGGTCGGCCGACGAGGTTGGAGCGGCCGATGACGATGGCGTTCATGCCTTCAAGCGAAGCATGCACGCTCTTGGTCAAAATGATGCAGCCGAGCGGCGTGCAGGGCGACAGCGCCTCGAAACCGCCGGCGAGGCGGCCGGCATTGTTCGGATGCAGCCCGTCGACATCCTTGGCGGGGTCGATGGCATTGACGACCGCCTCGGTATTGAGGCCCTTGGGCAGCGGTAGTTGCACCAGAATACCGTGCACGGCGGGATCGCGGTTGAGTTTTGCGACCAGCGCCAGGAGATCTGCTTGCGAGACGTCGGCCGGCAGCTTGTGCTCGAACGAGGCCATGCCGGCGGCCTGGGTCTGGGTGTGTTTCGACCGGACATAGACCTCGCTCGCCGGGTCGCTTCCGACCAGGACCACCGCAAGGCCCGGAACCAGATTGTGCTCGCGCTTGACGCGTGCGACCTCGTCGGCGACGCGGGCGCGAAGTTCTGCGGCGATGACTTTTCCGTCGATGATCTTGGCGGTCATGTCAGTTCCCTCAGTCTGTCGATTTGGCTGATGCGAGCTGGCGCAGGGCTTCGCCGAGCCGCGCCGGATCGCCGTCGACCGCGATCTGCTTCAGCCGCGAGGTCGCTCCCGACAGGAGTTTGACGCTGGCCTTGGGCACGCCCAACGATTTCGCCAGCAGCACCAGAACGGCCTTGTTGGCCTCGCCGCCATCTGCGATAGCGCGCACCCGCACCTTGAGCACGCTGCGGCCATCGGAGAGCTGCTCGATCCCGTCGATGTCGTCGCGGACGCCGCGCGGCGTCACCCGCAGCGCGATGCTGATACCTGCGGCCCCGTAACGCCAAGGTTCCTTGATGACAAGGTTCTTTGGCAACCCAGGGCGCTCCAGCTTGCTTAGATCACGTTCGGGTAGATGTAATACAGGATCACCCGCTCGATGAACATGATGAGCAGGATCAGGATGATCGGCGAGATGTCGAGGCCGCCGAGGCTGGGCAGGAAATTGCGAATCGGAGCCAGGACCGGCTCGGTGATTCGGTACAGGAACTCCGCCACCGCCGAAACGAACTGGTTGCGGGTGTTCACGACGTTGAAGGCGATCAGCCAGGACAGGATCGCGGACGCGATCAGCAGCCAGACGTAGAGGTCGAGCACGATGATGACGATGTCGAGAACGGCACGCATGGCTTTTGAAGACTCTGACTTTTGAAAATTCTGGCTGCGGTCGGGATTGACGCCTGCTGCTAGATATCGGTTCCCCCCGGTCCAAACAAGGGAAGTCGGTGCCGGGATGGCTAAAACCGGGTTACACCCGTCCTTGACTTGACCTTGGCGGGGACTTAAATGGCGCCCGGTTGTCGGCCGCATTGACCAGAGCGGCCTACAAAAGGGGCCATAGCTCAGCTGGGAGAGCGCGTCGTTCGCAATGACGAGGTCGGCGGTTCGATCCCGCCTGGCTCCACCACGCTTCGCCCTTCGGGCTACGCGTGGCGCAGCCGCGCGGAGCTCGAGGGGCGAAGCGTGGTGTCCGGCGTAGCCCGCAGGGCGAAGACGGACTGCCCCTTAAGCTTCCCTACTTCCCCGTAAACCTCGGCGGCCGCTTCTCCATGAAGCTCGCGACCCCCTCCCGGAAATCGCTGCCGTTCAGCGCCACCATCATGTCCCGGTTGGCTTCGATCGTCGCCTCCGCCAGCGTCTGGAACGGCACCTCGTAGAGCTGCCGCTTGATCACGGCCATCGCGCTCGGCGAGACGAAATCGGCGAGGTCGCGCGCATAGGCATAGGTCTCCTCGCGCAGCTTCTCGGGCGAGCAGAGCCGGTTCACCAGCCCGATCCGCAGCGCCTCGTCACTCGAAACGCGGCGCGCCGAGAGCAACAGATCCATCGCGTTGGCGTGGCCGACGATTCGCGGCAGCATCCAGCTGATGCCGTGCTCGGCGATCAGACCACGCCGGGCGAAGGCGGTGGTGAACACGGTGTTGTCGGCGGCAAAGCGCAGGTCGCAATAGAGCGCGTGGACGAGGCCGATGCCGGCGGTCGCGCCATTGAGCATGGCGATGACAGGCTTTCCGATCGACGGGTAGAAGCCATGGCGCGTCTGCCAGTCCGGCCGCCGGTTCATGTCGAAGGGCGGCAGGTTCGACGCGCGCCTGACATCATCGGGGTCGAGCCCCTTCAATGCGTCCATGTCGGCACCGGCGCAGAAGGCGCGGCCCGCGCCGGTGATCACGATGACGCGGACATTGTCATCGGCGCTCGATGCTTCCATCGCATGGCGCACGTCGCGCTCCATGATCGGCGTCCACGCATTCATGCGATCGGGACGGTTGAGCGTGATGGTCGCGACCTTGTCGCTGACCTCATAGAGAATGTGTTCGTAAGCCATGGTGCTCTCCCTTTGTTTGCCGGCGCAGTTTCGCGCGCGCTCGTTGACATGAGCCTAGCATATCAAGGGATGAGACAAGGGCTTGTGCCAACGGCCTGGGAGGGCGCGATCACTCGGCGGCTTGCGCCAGCAACGGCCGACGCGCCAGCCAGCCGTCGATGAATTGATCAAGCCAGGCCCGTTCCGCGGCATCGTAGACGGCACGGTCCGCGAAGTGATGATGCCGCTGCCGCGCGCCGGGCGCGCTGAGACCGTCATAGCCGCGCGTGGTCCAGCAATGCATCATGGCGTAGGTCACGTCAGGATGAAACTGCACGCCGAAAGCGTTGCCGGTGCGGAACGCCTGCACCGGAAAATCATCGCCTTCGGCAAGCAGTTCAGCGCCAACCGGCAGCTCGAAGCCTTCGCGATGCCAGTGATAGACCCGTGCCGGCCAATTCGGGCAGAGCCCGTGTCCCGCGGGTGTCGGGCGGATCGGGTAGTAGCCGATCTGGGTCAGCGCATCGGCATGCGGCGCGACGCGGGCTCCTAACTGCTTCGCGAGCATCTGCGCGCCGAGGCAGATGCCGAGGAACGGCCGCTGTTCGCGGAGCGGAATTTCGATCCAGTCGATCTCGCGGCGGATGTAGTCGTCGGGATCATTGGCGCTCATCGGACCGCCGAAGACCACAGCGCCGGCATGCTGGTCGAGGGTCTCAGGCAGCGGATCGCCGAGGCGGGGACGGCGGATGTCGAGGCGGTGGCCAAGGGCGCGCAGCGCATTGCCGACGCGGCCGGGCGTCGAGGATTCCTGATGCAGGATGATCAGAACCGGCAACCGGGTTTCGAAGGCGGCGACATCAGGCGTCCTTCTGGGGAAGGGCACCACATCTGCGCCACCAAATCTGTCCGTCCGGAACGACATGGTCTTTGCGACTGCTATCGGCTCTGACCGCCAGCATAACTAAGCGATCGTTAATTTCGTGTGAGTTTGCGCACACACACTCCCGATAGAAAGCAAGCTCCGGGCCACGACCGACCGAGAGCTCCCTCTAGCGTCTTTGTCTCTGAAACCGGCTGGTGGCGGACAGGATGAAGCCGCGCGGGAAGAAGCGCAGCGCGAATGGCACAATCTTGATGCCCAGACCGGGGAGCACGGCCCGCTTGTTGGCCATCAGGCCGCGATAGGCCTGTCGTGCGACCTCAGCGGCAGGAACATTGAGAAGGGCCGTATCATGTCCGGACCCAACGCCGGCGCGCGCCTGGAATTCGGTGGGCACCGGGCCCGGGCAAAGTACGGTGACGCGAACGCCGTGCGGTGCAAGCTCCGCCCGCAAGGCCTCGGTGAAGGAAATGACATAGGCCTTGGACGCGTAATAGACCGCCATGCCGGGGCCGGGCAGATAGCCGGCGACCGATCCGACGTTGAGAAGGCCACCCTTGTTCCTGATCAGCTGATCGGCAAAGCGCAGCGACAGATCCGTCAGAGCCCGGACATTGACATCCACTATGCCGACCTGCTCGACGCGGTCGCGCTCAATTGCGTCGCCGAACACGCCGAAGCCGGCATTGTTGACGAGATGATCGAGCTCGACGCCTTCGGCAGCGAGTGCGGCGGCGATCTTCTCGCCGGCATCCGCATCCTCAAGATCGCAGGCGATCACGATCGGCTTTTTGCCACCCTTGGCAGCGAGCTCGTTTGCGAGCGCCTCGAGCCGGTCCGCGCGTCGCGCCGTCAGCGCAAGACGGTGTCCGTTCGCGGCGAACACACGCGCTAGCTCCGTGCCGATGCCCGCCGAGGCACCGGTGATCAACGTTACCCGCTCAGTCACGATCGAGATCTCTTGAATTGAAGTTTTTTTGGCGCCGCAATGCTGGAACGAGAGCATAGGCCGTGCGCGACAGGCAAGCGGCGTCCACCGCATAGCCACCTGAGCGGGAAACGGGGGAAGCAGGAAAACCCCGTTTTTACAGGGGAAAACCGGAACCAGGGCAGCCCCGAGGCTACATTAAAGTTTCGTCATGTGGTCCGCACAACCGCCAATTGGCGGTATTGGCAGTGATCACCCGCCGACCGCGCTGTCCTTGACCTGACCACCGGCACGATCTGCGACCGCGTGCTTCAGGTCGATCCGGTCGCGTTGCGAAATCCCGAGCAGGTCGGAGGCACGCCAGACCACATTATCCTCGAACTCGGTAACCTGGCCATCGGCATAGACCAGCTCCCACATCATCTGGACGACCCGCTTGCGGCCCTCTTCGTCGAGCGAGCGCATCATGATGCTGGTGAAGTGATAGAGGTCGACCGCCTCGCCCTCGACCTCCGTCGCATCCGCGATCAGACGATCCGCGGTGCCGCGATCGAGCCCAAAGTGGCTTTCGATCAGGCTGTGCAATTTGCGCTGCTCGGCAGCCGTCGGCTGGCCGTCCAGCGAGATCACGTGAACCAGCAGCGCGGTCGCCGCCAGCCGGTAATCACCGTCACCGAAAGCGCGGTCCTGGGCATGGGGAGCAACAATGTCGGCGATGAATTGGCGCAGGCCGTCGAGCATAAGGTCCTACCGAAATCGATGAAGCCGCGGAGCGCGACCGCTACCAGCATTATATGAGTAGGAAATTCAACCGGCGCAACGTGCGTCAGTTCCGCGCGTCGCATTACGTTTCGGCAATCTGAGTCTGTGATTTTGGAGTAGGGCAAGGCAAGTGCGCACATGTGGTCCCGGCGAAGGCCGGGACCCATAACCACAGGCTGCGGTTTGGCGAAGGCTTTGGTAACGACCATCCAGCCTGTTTCGGAAATCACGCGGTATGGTCCCGGCCTTCGCCGGGACGACACCAGTCACGGTATCTCGTACACCACCATCTTGTCGGCGATGCCGCGCAGTGCGGCCTGCTTCTGGATCGGCCTGATTTCGCGCTGCTTGAGGACTTCGGCAACCGCCGGCGCATCCAGCACCGGGCCGGTGATGTGAATCTCCTGCGCGGTCGAGAGGCTCTGCACGCGGGCGGCGATGTTGACGGTCTGGCCGAAATAATCCTGCCGCTCGTTCAGCATCACCGCGAGGCACGGACCTTCGTGGATGCCGATCTTGACGATGAGATCGGCAGTACCGCGCTTTTTGTTGAGCTCGTCCATCGCCGCGCGCATCCGCAAACCCGCTGCGATCGCATGCTCGGGACGGACGAAGGTCGCCATCACGGCGTCGCCGATGGTCTTCACCACCGCGCCTTTCTCGGAGGAGATGATCTCGAGCAGCGCATGGAAATGCGCGCGCACGAGGTCGAAGGCGGCAAGATCGCCGACGCGCTCATAGAGCGCGGTCGATCCCTTCAGATCGGTGAACAGGAAGGTCAGCGAGGTGATCTGGAGCCGCTGGTCGAGACTGAGATTGTCCGCCTTGAACACATCACGAAACGTCTGGTTCGACAGCATCCGCTTGGCGGTCAGGAACGGCTTGCGCTTGCCGATGAGGTGATGGAGCGCCTCGGCCGCGATGAACACCGACGGCAGCACGCGTACGCCGGCCTGGTTCTCCAGCGACAGCCGCAGCGGGCCCGGCCGCATGGTCGTGGTTCCCGTCGGCGCCTGCACCCTGTTGTACATGATGGCGAGCTGCTGACGGTCCTTGGTGGGCTCGCCCTGCACGTCGATGAAATGCGCCGCGTGCGTCACCGGTTCGAAGATGATGATGAAATCGTCCGGCAGTTGCAGCGACATGGTCGCCTTCTCGCCGGCCGGGAGCTCCATCGTGTCCAGCGTCACCTCGTTGGCGAGCGTCGCAAACGATTCCTTGTTGAAGTCGACGCCGGAACTCCAGAACACCTGCTTGAAGTACTCCCACACCGGAAGCGTATCGGGATCATGCGCCGCAATGCGCCGGACACGTGAATTGACGGTGAAGGAGACTTCGACCTGATCATCGACGGAGGCCTTGTAGCCGCAGGCGCACAGCGCACAATGATAATTGTCTGGCTTGAGCGCCTTCAGGGTCGAGTGCGCACCCAACACGCCGCCGCAGCCCGGGCACAGCACATTCCAGCCCAGATCGAACAGGCCGAGCCGCGCCGAATGCAGGAATGCCGAGATCGCGTGCTCTTCATCGAGACCGTGCTGCTTCGCGAAATCGAGTACATTGACGCGGTTGAGCTCGTGATCTTCGCCGTCCTCGATGAGGCGCGCGATCGCGTCGACCACTTTCGCATCGGCGGTCTGCTTCAGAACGGAAAACTGGGCCTGGATATCGCTCATGGCGCAACTCTATCTGGAGTGGATCACGCCGTCGGCCAGGCGAACGCCTGTCACCGACGCGTGATGCGGAACAGCGGCGACCGGTCCGGCTGGGTCGTGACGACGCCGAGCGGAATGACAGGGCTGGTATCGGCAAGCTCGACACGGAACGCACCGATCAGCCGGGCCAGCGCCAGCACGGATTCGGCTTGCGCGAAGGGGGCGCCGACGCAGACGCGCGGACCCGCGCCAAAGGGCAGATACGCGAATCGATCGGGCGCTTCCGTGGACATGAAGCGTTTTGGAATGAACGCGTTCGGCTGATCCCACAGCTTCTCGTGCCGGTGCAGCAGCCACGGTGCGATCATGATGATGTCGCCCTTGCCGATGGCGACGCCGGCCGCGTTGTCCTTCTCGCGCGCGGCCCGGGCGATCAGGAAGGCCGGCGGATAAAGCCGCATGGTCTCCTCGATCACGGCGCGGGTGAACTTCTGCCGATCGATGTCGGCCATGCTGTCGAGGTGCTCGCCGCGGGTCTCGGAGGCGATCTCCTCCTGCGTATCGGGATCGAGCGCGAGCAGATAGAGCGCCCAGAACAGCGCGGTCGCCGTGGTCTCGTGACCCGCGAGGATCATAGTCGCGACTTCGTCGACCAGTTGTTCGTCCGAAAAGCCCTTGCCGGTTTCAGGGTCACGCGCCTCGTCCATGAGATCGAAAAGATCGCGCGGCGGCGCGCCGTCTTTCTTGCCCATCTCACGCCGCTCGGCGATCAGCATCGCGACGAATTCGGTCCAGCGCTTGCGGAAACGGGCGCGGGCAAAATCCATCGGACTCGGCCAGGACAGCGGCAGCACCATGTCGAGCAAGTACGGCCGTCCGAGTCGGGCTCCATACTCCATGACGAAGTTGCGCAAGGTCAGACCATGCCGGTCCATGCCGAACGAGAACATGGTGCGGCCGGCGATCTCCAGCGTCATGCGCTGCATGATCTCGCGCAGATCGACCGGCTCGCTCGTTCGCCCGTCGAGCTTTGCGATGGTCTCGTCGAGCACCGCCGTCATGTGCGGAACGAGATTTGCTGTCGCACGCGGCGTGAACGCCGGCGCGAGGGTGCGGCGCTGAAACGTCCACGAATGGCCCTCCGCAATCAGAAGACCGTCGCCGAGCACGGGACGAAGCATGCGGATGCCCGCCGGAGTACGCGAATAATTCTCGTAATTGCTGAGCAGGACATGCCGGATCGCATCCGGCCGGTTCAGGATGAAGCTGTTGCGGAAGAAGAAGCGGCCTTCAATGACGTCTTCCTCATAGGCGCGCTGCCCCCAGGTCGCGATCATATTCCGCTTGATCACGGCAAGCCGGCCGAGGAACGACATGTCGTCGGGCGCTCGCGGCGGCGTCGGAGGGACGATGGGCCGACGCACGCTGGCGATGTTCATGGCTCTCTCCCGGAGGGGTGGCGCAGGCAGTTAGCTAGTAAGTCAGCTCGGCAATCGCAATCCTGTTCTCGGAGGCAGGCCAGGCGCGTGCCACAATTCGTTCTTCGTTGAATTCGGCCACGATGTTACGCCCGACCTCGCCGGCCGGAAGGCGCAGTGTTGCTGTCGAATCCGTGGGCACACCCGATTTGACGTCCGCCGGCTCCTTGCCGTCGAGCAGCACCACGTCCCGCGGCAGGCCGAAATAGCCGCGCGGACGCGACATGATCACGACGGCCCCGGCGTCCTTGTCCGCGGGACCGAGCGGGCGCGCGGCGCGCAGGTGAACGACGTCGGACGAGCGCGGGAAGGGCGAGCGGTAGATGTGCGTCGTCGGCGCATCCGGCGCTGCGAGGGCGAATTCGAGCGACCAGGAAGGTTCGACCTGCGCCGGTCCCCAGCGGCCGTCGGCACCGGTCTTCGCGCTGTGCACGGCGCTGCCCTTGCGCTCACCGGTTTCAGGATCAACCCGAAAGATATCGACGGTTGCACCGGCCACCGGCCGATTGGTCGGCGCACCGCCCGGTGTGCCCGTCACGAGGCCGCTCAGCCTGACGCTCTGCTCCGGCACAATCGAGATTCGCGCGGGCTCGCGGCCGGCAATGAACTTATAGATCTCGCGGAAGGCTCGGGGGTGAAACGCCACCTCGCGATGATCGAGTGCGCCCAGCACGAGGTTGGTGGCCCCCTTCAACTCCGGACCTTCGACGCTGACGCCGGTCGGCGTGCCGGGCTTGCCGATGAAGCGGCCATCGGCCTGCGCGTATTTGTCCATGCCGTCGCTGCGCAAGGTCAGGAAGGCAACACCCGGCGTCACCTCACTCTCGCCCTCGTTCAGGCCGAGCAGGAACGCGCCGCGGCCGTTGAACTCGCTGTTGGGCTGGTCGTCAGTCGCGAACACGCCGTGATTGGGCGTGCCGCACAGCACGGCGTGGCTGACATCGCCGGCGCCGCCGTTCTTGATGACGTTGCGGATGGCATAGCCGCCGCGCGAGCTGCCGACCAGCGCCACGCGGGCGGCGCCGGTGCTGCGCTTCAATTCGGCTATGGCGGCGGCGAGCTCGCGGCGCTGGTCCTCGGTCGAGGAGCGGCCCGCCTGCTCGACCTTGTCGTCACTTCGCGCATTGGGATCGTTGAAATTGATCGCATGCATGCGATCGCGCGCAATGCCGTTGGATTCCATCCGCCACAAGGTCGTCATCCAGAGCGCGTCGTAGTCGCCATTGCCGTGGACGAACAGGATTGGCGGCACCTCGCTCGGCGCAGTGGGTGCGGATTGAGCCAATGCGCCCGTGCGCAAGCTCGCAATTGCGAAGGGCAAGCTGCCGGCACCTTGCAAGATCATCCGTCGTGACAGCTTCATCTGTTCCTCCCCGGCAAAAGCATCTCTGTGCACCGCTTATACCGGCCTAACCACTGGACAGCGAAGGACTTTCGCGGGCATCACTGAACTTGCCGAAATCGCCCAAAGACCACGCCGACGCCACTTCTGCCAGCCCATTTGGAAGGGGATATGACCGAGCAGACGAACCGTCAGAAAATTGACGCCGACGGCATCATGGCGCCGCTACGGTACACCGTGTTCCGGCGCATCTGGCTCGCCAGCCTGCTCTCCAATCTCGGCCTGCTGATCCAGGGCGTGGGCGCCGCCTGGGCGATGACGCAGATGGCGGCCTCGGCGGACAAGGTGGCGCTGGTACAGACCGCCCTGATGCTGCCGATCATGCTGATCTCGATGCCGGCGGGCGCCATCGCCGACATGTATGACCGCCGTATCGTCACCCTGATCGCGCTCATGATCGCGCTGACTGGCGCGACCGCACTCACGGTCCTGGCCTGGCTCAACTTCATTTCCCCGGAAACGCTGCTCGCCTTCTGCTTCGTGGTTGGCAGCGGCAACGCACTGTTCGGTCCGGCCTGGCAGTCCTCGGTCAGCGAGCAGGTGCCGCCCGATGCACTGCCGTCAGCCGTCGCGCTGAACGGCATCAGCTACAACATCGCCCGCAGCTTCGGCCCTGCGGTCGGCGGTGTCATCGTCGCCGCACTCGGTGCTGTCGCGGCGTTCGCGTGTAACGCGATCCTCTATTTGCCGCTGTTGGTGGTGCTGCTGCTCTGGCGGCGCAACACCGAACCCTCGCGCCTGCCGCGGGAGAAGCTCAACCGCGCCATGGTATCGGGCTTCCGCTACATCACCAATTCGCCGCCGATCAAGATCGTGCTGTTGCGCACGCTGGTGATGGGCCTGATTGGCGGTGCCATCATGGCGTTGATGCCGCTGGTCGCACGTGATCTGCTGCATGGCGGCGCGCAAACCTACGGCATCATGCTCGGCGCCTTCGGAATGGGCGCTGTGATCGGCGCGCTCAACATCCACGAATTGCGCAAGCGCATGAGCGGCGAAGCCGCGATCCGCGCCTGCACCATCTCGATGGCGTTTGCGATGGCCGCTCTCGCCGTGAGCACCGAGCCGGTGCTGACCGCGGCTGCGCTGGTGCTCGCCGGCGCGGTCTGGATGGCCGCCATCGCGCTGTTCAATATCGGCGTGCAGCTCTCGGCGCCGCGCTGGGTCGCCGGCCGCTCGCTCGCGGCGTTTCAGGCTTCGATTTCCGGCGGCATCGCGATCGGCGCCTGGGGCTGGGGCCATCTCACCGACTATGCCGGCGTCGAGGTAGCGCTGCTGACGGCCGCCGGCCTGATGCTGATCTCGCCGGTGCTCGGAATCTGGCTCACGATGCCGCGCGTCGGCGCCCGCAACGAAGACGCCGATCTGCTGGCCGATCCGGAAGTCAAATTGTCGCTCACGGCGCGCAGCGGGCCGCTGGTGGTCGAGATCGAATACCGCGTCGCCCAAGAGAACGCCCGCGCCTTTCACAACGTGATGCAGGACGTGCAGCTCTCTCGCCAGCGCAACGGCGCCTATGGCTGGTCGATCGCGCGCGACATCGCCGATCCCGAATTGTGGACCGAGCGCTATCATTGCCCGACCTGGCTCGACTATCTGCGCCAGCGCAACCGCTCGACCCAGTCCGAACGCGCGCTGCATCAGGAGGCGATCGATTTCCACATCGGCCCGGATCCGGTGCGGATCCGCCGCATGCTCGAGCGTCCGTTCGGCTCGGTGCGCTGGAAAGAGGAGACGCCGGACCAGGCAGCAAGTGAGGTGCTGCCCGTGGTCGCCACTGCGGCGGGAAGCAGCACTTAGGTTTTGCGAGTCCGTAGCGACGTCTTACTGCCCGTGATCCGTCAGCACCTTGTCGCAGCCCTTGGTGAGCCGCGTACGGTTCTGCTTGAGGCAGGCGAGCACGGCGCCATCGCCATTGTTCATCACCGGACGGCAGAAGCGCGTGACGTCGCGCGCGCAGGCGTCGTGACCGGGCTGCTGCGCTGACGCAGTCGATGCAAACAGGATCAATGGAATGATGCAAAGAAATCTGGTCATCGCGTAATGCCTCTTACCCGGAAGATGTGCGGGCGAAGCTAGAGCGACGATCCCGAAGCCGCAACGGCTTTATTGGCAGACGGGCTTGCGCCGCCGCGGCGCTCCGGCATCACGCCGGGGCACATCGCGAGGGGAGCTAACCGACGCAACGACGCTATCGTTGCTGTTACTGATCGACTCTTATTGACTGTCCTGGGCGTCAGCGACCTTGCGTGACGCGCCGCCCTTGGCGAGATCCTTGTCCATCACCGCACGGCAACCGGCGCTCAGATCCGAACGATGCTTCATCATGCACGCCGTGATCTTCGGGATGTTCGGGATTTCCGACGAGCACAGGCGGAAAGCGTCGCCGGTGCACTGCTGCTGCGCTTCGGACGAGAAGGCGAAGCTCGAGCCGGTCGAGGCGATCGAGAGGATGGCGGCAAAGCCCAGAGCCAGGCTGACGTCGCGGATCTTGCTGCTTAAGGACTTGATGTTCAGCGAGTTGGTCATTTGAAGCTCCCATTGGCACCGCGGAAGCGGGCCCGCCGTTGTTGATGGGATTGACCATGCTCCAGCAAAACAGTTCCGACTGTGATGACGGTCACGGGAGGCTCACCCTCTGTGACCTCGGTCACGCTGGCGCACCTCGCTGAAATTCCTCCATATCCGCTGTCGTGTTGGTGTCACGTTAACTGTTCCTTCGCATTAATGGCTCGTCGAGCGGGAAATTCCGCCGGTTTGGTTGCGTAATTGGAAAGAATGGCGATGCGTAATGCGTTGGGCCTGATGCTGGCCAGTGTAGTTGCGGCGGTCGTGATTGCCGCCGGCGGTTGGTTTTATTATTCCTCGCGCGCCGACCAGGCCGCTCCCAAGACGATTGCCGCCCGTGCCGCCGATCCATTGCCGGCACAGGCGAAGCTCGCCGCCAAGGACGACGTCGCGATCACGGCCGCGATTGCGGCCAAGCCGGCGGCAGCCGCCTCGGCGCCCGCACCCGCGCCGATGCCGGTTCAGCAGAAATCGACCTGCGCCAATCCCAACGCGCTCGGCGTCTCCCGCGTGGTCGAGATCGACACCACCGGCGGTCCGGGCTTCGGCTTCGATCATTTCAAGCAGTTCGACTTCCTCACCGACAAGGAGGTCGTGCTGACGTTCGACGACGGCCCCTGGCCGGTCAACACGCCCGCCGTACTGAAGGCGCTCGCGGACGAATGCGCCAAGGGCCTGTTCTTCTCGGTCGGCAAGCATGCGACCTACCACCCGGAGATCCTGCGCCAGGTGCTGGCCCAGGGCCATACGGTCGGCACGCACACCTGGTCGCACGTCAATCTGAACGGCAAGAAGATGACCGAGCAGATGGCCAAGGACGAGGTCGAAAAGGGCATTAGCGCGGTGAAATACGCGCTCGGCACCAACCCGGCGCCGTTCTTCCGCTTCCCGCAGCTCCAGCACAATCCGGCGATCGTGAGCTATTTCGGCACCCGAAACGTCGCGATGTTCTCGACCGACATCGACTCCTTCGATTTCAGGAAGGGCGCCACGCCGGAGAAGATCATCGAGACCGTGATGACCAGGCTCGACAAGCTCGGCAAGGGCATCATCCTGATGCACGACTTCCAGAAGCACACCGGCGAAGCCATGCCCGCGCTGCTCGCGCGGCTGAAGGCCGGCGGCTACAAGATCGTGCAGATGAAGGCCAAGACGACCCTCCAGTCGCTGCCGGAATATGACGAGGCGCTGCTGAAGGACCTAAAGGTGCCGACCTCGAGCGCGCGTCCGATCGGGAGCGTGGTGCAGACGGTTTCGCAGTAACGCGCCCGATCAGATTCAAAACTCTCGCGTGATGGCCGGGCTTGTCCCGGCCATATCCTTTTGAGAGCGGGCATCTTACCAGTAGATGCCATGGCGATGCAGCTCGCTGATGATGCGGCCTTCGGTCCAGCTGCGCTTGTGCTTCGGCTTGTCTGCCTTGGCCGTTGTCTTCGCGGCGGGTTGCGTCGTCGTCGCGGGCGCTGAGGCCGTCGTGGTCGTGGGTGTGGCAACCGCCGCGGGCGCATTGAGCGACACCGCCGGCGGGCGATCGAGATATTTCGGAGCTTCGGCGGCAGGCGCTGCTTCGCTCACCTGCGTCGGCGCGGCGGCAAGCGCCGGCGTCGTTTGCTGAACCGAAGCCGGCTCGCTCACCGCGGACAGCGACAGGCTGCGCGGGCCTCCGGCCTGGGCAGAGGCAGAGACCAGCACCATGGCGGTCACCAAAATGATCTTGCGCATATGAAATCTCCCCGTGTTTGGCGTGAGCTGGACACTAGGGGAGCCGATTGCGAGTTTATGTGATCACGATCACTCAGGGTGGCGCTCGATCCCGAACGCGTCCGTTGCGATGGAACGGCAGCTCTCTGTGCGATAGTTGTGGACGCTGCGAACGACAACTATAGTTGGCCGTCCTCGCTGATCTTCGAATTGTCTAATGTATAAGGTCTTTCCACATATGAAGGAAGGCGAGTCTACACCGTCTCGCCCGCAGTCAACTGCCGCTCGGGATGGTCATCGTGCGGAAGCACCCCGCTCTAGTCCGCTAGGGCGAACCTCTGAACCACCCACAAAGCTGAGCGACCCAATTAGCGAGTCGCGATGGCACAAATTCGGCCGCGTCGCCCTTGGGTACCGCCGTCGCGCCCATGCGACGTACATCAAAGCGCTACTGTCTACAGACCTGCGCCTGCAACGAACGATCCAGCAAGTCGCCTCCAAAGGATCAACGCTCCTCGCGACAATTGTGTCCGTGATAATCTCGGTGCTCTTCTACACCATCGCTGACAGCACGGATATCAAAGCAAGTGAGATGCACTTAGCCGCCGCCCAAATAATTGGCGCTGCGCTTGCGCTAGTTTTGTCTCTTTCAATTATTCCTGCGCAACGCGCCGCCGAATTATTTTCTATCTCTGTTTTGCAGCAGTTCGCTAAGGATCGTGCTCTTCTCGGCGTTTTTTTGATTTTGGTGGCGACTACGATGCTCTCGCTCTTGCTGGGGACGCGGTGGTCCGTCCGGCTCGATCCGAAGATGTCCCTGGTGCTGCAATTCCTTCTTCTTGGAATATCATTCGATGCTCTGCGCCGCTTCTACGTTTCAACACTTAACCTGCTTGCACCAGAGTCGGCCATCCGACAAATCGTACGGGTCAGCAGCGCGCAGATTCGCAGGATAGGACGAGCTGCTGAGAAGGTGGTCGCAATTCAAGTCGTTGCTAACGGCGCGCCGAGTAAGATGGATCAGACACTCCACGCACAAACAATTGTGCGCACGCGCTTACCTCAAGGACTCCAACACTCGATTGCGCAACTTGAGGAATTTGCGCACCGTTTCATTGCTCGCCGCGACTCGAATGCGACCATCGAAACCCTCGGCGCGCTTGAAACTATCGCTACCGAATACTCAGACCTACGAAAGAAGAGCATAACGCTTCATGTAGATCCCAAATTTCCATTTGCTGGATACCTGAGCGACGTATCGGACGTATTGAATCCCATCTACGAGAGCATACTGCACATCATAGAGGACGCGATTGCCGCCAAGAACGAGCGAGTTGTGCAACATTCAATCTCGTCAATGGGCCGGATGACATTGCAGGCTATGTCTGTTGTCGCGCCCGGCGCGGCAGAGCAGAGAGTAGCGCCGCTGGCCTATAGTGCTTGCTTTTACCTTCACCGCGCGGCGCGTTTGGTGCTTGCGGCCAACATGCCCGACGCAAAATTGCGTGCTATTTCCAGTTTCGGAGCCGTGCTTCAAAACCGCTCGACTGATGTGGGCTCTACGGAAACAACAATGGAGGCGAACGAGGCGCTCTTTGACATTGCTGTGGATGGATACGGTAAGTCGGATCAGATTTCGGTGTTCCGCTCGTTTGAAGCCATTCTTTTCGCGGTCCGTTTTGAAATCGAGAACGACTTGTTCGAAGTAGGGTCGCTAAAATCGACGTTAGACCAAATTTCCGAACTAATTCCGTCCGAGATATTGGCTGACGCCGCAGGTAAACGCCGTTTACACGTTTTCCCGGCTTACGCACTCGGCTTTGAAGCTAGCATCCCGGCGCTGGTCGAAAGCATCGCGGCAAAGATCAAGGTTGATCCAGAGCGGCCATGGAACGATCCCTTCGCCGATCTATCTGAGGCCGCGGAAGAAGTCCGCGGGCATTACCGACGCCTGTCGAGTATCGATTTTCAAGGCACCCTATTGGCCAAATGGGTGCTGGACTCCCTCGATGCGATTCTGAAAGTGCTCATGCGCCAGATCGCGCATCCACCTTCAGGTGCAGAGGAATTTATCTCGACGGTTGTGGATGACCTAAAGCCACTCATAACTTGGGTGGGAGGATTTTTTCCTGCTGATCGTCCTGCAAAGGGACACCACTTGTCCGACGCGACGGCCAATCTTGCGGTCTTTGGACTCGATGCGCTCGACAAAGGCTGGCCCGACATCGCGCAGACCTGCGCAGAAACAATCGAAAGAATTGCTGATAACGTCGGGGGAAAGATCAGCGCCTATAACTTGGCCGACATACATGTCGATCTAGAAGTTATTGCCCGAGCCGGTGAAAGGACAGCCGGAAAAGCGTTTGCTGCAAACGTTCGATCCATGATCTCTCTGCCCGCAAATCTCGACCAAGATAGTCAAAAGCATCACCTTGAAGCGCGGGCAACACGGTTTGCCCAATTGGACGAAGCTGTATCAAAGGCAGGCCGTCGGCCGTACTCAATGAAAGCCGATCCTGCCGAGCGCCTGCACGCGTTCTTTGAAATTCATCCGCAGCGATAGTGCATGCCCGGCGGTGATAGCGAGGATCGATGCAATGGCGACGGATGATGACCGCAAGCTAATAACCGCCGCGCGAGACGCGCTGCACCTGAAGCAGACGCCTGCAACCTCTCGACACCCGTTCGGCGCGAGGCTGTCACCCATGTCTTAGGTACGTTCCGTTACCCATGTCTTCGGGCCGGACACTGGGGCGCTGGTGCCGCAAGAGGGATTCGAACCCCCGACCCCGTCATTACGAATGACGTGCTCTACCAACTGAGCTATTGCGGCGAACCTTGCCGGGGCCCGCGCGAGGCCGGTCCCGTTACGCGCGCTCCTGATATCGGGCATGGCCCGAATTGGCAAGGTGGCGCCGGCTCCCAAATGCCGCTCACCCGCCCCAGCGAGACCAGAATCCGCGCCAGCCGCCGGCCTGGGCCTTTGCGTGGTCCCTGGGCGTGCCGATTTGTTCCGTAAATTCATCGCTCGGACCCTCGTCATCGATCCCGGGATCATCAGGCGCGCGGACGATCGGGATGACGGCGGGAATAGGCGCTGGTGCCGGCTTGCCAAGGTCGGCGCGGGTCCGGAACACCGGCGTTGCCGCCGCGGACGATGATTCGGCGATCTCAGGGGCCGGTTTGAGCGGCTCGGCAGGCGTGACGACCGGCTCTTCCTTGACGGTTTCTTTGGCGGTCTCCTCGACGGCTTCCTTTAAGATTTCCTGGGCTTCAAGGGGCGGCGAATTGTCCTGCGGAGCGGGCACCGGATCCGGCGCCATGACAGCCGGTTCCACCGGGCTCTCGCTCGGGGCCGCCGTCACCCGCTTCGGCGGCGGAGCCGCCAGCATCGCTTCCTCGAAGGCCGAGGATTCGATCATGGCGCCTTTGTCGGAAGGAAGACTCGCGACTGGCGTTTGCCACTGGAAGGCGTCAAGACGGCCGGTGACCGGGGAAACCGGACGCCAGCGGTCGCTGACATAACCGTCCGCAGTCCAGGCCGGATCATGGCGGGCGCGCACCGCGCGCAAGGTCCAGGCGCGGGCCCGGCCGCCGTCACCATGCTCGGTCCGCTCGATCTCGGCCATCAGCATCGCCACGCGCTGGGTGGGATCGTTGACGTAAGGCGCCAGCACCGCGCGCGCACGGGCAAACTCGGACGCATCGATCGCGGCGCGCGCGATCGCCAGCTGGCCCTCGATATAGCCAGCATTGTCGGCAGAAATCTTGGCCGCAAGCGTCTCGACCCGCTGCAGGCGCTGCCGCGCGGAATCGCCGAGCTTCACATGCGCATAGGCATCCGCAAGATCAGGATGCGGATTGGCGAGCCAGGCGGTTTCCACCAGCTTCATGGCGCGGCGCACCTGATGCGCCTCGCTCTCGAATTTTGCAGCGAGCACTGCGGCCGGAACCAGGGTCGGCGCGAGCTTGACCGCCTGCATCACGCTCTCGCGCGCGACGTCGCGGTCCATTGTTTCCAATTCCAGCGCGCGGGCGGCGAGCAGCACGCCGCGCTGGCGGCGATAGGCCTGCTTGTCGATCAGGCCCGCGGACAGATTCGAATCGAGGATCGCGAGCGCGCCGCTCCAGTCGCCGCGCGCGCAGCGGAAGCCGAGCACCGCATGCGAGGCCCAGGTCGAGGACGGCGACAGCTTGATCGCTTCCTCGGCGATCATCACGGCGCCGACCGCATCGTCGGCGCGCTGCGCCTCGATGAACAGGCCGCGCAGGCCGAGCAGGCGCGTGTCCTCGCGCTCGGCCATGGCACGGAAGACGCGCTGGGCCTCGTCGCGATTGCCCTCGAGCTGCGCCGATTGCGCATGCAAGAGAAGCGCGAGCGGATCGTTTGCAGCCAGCCGCCGCGCGGTATCGGCGTGGCGACGGGCAAGCGCGGTGTCGCCATGGCCGATCGCAAGCAGGCCGTGGGTGATGGCGTGGCGGCCGCGAGCATGGCGCTTTTCGTGACGACGGCGGCGCAGACGCCCCGGAGCGCGCCAGGCCATCGTCAGCAGGCTCCAGACCAGCACGACTGCCGCGGCAAAGAGACCAAGCAAGAACACGAAGCGGGGAAGCGTCGTTGTGGCGCGGAAAGCGCCCGCAGTCAGGACGAGGTCGCCGGGCTGATCGGCAACCCAGGCCGCGCCGGCCGCCGCCAGTGCGATCAGAACGAGGAAGAGGACGATGCGAAGCATGACGATCCCTATACGCGCTGATTGTTGCGCGAACCTTTATTGACCAGGCTTGACGAGATCCGCCATGGCGGCGTCGGCGAATTTGCGTGACGCGGCGAGCGCGGCGTCACGGGCATCGGTCTTGTCGAGCCAAGCTTGCGCCGGTGCACGATCGGCCTCGGGCAGCGTTTTCAACTCGCGCCGCGCCTCGACGAAATCGTTGCGCAACGCAGCCGCCGTCACCCGCGCGACGATCGCGCCGCGATCGTTGCCGACCCCGTCGGTACGCTCGATGCGGACGAGTTTCGACGCCCCCGCCTGAAGGCGCTCGACGATTCCGGTGCCGCTGGCCGGAGCTTCCGCCGGCGGCGACAATTTTGGCACGATGTTGAGGAGCTCGCGACTCAAGGCGACCGGCGTCGGAATGCCTGACGACGCAAAGGTGTCGAGCGGCTTCAGCATCTCCGGCTTTGCTGCCAGCGACCGCGCGGCGGCGAGCTGCGACTCGTAGGCATCGCCATGGCGAACGGCGACGTCGAGCAGCGCCGCCGCCACCACATGGCGCAGCGGCTTGTCGTCCATCGTTTTCGCGTCGGCGATCTTCTCGCTTTGCTGTGCGAGTTCCGCACGTTCGGTCTTGCTGGCACGTTCGAGCTGAGCGAGGCGGTCGTTGAGAGCGGCAAGATCGGGCGCGGCAGCGCGCGGCGCCGATGTCGCGTCGTTTAGGGCGCTGGCAGTCTTGTCGGATTGTGCGCGCAGATTGGCGATCTCGCTGCGCAGGCTCGTTGCGGATTTCTCCAGCGCATCGATCCGCGCCACCATGGCCGGATCGGCGGCCGGCTTGCCCGTCTTGGCTTCGACCGCGGCCACGCGCCCGCTCAGCGCCTCGACGGTTGCGCCCGTCACTTGCGGAGCAGCCGGCGGCGCCTGCACGGCAGGCCAGCCCAGCATCCAGCCGACCGCGATCACGATTGCGGCTGCGACGGCGCCGGAGAACGCAGCGATAACCCAGGGTGAAATCGACGGCGATACCGACGCGGACGCAACGGAAGACTCTTCTTCGGCAGGTTCGGGCTGCGGCGCGGCAATAGCTTCTTCGGACCTTACCTCTTGAGACTTTTCCTCTTGAGACTTGCCCTCTTCAGATTTGGCTTGCTCATGCGCGGCCTGTTCGGTCGCTGCCCCAGCCTCAGGCTCGCCCGTCACCTGCTGCGGCTGAGTCGAGACTTCCGTCGCCTCGAGGTCGATGGTGGGCGGGATGCGCTTGGCGCGGCCGGACTCGGGAGCCAATCCTGCGTCTTCAGGCTTGTCGTCGGCCATCGTGACGGTTCCTCACACTTACCTGCCCTGAACGAACGGACCCGATTGCGTCGGATTCGGCCCGACCTCTTACGCCAAACGGGTGCGCAAAGCACGCTCCAAGGTGTCAAATAAGGCATTTTCGTCCGGCGTCGCCGCAACCAGAACCTGCGAGGCACCGGCCTCGCGCAGTACGCCGGCGACCGGCTCGGACAGGCAGCACTGCGGGATCGCCAGAGCCGAGATTTCGACACCTTCCGCCCGCGCGGCCTCCAGGAAAGCCCGCGCGCTGCGCCGGGAGTAGTGCAGCACCGCCTCGATCCCATGGGCGGCAAAGCCTTCACAGACATCGCGCGGCAACAGCTTGACTGGCGCCATGCGATAGGTCGTCTGCGTGATGACGATGAAGCCTTCGGCGCCCAGCTCCCCGCCGAGGTCGCGCGACAGATCCGCGCCCGCGAGATAGAGCAACGTGCTCTTTTTCTTCAGCCGCTTGTCGCGCGCGCTCTGCATCACCTTGTCGCGCAGGGCAGCGGCATCGCCACCGGCGACGATCACCTCGGCAAAACCGGCATCGCGCCCGGCGGCAGCCGTGTGCTCGCCGACCGCGAACAGCGGCAGCTGCAGGAGACCAAGGTCCGGTAATTGCGATGCGACGCCACGGATCGCATTGGCCGATGTGACAATGACGGCGCTGTAGCTCGTTTCACTCTCGTCATGGAAGGCGACCGGCTCGAACTTGAGCACCGGCGCGAGCAGCACCACATGACCCCGTGCACGCAGATTTTCCGACGTCGCCTCATTGTCGGGATGCGGCCGTGTGACAAGAATGGACATCGCTTGTGTTCCCGAACCACGTGGCGGTGGCGCTTTCACGAGGAACGGCAGCGCGTGACGATTGCGTTGGCCGACCCCGGAATGCTACCGGACGTACCAGAACTCTGCTTTGCGGATGAGCGCAAGGGGGCGGGAAGGGCGCAAATTGGATAACAATTCGCCAATGCTGGTACTGGGCATCGAAACCACCTGCGACGAGACCGCCGCGGCGGTGATCGAGCGTGCGCCTGACGGCAGCGGCAAGATCCTGTCCAATATCGTGTGGTCGCAGGTCGAGGAGCATGCCCGTTTCGGCGGCGTGGTACCGGAGATCGCGGCCCGCGCCCATGTCGACCTGCTCGACGGCATCATCGACCGCGCCATGACTGAGGCCGGCATCGACTTCGCCCAGCTCGACGGTGTCGCGGCCGCCGCGGGCCCGGGACTGATCGGCGGCGTCATCGTCGGGCTCACCACCGCGAAGGCGATCGCGATGGTGCACGACACGCCGCTGGTCGCGGTGAACCATCTGGAAGCGCATGCGCTGACACCGCGCCTGACCGACGCACTCGAATTTCCCTATTGCCTGTTTCTCGCCTCGGGCGGCCATACCCAGATCGTTGCCGTCACCGGCGTCGGACAGTATGTGCGGCTCGGCACCACCGTCGACGATGCGATCGGCGAAGCCTTCGACAAGGTGGCGAAGATGCTGGGGCTGCCCTATCCGGGCGGCCCGCAGGTCGAGCGCGCGGCAGCCAACGGCGATGCCGCGCGATTTGCGTTTCCGCGGCCGCTGCAGGGACGCCCCGACGCCAACTTCTCACTCTCGGGATTGAAGACAGCGGTGCGCAACGAAGCAAGCCGGTTGGCCGAGATCACACCGCAGGACGTCAACGATCTCTGCGCGAGCTTCCAGGCCGCCGTGCTCGACTCCACCGCCGACCGGCTGAGCGTCGGCCTGAAACTCTTCCGCGAGCAGTTCGGTGCACCGCGTGCGCTGGTGGCGGCCGGCGGTGTCGCCGCCAATCAGGCGATCCGCGGCGCGCTGCATGACGTTGCGAGGAAAGCCGGAACACAATTGATCATGCCGCCGCCGGCGCTCTGCACCGACAATGGTGCAATGATCGCCTGGGCCGGCGCGGAACGTCTCGCGCTCGGCATGACCGACACGATGGAAGCACAGCCTCGCGCGCGCTGGCTGCTCGATGCGAACGCGACGGCACCGGCCGGATACGGCAAGACACGCGCGGGATTCTAGCAATGACAGCGTTCCGATCTGTCGCGGTGATCGGCGCGGGCGCCTGGGGCACGGCGCTGGCGATGGTGGCGGCGCGGGCCGGACGGAACGTGACGCTGTGTGCGCGCAATTCCGAGCACGCGACGCGAATCGCATCGAGCCGCGACAATCCGCGGCTGCCGGGCGTGCGGCTTGCGCCGGAGATCATCGTCACGAGCGACCTGGCCCTCGCCGCACGCGCGGACATGCTGCTGATCGCAGTGCCCGCGCAGCATCTGCGCGGTGCTGTCAACATGCTCGCCTCGCACCTGGAAAAGCCGGTGCCGATCATTGCCTGCGCCAAGGGCATCGAGCACGGCACCCATAAATTCATGACCGACGTGATCGCCGAGGCCGCGCCTCACGCGCAGCCGGCGATCCTGTCGGGCCCGAGCTTTGCCGACGATGTCGCGCGTGGCCTGCCGACGGCGGTGACGCTGGCCGCAAAGGACGACGCCTTGGCGAGCCACCTGGTGCAGGCGCTGGGCTCGCCGACGTTCCGGCCCTATCACTCCACCGATGTCCGCGGCGTCGAGATCGGCGGCGCCGCCAAGAACGTGCTGGCGATCGCGGTCGGCATCGCGGTCGGGCGCAAGCTCGGCGCTTCCGCCCAGGCCGCACTTACCACCCGCGCCTTTGCCGAGCTGACACGCCTCGGCCGCGCGCTCGGCGCACGCAGCGAAACACTCACGGGCTTGTCTGGCCTCGGCGATCTGATCCTGACCTGCTCGAGCCCACAATCGCGCAATTTTGCGCTCGGCCTGTCGCTTGGCCGCAGCGAGCAGCCGCCCGCCGGCAAGCTTGCCGAAGGCGAATTCACCGCGCCGGTACTGATCGAGCTCGCGGCTTCGCAAAACATCGAAATGCCAGTATCGGAAGCCGTCGCATCGATCCTGACCGGCAGAAGCACGATCGACGCCGCGATCTCGGGGCTCATGACGCGACCTTTCAAGGCGGAGGAATGAACATGGCGTACTGGCTGGTGAAATCCGAACCATCGGTGTGGTCCTGGGACCAGCAGGTGGCGAAAGGCGCCAAGGGCGAAGCCTGGACCGGCGTGCGCAATTACACCGCGCGCCAGAACCTCGTCGCCATGAAGAAGGGCGACAAGGCGTTCTTCTATCATTCCAACGAGGGCAAGGAGATCGTCGGCATCGCGGAGATTATCAAGGAAGCCTACCCCGATCCGACCGACAAGACCGAGAAATTCGTCTGCGTCGACATCAAGGCCGACAAGCCGTTGAAGATTCCGGTGACGATGGCCGCGATCAAGGCCGAGAAGAAACTCGCCGACATGGCGCTGGTGAAATATTCGCGCCTTTCGGTGCAGCCGGTGACGGCCGAGGAATGGAAGCTCGTCTGCAAGATGGGCGGGATGTAGGCTTGGGTGCTGTAGCCCGGATGAGCGAAGCGATATCCGGGACTACTGCTGCGATCCCGCATGTCGCTACGCTCATCCGGGCTACGACATCGGAGCTTGTTTCTCCGGCAGCGCAAATATCTCGCATGGCGCGGCGATGCCCCGCAGCGAATGCGATCCGAGCGCGATCAGAGGCATGTCGGTTTCCGCGGCGAGCGCGCCCGACACCAGCACGGTTCTGCCGAGCGGCTTGCACAATCCTTCGAGCCGGCTGGCGAGATTGACGGCGGGACCGATTGCGGTGAAATCCAGCCGATTGGCGGCACCGATATTGCCCCATAGCATCTCGCCGAGATGCAGCGCCGCGCCGAACGCGAGCGGCGGCAGACCTTGAGCACGGCGCTCCGCGTTGAGATACACCATCCCGGCTTCGGCTGCGCGCGCGGCACGCAGAGCTGCATCGGACGCTTGGCGCGGTGACGGCCTGACCACCGGAAAGATCGCGAGCACACCGTCGCCGATGAATTTCAGCACCTCGCCGCCGAAGGCGTGGACCGCGCCGGCGATGCGATCGAACCAGGCATCGAGCGCCGCGATGACCTCGGCAGGCGGATTGGTTTCCGACAGGAGCGTGAAGTTGCGCAAATCGGCATAGAGCAGCGCGGCCTGTATGGTCTCGCCGAGGTCGCGCCGCAGGGGTGCCGCCAGCACCCGCTCCGCACTGCGCTTGCCGAGATAGGCATCCAGCGTCGCGCGCAACGTTGCACGCGCGGCAAGTACGGCAAGGGGTGTGGCGGCAAAGCGCGCGGCCTGGCGCAATTGCTCGGTCTCGTCCGCGGTGAACGGACGCGGCCCGATCCAGCCGAGCAACGGCCCGTCGGGCCGTCCGACCAAATCTTCGTGCACTTCACCCTCCGCGATGTCGCGCAGCCAGCGGCGGCCGGCATCGTTGGGCGGGTCGGGCGCGAGGCCGCCTGGTGCGAAGCCGAGCGCTTCGATCACCCGGCCGTTCTCCGCGCGCCACAACCAGGTCCGTTTCGCGATCAGCGGATGTGGCACCTCCAGCGTCAGGCTGCCCGCCGCAAGCGGCACGCCATCGGCGACCAGATGTGCGCCAAGGTCCGCGAGCAGGCGGTCGGCGCCGGCGCTATCGGCGGCGGCATCGACAAGCCAGGCGAGTGTCGGCGAGAGGTGCATGGCCCGATCATGACGAAGGCAGGCGGTCTTTGTCACGGGCAATCCTTGACGGGCCGCTCGAGCGCCGCCATGTCCCAGTGTCAGCCCAGGGGTGATCGTCGATGACCGAACCGTTCATAGTGCGACGCGAGACCCAGATCGCGGCCCCACGCGCCACCGTTTTCGCCTACCTGACCGACCCCGAGAAGATTTTGAGCTGGATGGGTTCCGACGCGACCACGGAGCCACATCCCGGCGGGCTGTATCTGCTCAAAGGCATCGGCCCCCGCGGCGGCGTTGCCCGCGGCGCATTCCGCGAAGTCGTGCCGGTGCATCGGCTCGCCTACACGTTTGGATGGGAGGGCGGCCAGGAAGTGCCGCCCGGCTCAAGCCTGATCGAGATCGACCTGATCGAACGCGACGGCGGCACATTGCTGCGCATGACCCATAGCGGGCTGCCGACCGAGGAACAGGCGGCCGCCCACGCGACGGGATGGGCGCACTATCTGGGACGGCTCACGGCGGCAGCCGCGGGCGGCGATCCCGGTCCCGACAACGGCGTTTCCAACAAGGCGTAACGACGCCGAGGTCAGACCGCCGCGGTCGCCACCACCTGCTGCAAAAGCTGCTCGCGCCTGGCCTGCGAGCGCTGGCCCTTCATGGTCGCGGCGAAGCGTTCCAGGATGCCGTCCTCGAACGCGGTGACGATGGTATCGTGAACATAGCTCTTGCGGCAGATCGCCGGCGTGTTGGAGAGCTGGTCGGCAGCGCCGCGGATCGCCTCCAGCACCTGCTTCTTGCGGCCGCGCTGGCTGGTCGCCGGCGTGATCCGCGACAGCGATTCCACGACGACGGCAGAGGCCATCAGCGTGCGGAAATCCTTCAGCGAGATCTTGATGCCGGCGATCTCGCGCAGAAACGCGTTCACCTGCGTGGTGCTGACCGCGCGCACGATGCCATAGGGATCGCGATACTGGAACATGCGCTTGCCGGGAACGCCCTGCAAGATCCCGATGGCGCGCACGAGCTTGGCCGCGTCGCACTCCTTGCGCACCGCCTTGCCGCCCTTCGCCTTGAAGGTCAGCACGAAGCTGTCGTCTTCCAGCGAGACGTTGGACTTCAGCAGCGTGGTGGCGCCGCGGGTGCCGTTGAGACGGGCATAGGATTCGTTGCCGGGGCGGATCGCGGTGCGCGCGATCAATTCGATGACGGCGGAGAGCGCGAACTCGCGGGTCGGCTCGTCGCCCGACAGGAACGCCGAGACCTTGCGCCGGATCTTGGGCAGCGCGCCGACGAGCTTTTCCAGGCGATGCGCCTTGCGTTGCTCGCGGACCTTCTCCCAATCGGCGTGATAGCGATATTGCAGCCGGCCCGCGGCATCGCGTCCCACTGCCTGGAGATGCGTGCTCGGATCGGCCGAGTAGCGCACCTCGCGATAGGCCGGCGGCACCGCCATCGAATGCAGCCGCCGAATGGTGCGGGCATCGCGGATGTGGACGCCGTTAGGCCGCACGAACGAATAGCCCTTGCCGCGCCTGACGCGGCGGATGGTCAGCTCGTTCTGGTCGCCGAGCCGCAGGCCCAGTTCCTTGGCGAGGGCCTCGACCGTCGTCGACGGCGCCGCGTCGAACACTTTCTTCGGGCTGGGACGGCCGGAACCGGCCGGTTTCGGCCATTGTCCGAGGGCTTTGGCCAGCGCGATGGCTGCAGGATCGGCTGAAGCGGGCCGTATCGTCCCGAGATTCTGCTGATCCATCATAGTCTTATGCCTTAGCCCTGTCTGTTGTCGGTCAATGCCGCTGTTCTGATTTTTGTTCCAAGGGGTCTCGTTGGACCCGGGTTGGCCATTTAGGGTGTTCCGAACCGCATTGCGAGTCCCGAATCAGTGAGAGGCGGTTTCTAAATACCTCTGCTGAATGCATGGCGCTCTGCGCGGGCCCATTCCGAGCATCTGGGTGAAGACCCCAAAGCCGCCCGTCGCCCTGTTTCAAAACTGCGACAGTCGCACGAAACGGCTTGATCCTCCGCATGGCAGGCTGCTCGCCGAAGGTCCAGCTTGTGCACCTTGTCGGGTCCGGTTAGCCCGACGCATAATCGGTTCAACGATCAAGTCGGCTCGCCAGTGGTCCGTGCTCGGCTCGCCGTATGTGGAGGGAAACATGTCCGAGAAGATCTACGACGTCCCCGCAGAATGGGCGAAGCGCGCCTGGGTCGACCAGGCCAAGTACAAGGACATGTACGCCCGCTCGATCTCGGACCCGAACGGTTTCTGGGCGGAGCAGGCCAAGCGCATCGACTGGATGCACGCGCCGACCAGGATCGAGAACGTCTCCTTCGCGCCCGGCAACATCTCCATCAAATGGTTCGAGGACGGCGTTCTCAACGTCGCCCATAATTGCATCGACCGGCATCTCCACAATCGCGCCAACCAGACCGCGATCATCTGGGAAGGCGACGATCCCTCCCAATCCCGGCACATCACCTACAAGGAGCTGCACGACGAGGTCTGCCGGATGGCCAACATCCTGCGCACCCGGAACGTCAAGAAGGGCGACCGCGTCACCATCTACCTGCCGATGATTCCGGAGGCGGCCTACGCGATGCTGGCCTGCGCGCGGATCGGCGCGATTCACTCCGTGGTGTTCGCCGGCTTCTCGCCCGACAGCCTCGCCCAGCGCATCAACGACTGCCAGTCCAAGGTGATCATCACCGCCGATGAGGGCCTGCGCGGCGGCAAGAAGGTGCCGCTGAAGGCCAATGTCGACGCGGCGCTCGCCAAGGCAGACGGCGTCGACTGGGTCGTCGTGGTCAAGCGCACCGGCGGCGCGGTCGAAATGAATCCCTCGCGCGACCTCTGGTACCACGACGCCGCCAAGATGGTGACGACCGAGTGCCCGGTCGAGCACATGCACGCCGAGGATCCGCTGTTCATCCTCTACACCTCGGGCTCGACCGGCCAACCCAAGGGCGTGCTGCACACCTCCGCCGGCTATCTCGTGTTCGCCGCGATGACGCATCAATACGTCTTCGACTATCACGACGGCGACATCTACTGGTGCACCGCCGACGTCGGCTGGGTCACCGGCCACAGCTACATTCTCTACGGACCGCTCGCCAACGGCGCGACCACGCTGATGTTCGAAGGCGTGCCGAATTACCCGGATAATTCGCGATTCTGGAACGTCATCGACAAGCACAAGGTCAACATCTTCTACACCGCGCCAACCGCGATCCGCGCGCTGATGCGGAGCGGCGACGCGCCCGTGAAGAAGACCTCGCGCGCCAGCCTGCGCCTGCTCGGCTCGGTAGGCGAGCCGATCAATCCGGAAGCCTGGGAGTGGTATCACCGCGTCGTCGGCGACGACCGCTGCCCGATCGTCGATACGTGGTGGCAGACCGAGACCGGCGGCATTTTGATCACGCCGCTGCCCGGCGCCACGAAGCTCAAGCCGGGCTCGGCGACGCAGCCGTTCTTCGGCGTGGTGCCTGAGATCGTCGACGCCGACGGCAACGTGCTGGACGGCGAGACATCAGGCAATCTGTGCCTGACGCGGTCATGGCCGGGCCAGATGCGCACGGTCTATGGCGACCACGCCCGCTTCGAGCAGACTTATTTCTCGACCTACAAGGGCAAGTACTTCACCGGCGACGGCTGCCGGCGCGATGCGGACGGTTATTACTGGATCACCGGCCGCGTCGACGACGTCATCAACGTCTCCGGCCACCGCATGGGTACCGCCGAAGTCGAAAGCGCGCTGGTGGCGCATGAGAAGGTCTCGGAAGCCGCCGTGGTCGGTTACCCGCACGACATCAAGGGTCAGGGCATTTACGCATATGTGACCCTGATGGCCGGCATCGAGCCAACCGAGGATCTACGCAAGGAGCTCGTCACCTGGGTGCGCAAGGAGATCGGCCCGATCGCTGCGCCCGACCAGATCCAGTTCTCGCCCGGCCTGCCCAAGACCCGATCCGGCAAGATCATGCGCCGCATCCTACGCAAGATCGCCGAGGACGAACCGGGCAGCCTGGGCGACACCTCGACCCTGGCCGATCCCGGCGTGGTCGACGACCTCGTCAAGAACCGTCAGAACAAAAAGGCGGTCTGAGCCACATCGTCCTGTGCCCCGGACGCAGCGTAGCGCGCACTTCGCGGTGCGCTGCAGAGTCGGGGCCGATGCAACGGCAGACTCTGTGGCCTTCTAGATCCCGGCTCTGCGTCGCACCGCTTCGCGCTGCGCCGCGTCCGGGACACGAGATCGCATCCCCGCGTTAGCGCTCCTCCGAACAACGGCCGTTCACATCCTCACGCACTTGTCAGGCCGCGCCCCGGCGCCCGGGCATCTTTCCCGCCAAGTGTTGTTTTCAGGTCATTTACTTTGTTTCGAACATTTCCTTTGTTCCCCCTGCTGGCTGGCCCTTGGCGGCCGTGCGTGGAAACCATCCGGTTAACAGGCGCGGTTAAGAATGTCCCCTAACAAGGACTTGGCGAGCCGGCGATTGCCGGTTTTGCGTAATCTTGGACGGTCCGTTCGGGGCAAGGGGAAAATCGATGTCGATGAGGATTGCTGTGGCGCTGGCCGCCACCGTCGTGACTGGGGTCTTAACGTTGACGGCGGCGCAGGCGCGGCCGGAAATGGTGGGGACGAACCTGGCTGACTATTCGCCGGGCACCATCGTGGTCAAAACCAACGAGCGTCGGCTCTATCTCGTCCTCGATAGCGGCCACGCCGTGCGCTACCCGGTCGGCGTCGGCAAGTCCGGCAAGCAGTGGGCCGGCACCACCCGCATCGACGGCAAGTACCGCAATCCGGCCTGGGCGCCGCCCGCCGAGGTGAAGCGCGACAAGCCCAGCATCCCGGACGTCATCCCGGGCGGCTCGCCCCGCAATCCGATGGGCGTCGCGGCGATGACGCTGTCCGGCGGTGAATACGCGATCCACGGCACCAACGTGCCGGGCTCGATCGGCGGCTTCGTCTCCTATGGCTGCATCCGCATGCTCAACGACGACATCACCGATCTCTACAGCCGCGTCTCGGTCGGCACGACGGTGGTCGTGACGCGCTGATCGCCGGCATCAGGACGACACGGCAATAGCCGCGTCGTTCGACGCGGCTTTTTGTCACCAGAAGCGCCAGCTCCGCGCGCACCAGCCGTCGCGATGGCCGCCATTGTAGCTCCGCGCGTAACCGCCCGCGAGCAACGCCGCCGAGACATTGGTCGTGCGTTTGGTCGCGACGTCGGCGAGAACGCGACCATATTTGTCGGCACCGAGGTTGGTGATCGTCACGCCACCCTGTGCGAGCAGATCGCGCAATGCGCGGGCCGCGGCTTCGGCCTTGTCCAGTTCCTCCTGGCAGGATGCTTTCATCTCGGGTGCGTCGATGCCGCGCAGGCGAACGCGCACGATGAGATCGCGGCCGTCGCGCTGACGAACGCGTGCGAGAAAGGTGTCGCCGTCAATGGTGCGAACGACATCGACCGGCTCGCGACGATCGGGATGGCCGCCTTGCTGGAGCACAATCTCGGCGTCTCGTGATTGACCGTCGGTCACGTGAGGGAACTGCCAGTTCATCCCATGCCGGGACGTGAACACCACGGCCACCACGATTCCAACCACGAACATCCACGGCAACAGCCCTGAGAACCGGCGACCAAATGGCGAGCCGCTGTATGAAGGCCGATATGGATGGCTTGGATCGAAACGCGACATCCGCGCACGCTAGGGCTGAGTCGGGCAGTCCGGCAAGCGAGCCTCAAAAGACAAGCTTCAGAAGTCGGAAGCGATGCCCTTGCGCTCCCAATCGCCATAGCGGGTCGGTTCGGGTCCTTTTGGGCCCTGCAACTCCTTTGGCGCCGCCTCGCCGTCGTTCTTGGCTCGGGCTGCCGCAGTCTGACGGCGCGCTTCGGCCTCGGCCAGCGCGCGCTGGGCGGCCGGCGTAAGCTGCTTGCGGTCGGGAACGGGAGGCTGGTCACTCATAGGCGGCTTTCTAGCGCGGGACGGCCCGCGGCGCGACGCCCAATAACGCATTCCTGAAATTGCTCCGAAAGGGCTGAAAAACCCGGAAGCGATTCTTACATTTGGCATATTCGCGTGCCAGAGATCGCCTTCTCAAGGCATGCGCCCATTACGGCGAACTGCCGCTGCTCAGAACCTTGTTTCCGCATGCCTTCTCAACGTTTCGCTCCTCCATCCGAAGTGCCCGGTCTCGCGGCGCGGCGGATTGCCGCCGACATCGTCGACGGCGTGCTGCACAAGCACCGCACACTTGACGAGCAGCTCGACGGCAGCGGCGCCCATCCCGGACTGAAGACGCTCCCCGACCGCGACCGCGCGCTGATGCGCCGCCTGGTCGCCACCGTGCTGCGCCGGCTCGGCACGCTCGGCCATGTGCTGTCCCGCCTGCTCGACAAGGGCATTCCCTCCGACGCGCCGCGCGCGCAGAGCGCGCTGTTGATCGGCGCCGCCCAGATCCTCTGGATGGACGTGCCCGATCACGCGGCCGTCGATCTCTCCGTTCGCCTCGTGCAATCCGACCGGCGCGCCGCGCGCTATGCCGGCCTCGTCAACGCCGTGCTGCGCCGCTGCGCCCGCGAGGGCAAGGCGCTGGTGGACGAGGTTGCCGCGCAGTCGCTGGACCTGCCGCCCTGGATGGTCGCGCGCTGGAGCGCGCATTATGGCGAGACGGTCGCAAGGGACATGGCGCTCGCGCTCAGCCATGATCCGTCGCTGGATCTGACCGTGAAGTCGGACGCCGCGCAATGGGCGAGCCGGCTCCATGGCGAAGTGCTACCGACCGGATCGGTGCGCACGGTGCTGCACGGCGCGGTGACCATGCTTCCCGGCTTCGCCGAAGGACAATGGTGGGTGCAGGACGCCGCCGCTGCGTTGCCAGCCCGGCTGTTCGGCGACATCAAGGGCAAATCCATCGCCGATCTCTGCGCCGCTCCCGGCGGCAAGACCGCGCAACTGGCGCAGGCCGGCGCGCACGTCACCGCCATCGACCGCTCGCCTGCCCGGGTGGCACGGCTGCGCGAGAATCTGACGCGGTTGTCGCTGCAGGCCGAGACCGTCGTCGCCGACGCCGCGGAATGGGCCGGCCCTGCCGATGGCTTCGACGGCATCCTCATTGATGCGCCTTGCACATCGACCGGGACGATCCGCCGCCACCCCGATGTATCCTGGCTCCGGCAGGAATCCGACATCGCCGCAATGACCGCGCTCCAGCGGCGGCTGCTGCAAAAATCGGTCTCGCTACTCAAGCCCGGTGGGACGCTAGTTTATTGCACCTGTTCGCTGGAACCTGAAGAGGGCGAGCATGCGGTCGCCGCGCTGCTGACCGCGGAGCCCGGTCTTCGCCGGGTTCCGATCGATGCGTCCGAGGTGTCGGGGCTCAGCGAGATCATTACCGCCGAGGGCGATCTGCGCACCCTGCCCAGCCATCTGCCGAACGCCGATCCCAAGCTCGGCGGGCTCGACGGATTTTTCGCGGCCCGGCTCGTTAAATCCTGATTTTGCACTGGATTTTGCAAACACGGCACTGATTCGCGTCGTTCAAGGTGGTGTCGGCCGTCCGATTTTGGGATTAATAAGGATTCGTCGGAATCCTCTCCCCCATCAAGGCAAGGCGTGTCGGTCGCTCAACGCAGACGTATCTCGACGCTGGTGATGAACCGCTTCGCGCGGAACATGCTCGCGCGCGCGAGCGGCGGTTCCGTCGCCCTGTCGCGGGTTTGGCCCGGCCGCGCCGACCGGCTGATCATCGCGCCGCATGATCTACGCACCGCGGATGCGACCCGCGCCGCCGAGATCTATGCCGGCCGCTTCGTCTTCGCCGGCAAGATCGTCAATTGCCACGGCCGCTCGATCTTCGATCTCGAGCCGCCGTCGGAAGATTGGGAAGTTGCGCTGCTCGGCTTCGGCTGGCTGCGCCATTTGCGCGCCGCCGACACCGCGCTGACGCGCGCAAATGCGCGCTCGCTGATCGAGGACTGGATCGGCAACCCCGCCAGCAAGCGCCGTCCCGTCGCGCGACGCGCCGACGTGCTGGCGCGCCGCGTGATCTCCCTGCTGTCGCAGGCGCCGCTGGTGCTGAACGATACCGACAACAAATTCTATCGTCGGTATCTGCGCGCGCTGGCGCGCGAAATCCGCTTGCTGCGCTACACCATGGTCAACATCCCCGACGGAGTGCCGAAGCTCCAGGTGCTGATCGCGCTGTGCTATGCGGCGTTGTGCCTTGCCAACCAGGCAAGTCACATCCGCAGCACCTCGAAAAAGCTCTCGGATGAATTGCAGCGGCAGATCCTGCCCGACGGCGGCCATGTCTCGCGCAACCCGGGCGCGCTGATCGAGCTCTTGATCGACCTGTTGCCGCTGCGGCAGACCTTTGCCGCGCGCAACATCGCGCCGCCGCCCGCGCTGCTCAACGCGATCGACCGCATGATGCCGATGCTGCGCTTCTTCCGCCACGGCGACGGCAATTTCGCGCTGTTCAACGGCATGAGCGCGACCCCGTCGGACCTGCTCGCGACGCTGCTTGCCTATGACGACACCCACGGCGCGCCGATGTCGAACATGCCGCATACCGGTTTCCAGCGCCTCGATGCCGGCCAGACCACTTTGATCATCGACACGGGCCCGCCGCCGGCGGCCAGCGTCAGCCACGACGCCCATGCCGGCTGCCTGTCGTTCGAACTCTCCTCCGGCATCAGCCGCATCGTCACCAATTGCGGCATGCCGGCCACGGGCCGCGACAATTGGCGGCCGTTCGCACGCGGCACGGCGGCGCATTCGACGCTGACCTATCACGACACCTCGTCATGCCAGTTCGTGGAGATGTCGGCTATGAAGCGGCTCTTGCACGGCGCTCCGGTCACCAGCGGCCCCGTCGAGGTTGAGAGCTATCGCGAAATCGTGCAGAACGGCACCCTGCTCACGACGTCGCATGACGGTTACCTGACAAAATTCGGCGCGATCCACCGCCGCGTACTGATGATCGCCAATGACGGCGCGCGCATCGACGGCGAGGACACGTTGTCGCCGCCGCAAGGCGGGCGCTTCAAGGGTCCGGATGCCGATTTCGCGCTGCGATTCCATCTGCACCCGGCGGTGAAGGCGAGCCGGCTGTCCGACGCCCGCGGCGTCATGCTGGTGCTCCCGAATCGCGACGTCTGGACCTTCGAGGCGCTCGACGACAAGGTGGAGCTGGAGGACAGCGTATCCCTGGCCGGCAATGACGGCCCGCGCCGCACCGCGCAGATCGTGATCCGCCAGGACGCGCGGCAGGCGCCCTCGATCCGCTGGAGTTTTGTGCGCTCCACCGCCTCGCCGGCGGTCACGAATGCCCGCAGAAATGCACGGCGGGAGCCGGAACTTCCGCTGTAGACGCATGCGATTCGGCACCATCTGGTCGTTGTGATAGCGACCGAAAACTGCTATCGAGCCCTCGCTCGCGCGACTGGCGACCTTGGATGGAGCACCATCGGGAAGCGCGGGACACAGCTGCCGCGCGCCTGGGCATTACTCCTTCAGACAGAGGATCTTGCTCATGACTGACCATCCCCGCCGCGTCACCCGCGCACTTCTCTCCGTTTCCGACAAGACCGGCCTGATCGACTTCGCAAAGGCGCTTGCCGCGCACGATGTCGAGCTGATCTCGACCGGCGGCACCGCGAAGGCGATCGCCGCGGCCGGCCTCGAGGTGAAGGACGTGTCCGAGCTGACCGGCTTCCCCGAGATGATGGATGGCCGCGTGAAGACGCTGCATCCGAAGGTGCACGGCGGTCTGCTCGCGATCCGCGACAACAAGGACCATGCGGATGCGATGACGGCGCATGGGATCGCGCCGATCGATCTCCTCGTCGTCAATCTCTATCCGTTCGAGGCGACCGTCGACAAAGGCGCGGGCTTCGAGGATTGCATCGAGAACATCGACATCGGCGGCCCCGCGATGATCCGCGCCGCCGCGAAGAATCATGACGACGTCGCCGTCGTGGTCGAGGCGCAGGACTATCAGGCCGTGCTCGATGAGCTCGCCGCCAACAGCGGTGCAACCACGCTGAAGTTGCGCCGGCGCCTTGCCGCCAAGGCTTACGCGCGCACTGCCGCCTATGACGCCGCGATCTCGAACTGGTTCAATCGCCAGCTCGAGATCGACGCGCCCGATTTCCGTGCCTTCGGCGGCCGGCTGATCCAGTCACTGCGCTATGGCGAGAATCCGCACCAGACCGCGGCGTTCTATGCGACGCCCGACAAGCGGCCGGGCGTCTCGACCGCGCGGCAGCTCCAGGGCAAGGAGCTCTCCTACAACAACATCAACGACACGGATGCGGCCTATGAATGCATCGGCGAGTTCGACGCCAAGCGCACCGCAGCCTGCGTCATCGTCAAGCATGCCAATCCCTGCGGCGTCGCGGAGGGCTCCGACCTCGTCGGCGCCTACAGCAAGGCGCTGGCCTGCGATTCCACCTCGGCGTTCGGCGGCATCATCGCGATGAACCGCGCACTCGATGCTGACACCGCGCGCGAGATCACGAAAATCTTCACCGAGGTGATCATCGCGCCTGACGCTAGCGAGGAAGCGATCGCCATCATCGGCGCGCGCAAGAACCTTCGGCTTCTGCTCGCCGGCAGCCTGCCCGACCCGCGCGCGCCGGGCCTCACCGCCAAGACGGTGGCGGGCGGTCTCCTCGTGCAGAGCCGCGACAACGCCGTCGTCGACGACATGACCTTCAAGGTTGTCACGAAGCGCGCGCCCACTGATGCCGAGATGCGCGACCTGAAGTTTGCTTTCCGTGTCGCAAAACACGTCAAGTCCAACACCATCATCTACGCCAAGGATCTCGCGACCGTCGGCATCGGCGCCGGCCAGATGAGCCGGGTCGATTCAGCGCGGATCGCGGCACGCAAGGCTCAGGATGCGGCCGCCGAGCTGAAGCTCGCCGAACCGCTCACCAAGGGCTCGGTGGTGGCGTCGGATGCGTTCTTCCCGTTCGCCGACGGCATGCTCGCCTGCATCGAGGCCGGCGCCACCGCCGTGGTGCAGCCCGGCGGCTCCATGCGCGACGACGAAGTGATCAAGGCCGCCGACGAGCATGGCATCGCCATGGTGTTCACCGGCACGCGGCACTTCAGGCACTAGATCTGTCGTGTACTAAACTCTCGACGGGTCGTCCCGGCGAAGGTCGGGACCCATAGCCCAGGAAGTAGTTTGGTGTGCGGTACTGGCCGTGTCGCGGCAACGAGCAATCACGCGGTATGGGTCCCGGTCCCCGTGCGCAATTGCGCACTAGGCCGGGACGACGCTAATTTTCCCGCACCCGCATCAACAGCGCCAGACCCGCGACGAAGAACACCACCAGCACGGCCATGCCGGCCTTCTGGCTCGCCGTCACCGCGGTGATCACGCCGATCAGCAGCGGGCCGATGAAGGACGTCACTTTCCCCGTCAGTGCGAACAGACCGAAATACTGCGCGATGCGGTCCTTCGGTGCGAGACGGATCAGAAGCGTACGTGAGGCCGCTTGCAGCGGACCACCGGCCGCACCGATCAGGCAGCCCAGCACCAGATAAGCGCGCTCTGACGCGGCGGCGAACAATCCGCCGCCGGGCGCGGGCGGCGCGACCTTGATGAAGAGGATCGAATCCTTGTCGACCAGCAGGATCGCCGCCAGCGCCAGCAGCAGGACCAGCATGCTGCCGGCGATCACGCGCTTCGGCCCGAAGCGATCGTCCAGCTTGCCACCAAACCACGCGCCAAACGCGCCGGCGATCGCGAGCATGATGCCAAACGTGCCGATCTGGATCGTGTGCCAGCCGAACGTACCCGCGGCATAGATGCCGCCGAAGGCAAACAGCGACACCAGACCGTCGGTGTAGATCATGTTGGCGAGTAGAAACGCCGCAAGCGATTTCTGCTGCGGCAGCCCCTTGATCGATTGCTTCAGCTCCGACAGCCCCTCGTGCAGCGCCTCGCGCACCGGACGCTTCGCCGGATAGTCCGGCGTGAACAGGAACATCGGCGTCACGAAAACGATGAACCAAAGCCCGGTCAACGGTCCGGCGGCGCGGTCGCCCTGATGACTGACGGGATCGAGCCCGAACAGAGGCGTGAGACCGAGCAGCGTGCGACCGGTCTCGGGGTTCGCGGCGAGCAGGCCGAGCACGATGATCAGGCTGACGATGCCGCCGACATACCCCGTCGCCCAGCCGGTGCCGGAGAGCCGCCCGATGCGCTCCGGCGGCACCAGCGTCGGCATCATCGCATTGTTGAAGAGAGTGGCGAATTCCGCGCCAACGCTGGCGAGCGCGACCGCGGTGAGCAGCGGCGGAATGATCGAGGGATCGCCGGGCTTGCCGATCCACAGCGTGCAGGATGCCAGCACCAGCACTGCGCCGAATCCGGCGATCCACGGCTTCCTGCGGCCCGACGCATCGGCGATAGCCCCCAGCACCGGCGACATCAAGGCAATCGCGAGGCCCGCGGCAGCCATCGCAAAGCCCCACAACGATTGCCCGGTGGCGGGATTCGGCGCAATGCCGGTGGCGAAATAGGGCGCGAACACGAAGGTCGTGATCAGCGTAAAATAAGGCTGCGCGGCCCAGTCGAAGAAGATCCAGCTGACGACGGCGCTGCGCGGCGGATAGGTCCGCTGCGCGCCGGCGATCCGCGCATCCCGGGCGATCGTCGTCACTCCATAATCCTCATCACGAACAGTTTTGCCTCTGTCGGGGCAAACCGTATAGCATTGCAGCGCTGCATGTGAACTGCCCATGGCCATTGCGGAAGTTTGATGATGTCGTCTTTTTCGACACGGCGGACATTTTTCGCCTTCCTTGCCACTCTGGCGTTCGGACTTCCGACCGCGACCGCGCAGGATGCGCGGCGGGCCTATGTGCCGCCCGCGCTCGACACCGTGCACGCCGTTCCCGCCGAACACGGCATGGTAGTAGCGCAGGAGAAAATCTCCGCGCAGGTCGGCGCCGATATCCTGCGGCGCGGCGGCAATGCCGTCGATGCCGCGGTCGCGACCGGCTTTGCGATGGCCGTGACCTATCCGCGGGCCGGCAATATCGGCGGCGGCGGCTTCATGGTGATTCATTCCACCGAGCGCAACGAAGACATCACGATCGATTATCGCGAGACCGCGCCGGCTGCGACCACGCCGCAGATTTTCCTCGGCGCCGACGGCAAGCCCGATGCGGCGAAGTCGCGGGATTCTGCGCTCGGCGTCGGCGTGCCCGGCACCGTCGCGGGTCTTGCGCTCGCCCTGGAAAAATGTGGCTCGGGCCGGTTCACGCTGGCGCAACTGCTCGAGCCCGCGATCGTGCTCGCCCGCGACGGCTTCCTCGTCGGCGACGACATTGCCGACACGCTGCCGGGCTGGCACAAGCGGCTGGTGCGCTGGCCCTCCTCGGCCCGGATATTCTCGCGGCCTGATGGCACGCCGCTCAGCCAAGGCGACAGGCTGGTGCAGAGCGATCTCGCCGAAACGCTGTCGACTGTCGCCGTACAGGGCCCGCGCGGTTTTTATGAAGGGCCGGTCGCGGAAAAACTCGCCAAGGCCGTGACTGATGCGGGCGGCATCATGACGCCAGCGGATTTGAAATCCTATCAAGCGGTGATCCGCGCGCCGGTGCGCGGCACCTATCGCGGCTATGACATCGTGTCGATGCCGCTGCCGTCGTCGGGCGGCGTGGTGCTGGTGGAGACGCTCAATATTCTCGAAGGTTTTCAGCTCGCCGATCTGAAGCAGGGATCGCCGGCCTCGCTGCATCTGTTGATCGAGGCCATGAAGCGCGCCTATGCGGACCGGGCGCGCTATCTCGGCGATCCCGCCTTCGTCAACGCGCCGATCGGGACGCTCACCGGCAAGGACTATGCGGCCAAGCTGCGGGCAACCATCTCCGCGGATCGCGCCACGCCGTCGGAACAGCTCGTTTCCACTGCGACCTCACCGCATGAGGGCAGCAACACCACGCATTTTTCCGTCGTCGACGGCAGCGGCAACGCGGTCAGCAACACCTATACGCTGAACTTCAGCTACGGCGTCGGCCTCGTCGCCGACGGCACCGGCGTGCTGCTCAACAACGAGCTCGACGATTTCACCGCAGCGGTCGGCGCTTCCAATGCCTACGGCCTCGTCGGCTTCGAGGCCAATTTGCCCGGGCCGGGCAAGCGGCCGCTGTCCTCGATGTCGCCGACCATCGTCCTGAAGGGCGGCAAGCCGGTGCTGGTGACGGGCTCGCCGGGCGGCAGCCGCATCATCTCGGCCGTGCTCCAGGTGATCGTCAACGTCCTCGATTACAAGATGGACGTCGCGGCTGCCGTGGCCGCGCCGCGGCTGCATCACCAATGGTTGCCCGACGAGGTCCGGGTCGAGAGCGGCTTTCCCGATGATGTGCTGCTCGAGCTGAAGGCGATGGATCATCTCATCGTCACGCCGATGGGGCAGACATCGGCGAATTCGATCGCGGTGACCGCCAACGGGCCGCTCGGCGCGCCCGATCCACGCACCCGGGGCGCGGAAGCAGCGGGGCAGTAACTCTGTACTTGCATGGCGCGAAGGCCGGCGGCCGGCTTGCGCGCGCCCCCGCGCGTGCTACCACCGCCAGGCCAGAGAAACTGCCAAAGAAAACACTGTCGGGAATCGCGCATGACCACCGTTGATCCGAACCAGCGCATCGAACGCGCCGAGATCGAGGACACCAGCCTTCTTGCCTTCTATCGCGACATGAACGCGCCGGAGCGGCGGACGTTCTGGGCGTGCGCCGCAGGCTGGGCGCTCGACGGCATGGACTTCATGATCTATCCGCTGGTGATCGGCACCATCATCGCGCTGTGGAAGGTCGATGCGGGGTCGGCCGGGCTCGCCGGCACCGTGACGCTGCTGGCCTCCGCGATCGGCGGCTGGCTCGGCGGCTATCTCTCCGACCATATCGGCCGGGTCAGAACGCTCCAGATCACCATCATCTGGTTCTCGTTCTTCTCGCTGGTCTGCGCGGTCGTGCAGAATTTCGAACAGCTCCTGATCGCACGCGCGGTGCTGGGCCTCGGCTTCGGCGGGGAGTGGGCGGCGGGCGCCGTGCTGATGGGTGAAGCGATCCGGCCGCAATATCGCGGGCGTGCAGTCGGCTCGGTGCAGTCGGGCTGGGCCGTCGGCTGGGGCCTCGCGGTGCTGTCGCAGGCGATCCTGTTCTCGGCTTTGCCGGCGGAGACAGCGTGGCGCTGGATGTTCGTGATCGGCGCGTTGCCCGCGCTGCTGGTGTTCTACATCCGCCGCTCGGTGACCGAGCCGGAGATCGCGGCTGAGGCCCGCGCCAAGCAGGCCGCGAGCGGCAATCGCCCGGCGCTCTGGGAGATTTTCTCGGGCCCGATCCTGAAGACCACGATCCTGGCGTCGCTGATGGCCACGGGCTGCCAGGGCGGTTATTACGCCGTCACCTTCTGGGTGCCGCAGTTCTTGACCAAGGAGCGGCATCTGTCGATCGTCGGCTCGACCGGCTATCTCTCGACGCTGATCATCGGCTCCTTCATCGGCTATCTCACCGGCGCGTGGCTCGCCGACCGGATCGGACGGCGCAATCTCTTTCTGACCTTCTCGATCGGCGCGATAGCGGTTGTGCTGCTCTACACGCAGCTGCCGCTCACCAACGAGGTCCTGTGGGTGCTCGGCTTCCCGCTCGGCTTTTTCGCCTCGGGCTATTTCTCCGGCGTCGGCGCGTTCCTGACCGAGCTTTATCCAACGCGACTGCGCGGCTCGGGCCAGGGCTTTTGCTACAATTTCGGCCGCGGCATCGGCGCGCTGTTTCCGTTCCTGGTCGGAGCGCTATCGGCGACGACGTCGCTTGCGAATGCGATCGCCATCTTCGCGGTGGTGGCTTACGCGCTGTTCTTCATCGCCGCCTTCGCGCTCCCGGAGACGCGCGGGCGCGTGCTGCACGCGGACTGATGAAAGCTAACTATCGACCGACCTGATACGGCCCGCCCTTTTCGAGGGCGCGGCTGTACGCCGGCCGTGCATGAATGCGCTCCAGGAACGCCATCGCGTTGGGATGGCCGAGCTCCAGCCCGCCGCGCGCCTGGGCTGCCTCAAGCGGAAAGCTCATCTGAATGTCGGCGGCGGTGAACTCGTTGCCGGCGAACCACTCGCTCTTGCCGAGCTCGCCTTCCCAATAGTCCATGTGCTGCTTCAGCTGCGGATTGACCAGCGCAGTAAGCGCCTGGTTCGAGACCTTGCGCACCAGCGGGCGGAGCAACGCCGGCGCGCGCTTCGGCATCAGCGTGAACAGCAGCTTGAGCAGCAGCGGCTGCATCGCCGAGCCTTCCGCATAGTGCAGCCAGTAGGTGAAGCGCAGCCGCTCCGGCGTGTTCGGCGGCGGGACCAGCCGGCCGTTGCCATAGGTGGCGATGAGATATTCGATGATCGCGCCGGATTCGGCGATGGTGTTGCCGTTGTCCGTGATAACGGGCGACTTGCCGAGTGGATGGATGGCGCGGAGCTCCTTCGGCGCGCGCATGTCCGGCTGGCGCTGATAGCGCACGATCTCGTAAGGCACGCCCAACTCTTCGAGCAGCCACAGCACGCGCTGCGAGCGGGAATTGTTGAGGTGATGAACGGTCAGCATCGCGTGGTCCCCGGGGCTAGGCATGGTTCGATCGGCCGCGCGTTCGTGCCAGCCCGGGAACGCAATGTCGAGCCATCCGGTCGAGTATTTTAACCCGGGTATATTGACCTTAGCAATTTACCCGGGTATTAAAGCTGCCATCGCGACCAATATGGCAATGATTCCAATGCAGAAGACTTTCACCGCTTTCCAAGGGCATCGCCGTCTGGTCTCCGGGCCAGCAGGAGAGGTCGCGCTGGTCATCAAGAGGATGACGGAGCGGCCGGACGAGCCCATCATCATCTTCGAGGACGCCACGGGCAGATCGATCGACTTCGATCTGCGCGGCGGAGACCGGGAGGTGCTGGCGCGGCTGGCGAAGCTTGTGCCGCCCCCGGTTGAGGACACCGCATCGCCGAGCGAGCCGCGCGGTCGCGGCCGGCCGAAGCTCGGCGTGGTCGCGCGCGAGGTGACGCTGCTGCCGCGGCACTGGGAGTGGCTCAGCGCGCAAGCAGGCGGCGCCTCGGTCGCACTACGGAAACTTGTCGAAGAGGCGCGGCGTGCCAGCGGCGACAAGGACCGCGAGCGGCAGGCGCGCGATGCGGCCTATCACTTCATGTCGACCATGGCCGGCAATCTGCCGCAGTTCGAGGAAGCATCGCGCGCGCTGTTTGCGGATGATCGGCGGCGTTTCACCGGACTGATCGCAGATTGGCCCGCCGACATCCGCGACCACATTGTCAAGCTCGCCTACAGCGACCGCGCTTAGGTGCGCGCCTTCTCACAACCCCATCGACGGCCAGGCCACGCGCATTGCGCGTGGCGACGGTTTCGCAGGCCCTGAAAGGCCAATCCATGTCCGCAGCCAAGCCGCTCTGGAAAAGTTTTCTGCGCTTCCTCGCGCCGTTGATGCTGAGCAACGCGCTGCAATCACTGTTCGGCACCGTCAGCAACGTCTATCTCGGCCAGATGATCGGGATCGACGCGCTTGCATCGGTCTCGGTGTTCTTTCCGGTGATGTTCTTCCTTTTCGCCTTCGTCATGGGGCTGAGCACCGGCGCCACGGTGCTGATCGGCCAGGCCTATGGTGCGGGCGAGCAGGGCCGGATCAAGCTCATCGTCGGCACGACGCTCGCAATCGGCCTGCTGCTCTCGATTGCAATTGCACTGATCGGCGGCATCTTCAGCCGGCAATTGATGATGATGCTCGCAACGCCCGCAGACATTCTCGACCAGGCTAGCGCCTATGCCCGCATCATGCTGCTCACCATGCCGCTCGGCTTCGTCTTCCTGCTGATGACGGCGATGATCCGCGGCGTCGGTGACGCGCTGACGCCTTTGCTGGCGCTGGCCTTGTCGACCGCGATCGGCTTGATCCTGACGCCGATGCTGATCCGCGGGTCGTTCGGATTGCCGGCGGCCGGCATCACCAGCCCGGCCTGGGCGGCAGCGATCGCCAACGCGCTGACGCTGGTCGCGCTGGCGGCCTATCTGCTGCGGAGAAAACATGCCTTGGCACCGGACGCTGCACTGCTGCGCCATCTGCGGCTCAATCGTGTGGTGCTGGGACAGATCCTCGGCATTGGACTGCCGAGCGCGATCGGCATGGTGGTGATGGCGATCGCCGAGCTGGTGCTGCTCGGCCTCGTCAACGGCTTCGGCTCGAACGCCACCGCAGCCTATGGCGCGGTCAACCAGGTGATGGGCTACACGCAGTTCACGGCGATGTCGATTTCGATAGCAGTCTCCATCCTCGGCGCCCAAGCGGTCGGCCGCGGCGACAGAGCGGGGCTCGACGGCATCGTGCGCACCGGACTTGCGTTCAACATCGTCCTGACGGGCGGACTGGTGGCGCTGATCTATCTCGCGCCGCGCGCCGTGCTCGGCATCTTCATCACTGATGACGCCGTGCTCGAGCTGGCGAAGAGCTTGCTCAACATCGCACTGTGGAGCTCGGTGCCGTTCGGCCTGGCGACGGTATTTTCCGGCGCGATGCGCGCTGCCGGCGTGGCACTGACGCCAATGCTGCTCGCGGTCTTCGCCATTATGGCGATCGAGCTGCCATCCGCAGTGATCCTGAGCCGCACGATTGGCCTTCAGGGTGTGTGGGCCGCCTATCCGATCGTGTTCTGCGCCATGTTCCTTTTGCAGATGGGCTATTACCTTCTGGTGTGGCGCAAGCGGACGATCCGGCGCCTGACCTGACCAAATCATCAAGAGATTATGACCGTCATTAAACGGTAGACCCGCGGCGCGCGCTGCGCCACAATGCGAAAAAAGCAACGTCAGGGAGCATGATTTTGACCCGCACAGCCCCGCAATTCCTGTTCGATTTCGGCAGTCCGAACGCCTATCTCAGCCATCTCGCGATCCCCGCCATCGAGCAGCGCATCGGCGTCAAATTCGAATATGTGCCGATCCTGCTCGGCGGCATCTTCAAATCGACCAACAACAAGTCCCCCGCCGAGACGCTTGCCGGCATCAAGAACAAGCGCGAATTCCACGCGGTCGAGACCGAGCGCTTCGTCAAGCGCTTCCAGGTGCAGCCCTATGTCATGAATCCGTTCTTCCCCGTCAACACGCTGAACCTGATGCGCGCAGCGATCGCGGCGCAGCTCGAGGGCGTGTTCGAAGCATATGTCGAAGCCGCCTTCCATCACATGTGGGGCGAGCCGAAGAAGATGGACGATCCGGAAATCGCCGCGAAGGCGCTGGCGTCCTCCGGCCTCGACGCGCAAAAGCTGTTCGCTCGCGCCGGGGAACCGGAGGTGAAGGGCAGACTGATCAAGAACACCGAGGAAGCTGTCGCGCGGGGCGCGTTCGGCTCGCCGACCTTCTTCGTCGGCAACGAGATGTTCTTCGGCAAGGAGCAGTTGCGCGAGGTCGAGGAGATGGTGTCGGGGAAGTGATTTTCTCGAAGCAGGGAAACCGAACAATGTCCTCGACGTCATCTTGGCGAAAGCCAGGACCCATAACCACCGGATCGCGTTTGGCGATAGGCGGGGGCTCCGACTTGTCCGACAAGAGGCAGTCGGGGTAATGGGTCCTGGCTTTCGCCAAGACGACGAAAAAGAACCAACAACAAGGACAATCCCATGCGTATCCTCGTGGTCGGCGCTGGCGCCATCGGCGGCTATTTTGGTGGCAGGCTGTTGCAGGCCGGCCGCGACGTCACCTTCCTGGTCCGGCCGCGGCGCGCCAGCGAGCTCGCGAGCGCCGGCCTCGTCATCAAAAGCCCGAACGGCGACGTGACCTTGAAAAATCCGCCGACCATTCAGGCCGACGCGCTCAAGGACAAGTTCGACGTCGTGCTGCTGAGCTGCAAGGCCTTCGACCTCGACGACGCCATCAAGTCGTTCGCGGCAGCAGTCGGGCCCAATACGGCGATCATCCCGATGCTCAACGGCATGAAGCATCTCGATATCCTCGACGACAAGTTCGGCAAGGAGCGCGTGCTCGGTGGCCTCTGCGCCATCGCCGCGACGCTCAACGAGAAGCGCGAGGTGGTGCAGCTCCAGCCGATGCAGTCGATCAATTACGGCGAGCGCGACGGCGAGCTGTCGGATCGCGTCAAGGCGATCGACGAGGCCTTCAAGAGCGGCATCGCTGGGGCCACCGCCAGCCAGAACATCATGCAAGACATGTGGGAAAAGTGGGTGTTCCTGTCCTCGCTGGCCGCGTCCACCAGCCTGATGCGCACCTCCGTCGGCAATATTCTCGCCGCTCCCGGCGGCAGGGATTTCCTGCTCGGCATGCTGGACGAGACCAGCGCGATCGCCACCGCGTCGGGCTACACGCCGGGCGGGCCGTTCTTCGAGCGCGTGAAGGGCAACCTCACCACCGAGGGTTCACCGATGACGGCCTCGATGTTCCGCGACGTCAAGGCGGGCCTGCCGGTCGAGGCCGATCACGTCATCGGCGACCTCATCGCTCGCGCCGATGCCGCCAAGGTGCCGGTGCCGAAGCTGCGCATCGCCTACACGCATTTGAAAGCGTATGAGAAGCAGCGGGTGGGGTAGCCGCAGCTTCCGCTATTTGAAATACGCGAGATAGTGCGAGACGGCGGTGATTTCCTCATCGCTCATGTGATAGGCGACATCGGCCATCGCAGCGCCACCGCCGCCGACGCGCTGGCTGCTCTTGTAGTCGTGCAGCGCCTTGACCAGGTATTCCTCGCGCTGGCCCGCCAGCCGCGCGACGGCCTTGGTGCCGGCAAAGCTATCCGTATGACATGAGGCGCAGCGGCGGCCGGCGGCAACTTGGGCGCCCTTTTTCGACAGGTCCGGATCCTTGTCCTCCGCCGCTGTGGGCGGCGTCAGCGCGGCGAAATAGGCGCCGAGATTGCGGACGTCCTCGTTGGTGATTTCCTCGGCGATGGGTTGCATCTGGTCGTTCTTGCGCGAGCCGGCGCGGAAAAACACGAGCTGCCATTGCAGAAATTGATCGGGCTGGCCCGCGAGCGAAGGAATGTTCTCGGTCTGCGAGATGCCGTTCTCGCCGTGACAGCCGGCGCAGACGGCGGCCTTCTCCTTGATCGCGGCATTGTCGGCGGCGCTCGTGGGGAGAGAACCGAGCGCGAGGAGCGCGACCGCGCTGATTGCGTGCGAGATGAACTGCCGGCGCATGATTGGAATTCCGATCTATCGAACGCGTCATTCCGGGGCGAAGAAGCGCGAGCTATGATGCGCAATGACGCATCTGAGAATTCGATAACCCGCGTTCGTGGCCAAGGGTTCCGGACTTGCGCGCAAGCGGTGCGCGATCGGAAACGACAGCGTGCGAAATTGAAATGAGAAAGGCTGCGGCGCCCTCTCGGCACCGCAGCCTCGCGTCGTCTTACGCTACTTCTTGCTGTAGCTGATGCGGTAGATCGCGCCGGCCCAGTCGTCGGCGACCAGGATCGAGCCGTCCTTGGCGAGAATGATGTCGTCGGGACGGCCGAGATAGCCTTGGTCGCCCTCGATCCAGCCGGAGGCGAACACCTCCTGCTTGGCGTTCTTGCCGTCGGGACCGACGATCACGCGCATGATGCGGCCGCCCTGGTACTTGTGACGATTCCAGGAGCCGTGCTCGGCGATCAAGATGTTGTTCTTGTACTCGGCCGGGAATTGGTCGCCGGTATAGAACTTCATGCCCAGCGGAGCGACGTGAGCGCCGAGGTTCAGCACGGGCGGCGTGAACTCGGAGCATTTGTGGCCCATCGCGAACTTGGTATCCGGCAGATCACCCTGGTGACAGTAGGGATAACCGAAGTGCTCGCCGATCTTGCTGATCATGTTCAGCTTGTCTGAGGGCAGATCGTCGCTGATCCAGTCGCGGGCATTCTCGGTGAACCAGAACTTGCCGGTGCGCGGATCGACGTCGCCCCCGACCGAGTTGCGAACGCCGAGCGCATAGATTTCCGCATTGCCGGTCTTGGGATCGACCCGGCGGATCTGCGACACGCTGGTCGGGGGAATGCCGATGTTGAAGGGCGGTCCGAACGGAATGTAGAACCAGCCTTCCTTGTCGACCGCGATGTATTTCCAGCCATGCGCGGCATAGGACGGCATGTCGTCATAGACGACCTTGCCCTCGCCGGGATTGTCGAGCTTGTTTTCGATGTCGTCGTAGCGGATCAGCTTGTCGACCGCGATGACGTAGAGGGCACCGTCCTTGACGGCCAGACCCGTGGGCATGTTCAGGCCCTTGAGGATCGTCTTGACCTCTTTCTTTCCGTTGTTGTCCTTAATCGCATAGACGTTGCCGAGGCCGAATGAGCCGACGAACAGCGTGCCCTTGTCACCCCAGGCCATCTGCCGCGCGGCCAGCACGCCGGAGGCGTAGACCTCCATCTTGAAGCCCGGCGGCAGCTTGACCTTCTTGACGATATTGGCGAGCTCGGCGTCGGACGCGCCGGTGGGCGGACCCGACGGCGGCGCCAGGCCCTTCTGCGCCTCGGTCTCGTCGCCGAGAAACCAGTCGTCCGGCGGATGGGTCCAGAACTCCTTGGTGCCGGATTCGTATTTCTTCAGCGGCTTGTTCTTGTCCTGCTGCTGCGCGTGACCGACGCTTGTCCCCGCGAGAAGGGCAACCGCTGCAAGCGCCAGGACGGATTGAAAGACGGATCGATGGAATTTCATCGCGTCACTCCCCTAAGGCAGCCATCAGGGCTGCACATTTATTTTAATTTGCTATCGAGAGGCGAAGTTCGGACTCTGTCGAGAGGACAGACGCAGAAGGTTAGCACATCTGCGAGCGGTGAGAAGCGCGCCGCGTGCGCTGCGATAGCGCTCAGTAAAAATTGAGACGGAAAGGCAATGATCGCGAATGCCGCGACGACAACGCTCTCGCTGCAGCGCAGAATCGAGATCATGCGCGGCTAATTTGCAGGCAGCAGGAGGTCTGGAACAAAAAAACGCGAAAACAACCCCATGCAAAGTAGAACGGCTCCGGCCATCTTGCTGCCGGTGACTCCGGGTAGACATCTGACGAATCGAGCGAATTAGCAAAGGTGGCGGCTACGGGGCGACGGGGTAAGGACCATCGTCGAAAATCGTCTCATGATAGCCTTTCGACCCGACATCGCGCGCCAGCGTGCTGCGAAAATCGCGGTCATCGCGAAGGCATTTCAGGACATGCGCAAAGTCGAATTCGGGCCGCCAGCCGAGTTCGTGCCGCGCGCGCTCGTTGACATAGACGCGGTCAATCGCGGGGAACAGCCGCCAGTCTCGCGCCGCATAGAGCTCCGCACAATCCGGACAGAGCTCGTGCACCACACCGGCCGCGTCGCGCGCCAGTGCGGCGAGATGGCGCTGCTCGAACGGGCTCGTGGCCGACAGGATGTAGCGGGCAAACCCGATGTCCGGCGCGCGCTCGGCGGCGAGCAGATGGGCGCTCACCGCGTCCGCGATATCCAGCCGGCGATAGAGCAGCTCGTTGGCCTGCGCATTCTCCGGCGCGTAAGCCGACCGCATCGCCGGATCGTCATCGTCTTCCAGGAAGAAGCGCGAGGTCCTCAAGACCACGACAGGCAGGCCGCGCTCGCGACAGAACAGCTCGCAGAGATTTTCGGCCATCAGCTTGGTCGTGCCGTAGATGTTCTTCGGAATCGGCGGCAGGTCCTCGGTGACCCACACCGCGGCTTGGCCCGCCTCGGGGCGAAGCTGCGAGCCAAACGCGCTGGTGGTACTGGTGAAGACAAAACTGCGCACGCCGGCGGCCACGGCCGCTTCAAGCAGGTTGAGCGTGCCGGTGACGTTGGTGTCGACAAAGTCTTGCTTGCTGTGGGTCGCCACATGCGGCTTGTGCAGGGTCGCGGTGTGGATCACCGCGGTGACGCCGTCCATCTGGGCCCGGACGAAGTCGGAATCGACGATCGAGCCCACGGCATCGGTGAAGGGCGATGGCTTCAGGTCGATCCCACGCACAGACGAATCGCGCCCGCGGAGCGTGCGGAGAAGACCCTCGCCGAGATGGCCCGCGCTGCCTGTGACCAGAATTGTCATTCGAGACCCAAACGGCCGCCAGAGGCGTGCAAAACCACGTGCCCATCCGGCTCACTGGATGCTTTGGGAGAAAATTGGAGCGGGCGAAGGGGCTCGAACCCTCGACCCCGACCTTGGCAAGGTTAAGCTCCCCAGAACCAACTGGTAACCATGCGTAAAGTCCTGCTTTGTCAAATGTTTGATACCGCGACACAATCCGGTCTCCAGGAGTACGGACGCGTACGCGTGAGAAACGCTACCCCGCACTCCCCCAGCACTCCCCGGGGGAGCAGAAATGAAGAGCCTGAACCGGAAAAGGTTGACGCCGCAGGGCGTGGAGCGCCTGCGGTACGACCCAGCGGCGGCACCGCCGAGTGGACGAATCGAAATCGAGGACGAGGCCTGCCCAGGTCTATTGCTGCGCATCACGCCCCGAAATGTGAAGTCCTTTAGCGTCATCTACCGGGTCGTCGGAGAGGGCGGGACCAGCCCGACGGGGCGGCTGCTGGCCGGCAAGCAACACCGGATCACCCTGGGCGGCACGCCTCCCCTTGAGCTAACCGATGCGCGCCGGCAGGCCCGGGACATCATCCAGGCTGCGACAGAAGGTCGCGATCTGCGGACGGAAAGGCGCGAGCGCAACCTGATCCGGGCTGTCAACACGTTTGAGGCCGTCTTTGAGCGCTTTATGCAAATCGAGATCATCCCGAACGTCGGCGCTTGGCGAAACGTGGATGGCGTGTTGCGACGGCACGCCTTGCCCCGTTGGGCAAAAACACCGATTCAGGACCTCCGCCGCTCCCACATCCACGAGCTGATCGATGAACTCGTCCAAAGCGGCCGTCATGGCGTTGCCCGAGAGCTTCGGAAGCATCTGTCACGCTTTTTCAATTGGGCAGTCGACCGCGAGATCATCGCCGATAACCCGATTCACGGGTTCAAACGCGGAGACCTCCAGAACAACGACGAAGCGGGCCGCGCCCTTGAGGACGACGAAATTAAGTGGGTCTGGCACGCCAGCTCCTCTTTAGGCTATCCCTTTGGTCCGTTGTACCGCCTGTTGCTGCTGACTGGACAGCGGCGCACGGAATGGGCTGCGGCGCGCAGGTCCGAGTTGAATTCGGACAAAAGGTGGCTGGAGGTTCCAAAGGACCGGTATAAAGGGGATCGCGACCACATTGTCCCGATGGCCGAGCAAGCCTGGTCAGTTTTCGAGCAGCTGCCCGCCTGGCCAGGTAATGACTACTTCCTGTTCTCTACCCGTGGCGGCAAGGTGCCCGTCTCGGGCTTCTCCAAAGGCAAGGCTCGCCTTGACCAGGAAATTTCCAAGCAGATTTCTGTCGAGCAACCTGGCGCCACTCTAAAGCCGTTCCGTGTTCACGACCTCCGCGTCACCTGCGAGACGAGGCTGGCGCGGCTCGGCTTCAACCAAGATGTTCGAGACGCAGTCATTGGGCACGCGAAGGCTGGTCTTCAAAAGACCTACAACAAGTACGATTACTTGGCTGAAAAGTGTGAAGCTGTCGCTGCATATGAAGCACACATCATGGGCATTGTACGATGAGTGTATTTACGCGCCACCATGCACACGCGCTCGCCGACGACACGTTTAGATTTCGGATCACGTTTGACTCTCCCAATGATCAGAAGGGCCTTGGTGAGGCTGTTCAGCCGCTGGTCGGAAAAGAAGACGCTCTGTTAAAGGCGCTGCGAGCAGGTGAGCAACGGTATGTCGAGTGCAAGACGGAACTTCAAGCCATCCAAAAACTCCGTAGCGCCTACACTGACCTTCCGGCACAATGCGCAGGAATGGGTAAGAAATTAAGAGAAGTTGCGCAGGTCTTATCGGGGCTGGACGATGTCTCACGGGAAGAGCTCAATTCCATGGCTCACCCGCACGGTTCAAGCGTCGAGGAAATGAGTGAGTACTTGGAAAAGGTCTTAGGTTGGCTCGATGCAGGAAGTGAGGAGCTTTTCTCTAAGCCCCAGAAGACGGCAGGACGAAAGCGAGGAGTTGGCAAGGGAGGCTCTCAACGACTACCCCTGGAGGAATTCGCCAAAGAGCTCAGAAATTTTCTGCTCGAAGAAAGAGTTGCATTCACTTTCGAAGCAGCAACCAGAGAGGATCGGCGCCCCGTTGACCGCGTATCGTTTTCTCATTTTAGCGAAGGAGAGAGAGTAGCTAAAAAAGCGACGTGCGTGCAGGTCTACACTTGGCAAAGCTTTATTTGAGCTTCTATTTTCCAGCCCTTAGAGCTCGACCCTCTCAAGGTTGGGGCGGGAATTTGACCGCGCAGGATCCTGAGCAGTTTCCGAGACCACAGCCCGCCTTGGGGGAGCATAGGGGGATCAAGCCAGAGAAATTCGTTGGCCTGCATGCTGTCGCGCTGCAATGGGCACTGCGGTGAACCGCCCGTTCCTTTTCATGCCGTCGGCCACGCGGGCGCATGCGGATTGAGGGCCGTTCTGCGAAGCCGCGAAAGGACGTTCGCCGGCGGAGCCAGGCGTTTTTCGGGCATCGCCCAGGAGACACCGATATGGGCCCAGTTGCGCGGACATCCTCTTATCGCACCCGATTCGCGTGCAAACACAGGCCGCTAGCCTCACCTGTGAACTAGAGGACATCGCCTAAAAGTAGTGCTACAATAATTTGGTTTTTGGTGTGATGGGGCGGCGGTGCTGTCTGGGCGGGGATTTTCCAATATCCGTGCGGATGAGCTTGAGCCGCGCGTTCGCTCTCCCGCCTCGAAACAATGGATCCGACGATCGCCTCTCGACGAGGCGAGACAGTGAAAAGCTCGGCTGATCGATTTCCTGCGGTATTCGAGAGTCCGACAGACGTGCTAAAAGATGCGGCAGAGTTGCAGTAGGAAATTGCGATCCAGCAAATAGGAGGCGACTTTGAAGAAGACCCAACTCCTAGCTACTTTGTACAAGATGCGCAGCAATCCGTTGTATCAGCACGCGGAGGTAAGGCGGCGGGAATTGGGTGACGTATCTGCAATGGCCCGGGCTGAACAGAACACAACGGAGTACGCCCAAATCAGGCTGCTCATCAACACCTGGGAACTAATTTCGACGTTGATTCTTCAGGTCAAGCACAAGGACTTCATTTTCGAGACCACACCCGTGCTCTACATGCTTACTGAGCTGAGTGACGCCATTGACATCATCACCGAAGAGTTTCCCGACTACGCAGCAAATTTCAGGCTTGTAAGCAAGCAACAGGCGGAATGGCTTAAGTTCAAGGACGAGCGATATCAAACGGGTGAAAAGAGCGGCATGCACGCGCTATTCGGTTAATACCTTTGCGAGGCTTGGATACGCGCCTCTCGACGTGGCTGCTACGTCCTTATCTTGATCTTGCCAACTTCAATGGCGGGCCGCTTCACGCGCAGAATCTCGAGGAGTGCTGGCGCTCCTTTGTCGAGCCGAACCGTTCGCCATTTATTCCGCAACGGGCCCTCTCCCCCGGATTCCGTATTCAGCTCGCGCGTGAAGCGGGGGAGGCATACGCTGTAGCCGATCCGCGTGAACTTGCCGAAAATCTTCGTAGCGAACGTTGGCGACATCTGTGCGGTGCTTTGGACGAATGGGCCGGACTGCCCGGCAATCAGAAGGTTCGGGTGGCTTCCTTGCTTCATTCGATGTGCCTCTATCAGCCTCTCCTCACTCTCATTCCATACGAACACCTTGATGCCGGTTGTGCTGACTCTGATACAACGCGGCTCGCATTCTGGCGCGCGTCGGCCAATTTCGTTCTCAATTTGCCTGAACGAACCTCGAATTATCGGAACGCCGACATGTCCGTGTTCGCGGACATCGCCCTTAACGCGCCCACGGCCATTCCTGAATGCTTCAATGCAACAGCCAAGGTCTTTGTTCATAAGGCGAAGAATCGTTGTGATAATGCGGAGCTTGTCAGGTGGGGCAATCGATTCGAAGCGGTTCTCGCAAACACAATTGCCGGCGCGGACGAATTTACCGCCGGTCTCTTTACAAGCAGGTTCCATCGAGCGTTCGGCTTCTTGCCGCAGCTCGCAGGCGATGCAAAAGAAATGGAACGCACGATGGACCTGGCCGAAGGACGCGCGCGAAGTATCGAGCCCAGCACCACAGCTCAGCATCTTCTCTACCGGGAGAATCTTCATGCGGTCATGGAGAGTCGCACAAAAGAAGCGCTCTGGCTCGGCGATAAGAACGCAGCCCTCTCACGGTCGCGCAAGGTCATCGACATCGATCCATACGATTCGAAAGCATGGACTGAGCTCGGCGAAATTCATTACCTGCGACAGGAATGGAAGGAGGCGTCCGAAGCCTATTCAACGGCCGCGATGCTCGGACCTCCAGCGAGTGCCGTTGCTCGATATATGGCGGGATTGTGCTTACGAAAGCTCGGACAAGATATGTTGGCGGCTTTCTTTTTCAAGGATGCGATCGAGTGCGATCCACTTGGAATCTCGTCCCGGCATCGGATCAATGAGCTTCCCGACGTTACGGTCCTGAATGCTCTGAAGAACTGGAACAATCGCATCTTCAGTTAACCGTGACCCGTGCCGCGCGCTGGCGCGTGACACCTCTTGCAATGTTCGACAGTTCTCCGAGGTCGGCCGCGGAACGAGTGAGCAGCAAGCGCGCCGTGCCCCGACTCTCGCTCAGCTGATCCTGACGGGATCAAACGCCCCTCTTCGGGATCACCGGCGGCGGAAGTAGCGCACCCGAAGCCGCATACGCGTTTACCCGACCATAGCCATAGAGGCAATCGCGACCCCGTATACCGAGGTTGTCGACGGTTGAGGCGATCAGGTTCCAAATCTGTTCGTTGGTAGAGTTCGGATGAATTGCCCATGTTAATGCCGCAACCCCCGACACGTGCGGACAAGCCGCGCTCGTTCCACTCAACGTTCCATATTCGTTGTTTGGAATTGTTGACAAAATATCCACACCAGGCGCGCAGACGTCAACTTCGGGACCGCGGCCGCTGTTCGGCGCAATGGCCTCGTCCGAGTCTATTGACGATACAGCGATAACGTTTCTGTACTTTGCGGGATAGTCGACGCTTGATTGTTGAGGCGGCGCCGGGTTTCTCGCTTGGTTGCCCGCTCCCGACACAATCAACAGCCCCTTTGACCATGCATAGTCGCACATCAATTTTAGGGCGTTTGGAACGCAGTCACTTCCCAAGCTCATACTGATGATGTGAATATTCTTTTCAATGCACCAAGCTATGCCGGCGATTGACCAGCTAAATAGCCCCGTCGCGTTCTTGTCCAGCACCTTGACCGCATACAACGATGCTTCCGGAGCAACGCCGATCACACCGACGCCATTCTCGGCGGCCGCTATGGTACCTGCGCAATGGGTGCCATGACCAAACTCGTTGTCGTCCATCGGCGTCGACGTGCCCTCTACGAAGGTGACGCCGTCAACATAATTGTCTTTCAGGTCCGGATGATAGAAATCAATGCCAGTATCCAGGACGGCAACGCGAATTCCTTTGCCCTTTGACTTGGCCCATACCAAAGGCGCCTTCACCTGTTGCACACCTTCCGGGATCGCTTCTACCGTTACCGGCCGCGGATTGTAGCGTAAATGATGGTAGGGACCATAGCCGATGGCACGACAAGGTGCGTCGTATTCGACGTGGGCAACATTGCCATTGTTGCGCAGGGCCTGGATTTCGCTCTCACTAAGTTGCGCGCTGACGATCGGCACTTCATATTGGTTTACGTCGTATCCGACGACCTGCTCGTTGATGGATGTTCGGTCGGGGCCAGTTGCGAGAGTTGCGGGATCCAAGAAATGTGAACGTGTCCCTTTCGTCAGGGCCCCTCGCAAGATCTCAAGCTTGTCCATCTCCTGGTCAGGGCGCTGATCTTTCCGTTTGAATGTAACGATTACTGATTTGCGCTCGGGCATGACCGTCCCTCACATGGTATGGCTTGCTAAATTATCGCAACCTGTGACGGCGTCTTGTGATCTGCTTCACATCGAACCCTATCCCCAAAACCTCATTTCCATTTCTTCAGCTAGCGAATCGGCAAGGCCGCGATGACGCTCTGCATCAGATTTCTGCTTGCCGAGGTCGAACAAATTGGCAAGCCCTTTATGGCAGTTCGCCTTGAGGGGGCGCATGCCAAGCTCCTCTGCAATTGCCAAACTCTCGGTCAACCACATCTTTGCATTGCTTTGATCCCCGCGATATAGTTCAACTTCTCCGAGCATTCGCAGCGAATAAGCTTCGTTTGCCCGCTCGTTATGTTCGCGGGCCGAATCAAGTGCTCGTCTCGCTATCTGTAACGCATCAGTGTCCCGGCCCAGCGAAAGGTAGGCTTCACTTGCGTAGGCGAGGCGTAGGGAGTGGCGAGCAACGAACCGTCGGGTTTCCGCCACCTCGATACTCTGTTGCAGAATGGGAATTCCTTCATTCGCGCGTCCCGCGAGAGCCAAAGCATAACCCAGATGCAGCGCAACGAATGCGAAGCCGACTGGGCTATCTGCAAAGGCGCCAGCGGCCAGCGAGCGCTCAAAGGAGCGCAGTGCTCGGCGCACATTTCCCTGACGAAGAGCCACAACCCCGAGACCAAGATGCGCGTATCCGCAGCTGAACGGATGACTCGCATTCTCTGAAATACGTAGCGCGTCTTCGCCGATAGCGAAAGCCTCGGAAAATCGCCCTAGGTCGGCCAAGGCCCATGCAATGAAGCTGCGCGAAAATGCCGAGGGGAGGACGAACATCCCGAAACGCTCATTTAATAATTTGCCCTCCAGATTGGCGGTGTTCCAACCAAAATACTCAAGCGCATTCTTGTAGTCTCCGCTTGTGTGATGCGCCAAGCCCAACGGCAAGTTTGTGACAACGCGCAGTGGCATATCTGAAATCTGATCGGCGACGGCAAGCGCCCTTTCTCCCGCCTCGATAGACTCCTTGTAGCGACCCAGCATCCAGAACTGCTCGGTGAAATAGGATTGCACCCACCCGGCGCGTTGGTCGTCGCCAATTTTTTCAGCGAGCTGAGCAGCTTCATCGAGCAAGGATGCGATACGTTTACGATCTCCAAGTGGCTGCAGCACGTTGCGCATCTCAAAACGTATGTCGATAGCCTTCTTAACGGTGTCAACGCTTTCGGGCAGTTGGGCCATAGCCTCCAGAGCTCGTTCTAGAAGCATCGCCGCCTCCGGATAGGCCTCGCGATCCGCCGCCTTTTTTCCTGCTTCCCGCAGATACATGACGGCTTTCTCCGGTAGATGACCACGAAGCGCGTGATCGGCAAGCCTTTCGACCTGCTCTCCGATGCGGCCCGCATATTGCTTCTCGGTGGCCGCAACGACGCGCCGATGGATCTCGCTTCGCCGGTCGCTTCGCAAGCCAGCGTAAGCGACATCGTGAGTGAGCGCGTGTTTGAACGAAATTTGAAGGTCAGGGAATAATTGCGTGGGATAGACAAACTCAGCAGCCTGCAAATTGTTGAGTAGAGGACGAAGTTCGTCGTCCGTCAGGCCGCTGATCTCCTGAAGGAGCGAGACAGGAACGTCGTGCCCAATGACCGCAGCTTCCTGAAGCAGGCGTTTCTCGCTTTTTGGTAATGTATCGATGCGGGCGGCGAGGACTGCCTGGACCGTCGGGGGAATCTCGTTGCCCGAGAAAGGCTTACCGATTGTGTAATTCTCACGCGGACCTATCAGCACCTTGCGATCGACGAGGGCGCGAACTAATTCCTCCAGAAAGAACGGATTTCCGCCGGCTCGATCGAGAACAAAGCGTTTGAGACTGTCGAGGGAAGGTTCCGATCCGAGAAGGGATTGCAACAGCTTGGACAGGCTCTCGCTCTCAAGCGGCTGAAGTCGCAGATTTCGGTAGTTTGGCCGGCCCTTCCACTCGTCAACGAATTCGGGACGGTAGCTTACCAGCAGAAGGAGGCGCGCGTCGCGTGCGTTCACGACGATTTCGCTCAGCAAACCGAGCGTCAAGGAATCGTTCCAGTGCAAGTCCTCAAACACGGCAACAACCGGCTGAACGCGATTCTCGCGCAACAGCAGCCGGGTGATTGCCTGATAAGTGTACTGGCGATGCTGGAGGGGATCCAGGGACTGGAAAGGATGGCCCGCATCCAGCGCGTCCAGCAGGTCCAGCAAAGGTGGGATCGTATCCTGTAAAGCAGGATCCAACGCCAGAATTTTCTCTGTCACTTTCTCGCGGATCGATTTCGCGTTGTCCCGTCGATTAATCTTGAAGTAGTAGTGGCGCAGCAATTCGATCACAGGCAGGTACGACGCGGCATGGCCATACGAAGCCGAATTCGTCTCGAGAAGCAGGCAATCCTCGGTATGAGCAGAGTGCACGAACTCGTGGATCAGCCGTGACTTCCCCATGCCAGGCTCCCCAACGACGGCCACCACTTGGCCGTGACCCCCACGGGCTTCATGGAGAGCCTGACTGAGCTGTTGGATTTCGACTGCTCGGCCTACAAAGGGGGTTAGTCCGCGCCAAGCTGCGACCTGGAACTTTGTGCGTTCGACAGCGCCTTCGATGATTTCGTAGACTTCGACGGGGTAACTTAATCCTTTAATGGGCATCAGACCGAGCGACTCTGCTTCCACGTAGCCCTCTACCAGCCGGACCGTGTCAGCCGTCGCCAGCACTGACCCCGGCATCGCCATCTGTTCCATTCGAGAGGCGAGATGGGCTGTCTGTCCGACCACCGTATAGTCCATGAACAAATCGTTGTTGATCGCGGAGACGACGATTTCACCGGAGTTCATGCCCACGCGAATTGTAATCGGGGCGCCGTGAACGCGGCGAATTTCTTCCGCATATGCGGAAACCGTTTGCTGCATCCTGAGCGCCGAATAGCATGCTCGAACCGCGTGATCCTCGTGGGCCAGCGGAGCACCGAACACTGCCATAACGCCGTCTCCCATAACCCGAGTGACCATTCCCTCGAAGTGGTGAACGGCCTCGAGCATGTGATCAAGCACAGGATCCAGCAGCTTCTGCGCTTCCTCAGGATCTCGATCGGCTATGATCTCAAAGGACCCAACGATGTCCGCGAACAAAATGGTGACTTGCTTTCGTTCGCCTTCAAGATCTTGCTTCGAGGTGAGAATCCTGGAAGCGAGATGCTTAGGCGTATACGCGTCGGGGGAAGAGAACCGGGTGTCCGTGCGGTATTCGCCATCGAGACCGGTAGGATGCGCGCATTGCGAGCAGAATTTCGCTGCCGGCAAATTCGGACTGCCGCAGTTCGAGCAACCGCGCATGAAGGCAGCGGCACATTCCTCGCAGAATTTTGCCTCAGCTCGGTTTTCGTGCTGACACTTCGGACATCTCATCGTGCAGATCAACCCGCAGTGGCATTATAGGAGATCGTACTTCGGAAGGGGGGCGCCAGCAACCTCATAAGGGCCCTGGCGCCCGCTCCGAGGCCCTAGTGCACCAGCGCGCTCCTGACTTGGGCCAGCGGATCCACGCTACCATTTAAGCTGGCCCGGGCGCAGACAGGCAAGCGGTCTATGGGAAGCAGCCGCTGGCTTATCGATTTAAATCCGAGACAACTCGCGAATACCAAGCTTAGGCCGCCCACTGATGAGAATTCCCTCAGGACGCCAATCCGGAAGGCGCAGACCAACTCGTAGATTCATTTTGCCGATGTGAGCGAGTTCACACGCGTTCCACGCGGTCAGACGTACTCAACTTAGGCGTCACGGAATAGATGACACTACCACATTGACAACTCGGTCGGAGGCAACATGCTTCACTATTCATCCCAGACGGCAGCGTTTCTCAGAGGAAAACCGGAGCACGCCAAGGTCACCCCGTCACCGGCTTTGGACAAACATACCTACGCTAAGGCGTTGGCCGAAGGCTTGCGAGTCTCCACGAAGTTCGGACGCGTGGATGTTCTTGGACCGCGAGCGCTCCGGGAGCCCGTCGACGGTGTCTATTCGTTGGCGCAATGGCAATCGGGATTCAAGCTACAGAACGACCGCGGTACCTGCTGGGCGTTTGCGGGTGCCGCAGCGCTTGAGGCGGCATATCGACGCAAGTATGGTCTGCTCATCGACGTATCCGAAGAATACATCTTTCATATGGGCAAAGCCTTTGCTTTGAACCGAGACAGCGCGGGGGCTGCAGCGCGGCCGGTAGAGAACAACTCCTCTCTGACCGGATTCCAAGGCAGTGGCGACATCGCAGAGAAGATTTCAGAGAATGCCTCGCCTCCAGAGGACGCGGCTCCATACTTGCAAAATCAACAGACGTTGTTGGACATCTTGCCCGTACTGGGATTTGCCGGCGTAGAAGCACTGGCGAGCCAGGAGGACTACGACGCCGTTGAATTTTGCGAGCAACACATTCCGCTGCTGGCGCGGGTGAACGCTCGCTATAGGGCCGCGGGTTGGGGTTCTCTCGGCAACAACCCGAGCATCGCCGCGCTAGAGAATACCATTCTCGCAGACCGCGAAGTAATCTGCGATGTCTTTCACAAGACCCCGAACATCGGAGGTCACGTGCTTTTGCTGATCGGCTTCGATCGCAATCGGCAGGTGTTCTTCGCCAAGAACCACTGGGGCGAAGGCAAATTCATAGAGATCGCCTACAACAACGATCCGAACTGGCAGATTAATTCGGGCTGGTACATCACGGACGTCGGCGATCCGACGTTTGTGCAGAGCGAGGCTTGTTGGCTTGGCAACTGGCATGCAAACGTGGGGAACTCATCGTTTCGGCTCATCCTGCGGAGGTCTGAGGATTTTGCCAATCCGGGGACGCCGACGAAGCTTGGGACGGCATACTTGAGCGATGGGCCTCACGACGTGAACGGACTATTTCTAAACGGGGGCGCTCATCTGCGTATGTTCATTGCGCCGACAACCGCCCCAGTTCCCATTGGAACACTGAGCGGCTGGCAGATCGACGCCGACCTGAACTTTTCCGACATCTACAACGCGGCTGGGCAGGCTGGACAAGAGTCTGCCGCACTCTCCCGCTTCAACACACGCTTCGCAGCTCTGTTCGACAAGGGTGACGGATCGGCATGGCAAGCACGGCACGGGATCACCCCAGAGGCCTATCAATCGATTTTTGATTTGCTGGTCAGAGAAGGGTACCGTCTGACCAATGTATGCGGATACAGCGAGGGGACGGGCTCCCGGCTCAATGCTGTCTGGCAACTGCGCGATGGTCCCGCATGGCAGGCGCGCCACGGCCTGACTAACGACCAGTACCAATCCACATTCGATGATCTCGTGGCAAAAGGCTACCAACTCGTTTGCGTCAGCGGTTACGCCGAGAACGGCCAGGCCCGGTACGCCGCGATCTGGGAACAGCGGACATCTTCTGATTGGCAAGCGCGGCACGGGATGTCCCGGAGCCAATACCAGCAGACCTTCGATCAGATGGCCGCCGACGGCTTCGCGCCCCTGCAAGTTTGCGGTTTCCGGGTCAATGTTGATGTACGCTTCGCAGCGATCTGGGAACGGCGCCCTGGCCTAGAATGGGTTGGTCGGCACGGGTTGACGGCGAGTGAATACCAAAAGGCTTTTCATGACCAGAACGCCGCAGGTTTCCGTCTGGTTTCTGTGAGCGGGTACAGTGACACAGGGATCGCTCGCTACGCTGCAATTTGGCACAAGGACCAGCCGGGCGAATGGCAAGCACGGCACGGTCTCGATGGCGCGGCATATCAGCAAGCCTTCGACGATCTGTCGCGGCGAGGATTCCGTCCGGTGCAGGTGTGTGGATACGGTGATGGATTCTATCCGGCCTAGACCACGAGGCGCCGCCGCTCAGCAGTAGGCAAGCTCACGAACTGCCCGGCCAATTGTACCGATCAGCCGGGCGAGGCCCAACGCCTCGCCCGGCCCTGATGATCAAGTTACCTAGCGCCGCCTGCAATTGCTCCGGTGTTAACGGCTTAACTGTAAGCGTCGTTCTCAGGCCACGGCTTTGAGGGATTGCGCGCGATAGGCCCAGGGAAGCAGCTGATCGA
>NZ_JADPJQ010000031.1:0-1192 GCF_023073515.1 Bradyrhizobium sp. 17 | reverse complement strand
GTATCTCCGGGCAGGCGATGGAATTCTGCGATCGGAATCTTGCGCGTCTGCCCTTTGTCGTCGACCGTCTCGATCTGAGCGTCTAGGACTCTCATGGCGACGGCCATATCGGAGGGGTTGGTCGCGATACATGCTTCGCTCGATCCGATGACCGCCAGTTGTCGGCTGACGCCTTCGATCGCTGCGCAACCGGAGCCGGGGCTTCGCTTGTTGCAAGGCTGATTGGTGTCGTAGAAATAGGGGCAGCGCGTGCGCTGGAGCAGATTGCCGGCGGTCGTCGCCTTGTTGCGGAGCTGGCCCGAGGCGCCGGCGAGCAGCGCCCGGCTGAGGACACCATAGTCGCGCCTGATGCGCATGTCGGCGGCGAGCGTTGTGTTCCTGACCGACGCGCCGATCCGGATTCCGCCGCCCTCGGTATTCTCGATCTTGTCGAGACCGAGACCATTGACATCGATGAGATGACGGGGCGTCTCGATCTCGAGCTTCATCAGGTCGAGAAGATTGGTGCCGCCCGCGATGAACTTCGCACCTCTCGTTTGCTGGGCCTTTGCGGCCGCTTCTTGAGACGAAGCGGCTCGTTCATAGGTGAATTCCTTCATGTGCTGCTCCCGGCGACCTCGGCGATTGCCTCGGCGATGTTGGAGTAGGCACCGCAGCGGCAGATGTTGCCGCTCATGCGTTCGCGCAACTCGGTATTCGTCAGTTCAGGTGAAGCGGTCAGGTCGCCGCTGACGTGGCTCGGGATTCCCGACTTGATCTCGTCGAGCACCGCCACCGCCGAGCAGATCTGCCCGGGCGTGCAGTACCCGCACTGGTAGCCGTCGTGTTTGACGAAGGCCGCCTGCATGGGATGAAGGCGCTCCGGCTGACCCAATCCTTCGATCGTGGTGATCCTGTCGCCTTGGTGCATGACCGCAAGCGTAAGACAGGAATTGATGCGCACTCCGTTCACGATCACGGTGCACGCCCCGCATTGGCCCTGGTCGCAGCCCTTCTTTGTTCCGGTCAGACGGAGATGCTCGCGCAAGGCATCGAGAAGCGTCGTGCGGGTGTCCAGTTGAAGGCTGCACGGCTTCCCGTTCACCTCGAAGGCGACAGCGGCTTGCGGCGCTTTCCGACTCGCCGCTTGCGATTGCGCCGGTGCGCCCGGGACGACGCCGATCATGGCTGTGGCCGTACTGGCGGCGAGAAG
>NZ_JADPJQ010000052.1:0-7231 GCF_023073515.1 Bradyrhizobium sp. 17 | reverse complement strand
CGCCAGCAGTGTGGCTTTGCGCAATTCGTCCAGATCGGTCATCTTCCTCGCTCCGACATTTCGTATCGTATTGAAATATGTTATATTGAAGATAGGCCAATCCCAGAAAACTGTCAATCGCGGGGAAGATTTGCCCCAAAATTTAGATGTGCATCCTTCAACAGTGCGATGGTAAGGTTTGCTGACTTGTTCGCACAAGGCGAACCAGAGAAGCTCCTTTTCATGAAGCGCGCGTAACGTTTGCAGAGTTTGCGCCCTGGATACCACGCGAAGTCGCCGCAATTTCGAAGGAGCAGGCAAGTGACCATCTGCCCTTTCAAGCAAATCAAAGTCGCGTGATCCTCTCGATGGCACTAGAGAATATATTGTTTCAACTCGACCGACTGTGGGGCATCGCCTCAACTCGGAGAATGATTGACGTCGCGGGATTCGAGCGGAGCCATGCGAGATGTCGGATGGTAAGGTGATCGGGCGGTGTGGCTCGCCGGCACTTGGATGATTCGATGCCATCGTTGAATCTGACCTGCGATGACCTCGGCAACTGATTTGTGGCTTGAGCCGTCGCCAGATTTTGGTGCGGCGAGAACCAGCTTGAACACATCAGCCTGGCGATGATCGACAGCAACGAACACATGGTGCAGACCGTCCGGCGCCGCAAGGTGGCGAACACTCTCTCGATCCTTGACCAAGCATTCGACCGCCCGCCCGCGCTGGCGCGGTATTTCTCTGCAAAGACGTCGATCTCCACTTCCGCGAACGCCGGTTCGGCGCCCGATGGACTTCGCCCAAGTCTTCCTTTATCGCGGCTTGGATCGAGAGCGGGACATTCCAAAAGCCGAGCGCGCCGTCGCCGACAGCAATTTCCACGGCGCTGTGCAGTCCGCGCTGCTTGACGTCGATCAGGAGCTCACGCCGGCTCTGTGTGCCCTCGCGCATGCCGACCTGGAAGCCGATCAGTTCTTTTTTGCCTTCTGGCGTCGCGGCGATCAGCGCAGCTTGCACTCGCCGTGGCTCTCAACGCAGGCCTGCAGGAAGCTGCTCTTGCCGCTCGGCGAATTGACTGTCGCACGCACCAAATTCGCGATTGCTGTCGAGTTTCCAGGGCCGATCGACCCATGTACAGCGCTCGGGTCACAAATCGATCTCGCACGCCGTTGAAGAACTCAGCTACGTCGCAGCTTTGTGAGTCCTTCAACAGCAGGGATGAGAGCGTAAGTAGCATCGCCTTTAGCGATGCCCCCTCCATCTCTCGCGCCAACTAAAGATCGATGCGCTTTCTTACTCGAACGACAATAGTTCGCAAGCGGCCATGTATTGATACTCAAAGCGGCCTCGCCGCGCAGTTTGCAGGAGTAATTCAATTCCATAAGGAGCTGTCGGCTATGCGTGGTGTTCTTGAGAAACGTTGATGGCGGTCTTACGTCAAGTGCGATGAAATTGATCGTTGGAGGCTTTACTCGATTGGATGAGCGACAGTCCCTTGAGGATCGAATGACGCAATCGCCCCGGTTGGGGATAGATTTGAAGGCCAGGACAGGCTTCGACCACAAGAAAACGATAGCTCAGCTCTACCAGGACATCTTGACCATCGAATTGAGCGCTCTTTCCGTTTCAGGTGCGATATAGGAACAACCTGCTGTAGATTCAGCCTGAATGTTTGGAGCGATCTCCAGAAAAGGGCTAGGGAGCGAGAACGTTCGATCAGGTTCGATCGCCGCGCGAAGTCCTTTGATTTACAGCTATAAACTTCATGGGGCGGATCGGTCCGCGCGTTCCGCTCGGATCTGCTTGTTGCGGCATCGCATGGGCCGCCTTCCGTTGTTCTGCGCATGGCCCACGTTTCAACGGAGGGACGGCCCATCCGAGTAAAAGTCATGCATGATATTTCACGGACTCGCCCTCTAAGGACTTCCCTTCAAACTCCGCCTGCGTCTGCGTGGCATGTATCAGTCCTCGCGCAAAGCGAAGCCATTTTTGGTCAGCCTCGCGCCGCGCGCTGAAGCGGTCGACGCATTTCCTGGAGCAAAGGGCGGTCCGCCAATAATAGTGGCGGATCAGACCGAATTTTCCGCCGCAAATCGCGCAGCACTTTACGGTTCGGTCGTGGTGCTTTTGGACGCTGTTACGCATTCTCGCCTCCTGTCGGAATTGCATGCATCGCCCCAAAATTTTCGTGGAACACGCGCGCAGCGAAAAATGCGGCATCGATCTACGCGCAAATTTGCCGATAAACTACATCGTATCGTATGTCAATAGGTCCTATTTATGGCGGTTGCCAGGAGATAGATTGGGCGAGGCGCTTCCGGAAATAGATCGACCGCTGCCTTCAAGTCAGCGGGAATGGCATACAGACTTATCAACGTCTGTCAGACTGACGCAATATGGAGCATCAAGTAGATCGCGCTCCCGAGCGGCCGCGGCAGCAGATTTCGGCCCCTAAAGAACGCCTGTAGTTTTGAATCGATGTCTGGGAGATGACCGCCATCACTCGTTGGTCACGGAGGAGACTTCGCTCGTTGGTCTGCGCACGACCGTTGCAGCGCGTATCGCGGAGTCAGTTAGTGGGCGCCAATGGGACGATGGTGTAGCCCGCCGCATCTGCGCCAGGCTGTCGTTCCAAGACGATCGAACGCCCGTTCGGCACGATCAGCCGCGTCCAGACCAGCAGCACGCGCGACTGCCAAATGCCACCTGGCTATCGTACGTTCCGAGGAGCCTTGCTCCCTGCGGGCTGAGCCGGGCTCGACCGGTGGGGGAATCGTGCACCGGTTCCGTCACTTGCGTCGTGAAGGTCGTGCGGTCTTTACGACAGGCACGGCTCTCGTCGGAGCACCGCGCCGAGCTCAAGCTGATGCCACAAGTATGACCCAACGCGCGCCTTCGTCGTCGCATGGACGTTCGGGCCGAGAAAAGATGAATCGCCAAGTATTCGATGCAATTTGCCTCGCACTTCTGAATGCGGTACAAGCTATTGCGATGCACTATCTCGTTCGTAATTGCTTTTAAAGGCCGCGACTAGACGGTGAATGCTGAAATGAGCCACGGGTTCAACAACTATGTGTATACGCCCCTTCTCCGCCGGAACCTTCGTGGCCGTTCCGAATGCGAAACCGCCCCCAAACTGCTTTGGTGAAGTTACAACAATTGGAATAGAGACCAGGATCTAAAACATGCAATATGCGGCTGCTGATCTCTCGCCCCGCGATCGCTACAAGCTCTTGACCTCCTTTGTGTTGCCGCGACCAATCGCCTGGGTGACATCGGTCGGCCCCAGCGGCATAGTCAATGCAGCGCCTTTCAGCTTTTTCAATGTATATTGCGATACCCCTCCGCTTTGCATCATTTCGCTCGGCAAGCGGCCCGACGGGCGAATCAAGGACACACTCTCAAACATCCAGCGTACCGGCGAGTTCGTGGTCAACATGGCCGACGAGCCGCTTGCGCGCAGTATGCATGAGACCAGTGGCGACTTTCCGCCCGAAATCGGCGAGCCGAATTATTTCGGGCTAAAGCTTGCGTCCTCGACCGGCATTGCGCCACCAAGGCTTGCTGATGCGCCATGGGCGATGGAGTGCAAGACCTGGAAGGTAATCGACGTTGGTGACACTCGACGTCTCATCTTGGGCGAAGGGGTCCACTTCCATGTCCGCGACGAACTATGGGATCACGAAACCATGCGCGTGCATATGGAACGCTATCACCCAGTCGGACGAATGTTCGTTGATTCCTATTGCCGCACGGACGACCGCATTGTGTTTCCGCCAGCCGAAGGCCCGACTATCACATAGGCGGTTCTCGACGAAGCAACGAACACAACGGGAAGCAAAGCCGCTGGCCCAAGGCAGCATTATCGAGGCGCGCTTCGCGAGTGTAGCCTGTGGGTGCTCCGCCTGCCGCGTTGATTGCGAGCCTGCTTGCAACTTCGCTCATGAGAACAAGCAGGGGGAGCCTTCCATACGCTTCAATTACAGTTTCGTAGGCGATTGTCGTGCATCCAGATTTCATGAGGCCCTTGGCTTGCTCCGGTGCCAGATGCAGACAGGTGAAGAGGATCTTGGTGTCTCGCAGCTGCGTCCATTCAGGCGGTTTGGGTTCCTTGATCTTCGCGGTCGTTTCGCTCGACGTGAAGACCTCGCCAGCATTAGCCGCAATCGCAGCGCCGCCCTCAGGTTAATTGTCATCAGTCCAATGTCGGCACGATGCTGGATCCGGTTCCGCGACTAGCGCTTACGAGGGAGGCCCGTGGGTTCATCGACGATGGATCGCGTTTTTCAAAAATTTGCTGAGCGATTGAGCGAAAGCACACACCCAGATGCCGCTCGGCAGAGCATGGCCGATATCACCGCCGCGCTCAAATTGTCATACTTCGCATATCTTGCTCTGCCCCGCACACCCGGTGGTGCTCCGAACCTGATCTCAACATATCCATCCTCCTGGACCGCTCTGTACTTGCAGCGCGGATACGAGTCCGTCGATCCAGTGGTGCGTCAGGCCATCGCCGCGCCTAGGGCCTTTCGATGGGGACTTGGATACGAACCACAAAGCCAGTCGGATTCCGAACGCGCGCTGTTCGAGGAAGCCGCCAAATATGGGATTCGTTGCGGAGTTACGCTGCCAATTCACGATGGGAAGGGCGCGATCGCTGCGCTAAGCTTTGCCACGGACGAGCGTCGAACTGGTTTCGAGCGCTCGTTGGTCGAGCACGCCGAGAGCCTGCGGCTAATCGCAAGCTTTTTCCATGCGCATGCAAGGCGGTTCTGGACGATAGATCGCATGGTCGGTGGGGCCGTGCTATCTCCTCGTGAGTTTGAATGTCTCGAATGGTCCTCGCGTGGCAAAACAGCCGGTGAAATCGGGATCATTCTGGGCATTGCGGAGCGAACTGCGGGCTTTCACCTGGATAACGCCCGTGCGAAGCTCGGAGTCAGTTCGCTCCGTCAGGCCATCGCGCTGTTAACCGAATCAAAATCTCGAAGATAGTGCCCCGAACCTCGGTGGTCACCTGGGCAACTACACAGGATGCGCTTGCCTCGACTTGGCTGTTTGATTGCCGAAACCGAGCAGGGGGCGAGCATGATGCAGCTCATCACGCCGGAGTACTACGGCGACTTCGTACATGATCTCGCCGAGATGCACCGGCTGCGCTACCGCGTTTTCAAACAGCGCCTCGACTGGAACGTCGAGGCCACCGGCGAGATGGAGCTCGACGAGTTCGATGTCCTTCGACCGGTGCATCTACTGAACCGCTCGACTGCCGCAAATATCCAAGGTTGCGTCCGGCTTTTGCCTTCGACCGGTCCGACCATGCTGAGAGACACGTTCCCGATTCTGCTGGACGGGCAACCGGTGCCACGAAGCGACCGGATCTGGGAAAGCAGCCGATTTGCGCTCGATGTTCCTCCAGATGCGCCGAAGGCGAGTGGCGGGCTTGCCGCCGCCACGTACGAGCTGTTTGCGGGAATGATTGAGTTTGGCCTTTCCATCGGCTTGACCGAAATTGTCACTGTCACCGACGCGCGGATGGAACGCATTCTTAGGCGCGCGGCCTGGCCTCTCCGCCCGATCGGAAAAGCTCATCCTCTCGGAAATACCACTGCCATGGCCGGGTATCTTGAGGTATCGACCGATGCTCTGGAGCGTATCCGCAAGAGAGGGCGGATCTTGGGTCCGGTGCTCTGGGCTCCAGTCATCCGAGCGGCGGCTTAACCCTAAAGCAAGAACGGGCGCCTCTGGTTGAGCCTTAAGGATGCACAATTTCCTTCGATCAAGGCCTTCTCTTCAGGCCGGCAAAGCGCTTGATTTGAAGCACCTGCGATCCGCCGTGGCTGCGGCTGATTGTGGCAGCCTTCGTCAAGCGGCGGAATTGCTCAGACTTCAACAATCGAGCCTCAGCCGAAGGATCAGCGAGATTGAACATCACTTGGGAATTGCGATTTTTGAGCGCTTTAGTGGGGGTGTGCGCCCAACGAAGGCAGGCCGCAATGTTCTTCGCGCGGCAAGGACAATCCTGGAGGAGTTCGACGGTCTGATAGCGAGCGCGAGGGCGGTTCGGAACAGCGAGGCCGGGCGGCAGGGTGTCGGATTCTGCACCTCACTTTCTATTGGCAACCTGCAGACCAGCTTGCTGGATTTCAGGCAGCGATTCCCGTACATCGAACTCGAGACGGTTGAACGATCACGAACACGCTTGGGGACGGCACTTCGAAATGGCGTTCTCGATGTCGTGATCGTCACAGGACACTTCCCTTTGCTCGACAATCAAACGATGTCGCTATGGAGCGAGCGTGTTCTGGTCGCCCTCCACCACGATCATCCCCTCAGCGCGCGCGATACTGTCTACTGGACCGACCTGCGCGGCGAGACGGTGCTGCTGAGCTACTACGATCCCGGAAAGGAGTTTGAAGATCTTTTGATTTCCAAGCTTGTCTCGCCTGAGGATCGACCCAAGATCGAGCGTCACGACGTCAGCCGCGGCATCATCAATAGCCTGATCAGCATGAACGGGGGAATCAGCCTGGTGCTGGAATCTGACATGGGCATCAACTATGCAGGCCTGGTCTACCGAGAGCTGCGCGACGGCTCCGGTTCGAGCCGGTTCGATTTCTCCGCATACTGGCGAGCCGACAACGAAAACCCTGCCCTCGCCGCCTTCCTTAAAATGCTCTCCGAGCGCTATCCCTCGTCCGCGTTCGAACGCTGACGCGCTCGTCGGACATTCCGGAATTTTCTATCGGCTGCCATGAACCGCGCCAACATGGGCGCGATAAGCTTGACTGGATCTCCGATCGGCTGCTGGGTCTCCTGTGCAAGGATCTCGGCATATGCCACGAGATCCCTGTGCACGCTCGCGGGCAGTTCATGCGTAATTTTGATCGGCTTGTCGTCTTCGATTGCGCCGAGCTTAAGCTTGGCCATCGTCCTCACCCCCTATACGGTTCGAGCACCAGGTCACGGTTGACGATCACCCGCACCGGAAATCCCGGACGAATCGTCAAAGTTGGCTGAATATTGAGATTGCGGCGGACTAACTGCTGGCCCGTTTGATTGATCGAATCCCCAGCTCCACGGCGGAGCGCGGCAATGAGATCGCTGTTGGTATTGCCGCTATCAGCGCCGGAATTCACCTCCGTGCCCACGGAAAGCAGCGTCGAAAGAGCGGCCGCCCCCAACAATTCCTTCCAATGATTGTCGACTTCGTCCTCAAGACCAGAGTAGCCTGCCGCATCTGCGC
>NZ_JADPJQ010000043.1:0-731 GCF_023073515.1 Bradyrhizobium sp. 17 | reverse complement strand
TGCGAGGCGACGATGTTGCAGGAAGGCGTAGGCAATCATTGTCATAAGGGCGTGGCGATGAAGACCTTGCCATGATCGCCCTTCGAAGTGATCAAGTCCAAGTTCCTCCTTCAACTGTTGATGCGCCTGCTCACAAATCCACCGTGCCTTGATGGTGGCGGCCAGCGTGCGCAGATCCGTCGTCGCCGGAAGATTGGCGAGATAGTATTTCTTCTCCCCGGAGGCACGTTGCTCGCCAATGAGCCAGGCTTCGTCGCCTGGGAGATGCTGCTGACCTTTATCCCATATCCGCTGCGGAGGGCCGTCGGCGGTGCGGACACGGAGAGCAGCAAATCGGGCTTTGAGCCGACCTTTCGTCCCGCTGCGCCAACTCACGGTTTTCCATTTGGCGCTGGCCAGCATTTGTTCTGCCGCAATCGATAAGATATCGGGCACGTGGTGCTTTCGTGGTTTGCCACGGGCTTTGGTGATCGGCCAAATGAGCTTCACATCGACCGGATACACTTTCTGGTGCCGAGGGATACCGACCGCCCAGGCCAGCCCGCGCTCTGTTAGCCCTTGTCGAAACGGCGCGCTGAGGCCGTATCCTGCATCCGCCAGCACACATCCAAAGCGTATGTTGGCTGCCATCGCGCGGTCAATCTCGGCCAAAGCGATCTCCGGCTTGGACCGCGGCGTTCGGTGTTCGACTGGCACGCGAGCGCGCTTCAAGCGAGGCATGTCGCTTGTCC
>NZ_JADPJQ010000056.1:0-4590 GCF_023073515.1 Bradyrhizobium sp. 17 | reverse complement strand
CGTCCAAGCCGGAGGCTTCTTTCGCACGTTCATTCGAATTCTGAAGCAAGGGTATCGGCTTCGCGCTTACCCTCTTGAAGCACATCATCCTCGTATCGGTCGCAGCCATGTTCCTCGTCGCGTGTCCGTCGTTCGCGCAGCAGAAGGGCGCGTCCTCTTCGGAGATGAAAACAAAAGAGGCGCGAGTTAATGGCCTTACACTGCATTACATTGAACTCGGGCAAGGAACTCCAGTGGTGTTGGTGCACGGCACATTGGAGGATTACCGCACCTGGGATGGACAGCTTGAGGCGTTCTCGAAGGGATATCGACTAATCTCGTACAGTCGTCGGTATCACTATCCAAATGAATGTCCCAAAGATGCAACAGATTTTTCTGTCACCATACATGCAAGAGACCTGGCTGCATTCATCAAGGCACTTAATCTGCCCCCGGTTCATCTCATTGGTCATTCGTTCGGCGCGTTTATTGCGTTCCTGGTTGCACGAGATCACCCGGAGGTCATTCGCAGTCTGACGCCGGGCGAACCGCCTATAATGCCGTTACTAAGAACCACACCTGAAGGAGAAGCTCTTCTTACCGCTGCTATCGCTACATCAATCGCTTCTAGCGAAGCATTCAAGCAGGGGAATGACGAAGAAGGAGTGCGGCGATTTACGAACGGCGTGTTGGGCGAGGGTTCGTACGAGAAACTCCCACCTCCCGTTCTGAAGCGCCTCATGGACAATGCCCAAGGACTAAAAGGCGAGACCTCATCGCGAAACCTCTTCCCGCCCACCACATGCGAGGATGTGCAGAAGGTGAAAGCGCCAACCTTGGTCGTCGACGGGGAGCTCAGTCCTAAGAGGTTCCTTGTCATCAACGACATGCTGGAGCACTGCTTACCGAGCGTAGAACGTGCAACGATTCCGGCGGCATTTCATCAGATGGAGGTTGAAAACCCCCAAGCCTTCAATGAGAGGGTCCTCGCATTCATTGCAAAGCACTGAAACGCTGCGGTGCATGAGTCTGCTGTTGGCGCGACTCGGACCTCCGGCCATATGGCGTTTTGCGTCGCTACTAAGGGCATAGCAGACTTCAAGCGCGCCTTGACTGGCAGCACTCGACCTATGAGTAGACGGCCTACCCGAGCTCTGAGTGACACTCCGGGCACGCATCCCCGATCGAGTCCAGCACGTCACAGACCTCGGCAACCGCCTCAGCGGCACAACGAACGCGCAATGATCCGCACGGACTCGAACCTGGGAACGGACAGTGTGAGCGGCTGGTCCTAACCAATCAGAGCTTGCCAAGAGCATACTAGTAAACTCGACGCTGAGGCCGGTAGCACCAACCCTAGGCAATGACCCAGCATCTGCCTCGCACGATGCGACCCGGCCGCGCAGCAAAATGGGTGATTTTGGGGCGGGCGTCTTGAAGGATGCGCCGCAAGGACGACGGCGCCCGCCAGGTTCACGCTGCCGTGCTGCGCGGGCTGTCCGCTATTTCCTTGTCCGTCTCCTTGTCGCGAGACAGCCATGCTGGAAAGCGAAGCAGGCGTTCGTTGCCGTCTTTCGGCAGCACGATGGCAGCTTCATTGGACGAACTCGGGAGGTCCAGCGCTACGTGGCCGACTCGCACCGCATCCGCGCGCTGATCCAGTTCGCGCAGCAGGGGATCGAGCACACTGTCGATTTCGGTCGCCACCGACACCAGGAAACTATTGAGCTCGCGAGCCTCGGGCACAACTGCAGCAGCCGACTCGATCGCCTTGGAGAGACCATCCACGACGGGTGCAAACGCGCCGGCGGCTTGCCTGATTCGGGATTTTATCGCTTCGATTTCGTCCAAAACGCGATCACGCTCCCGCCTGGTCTTCTCCTCCGAAAGGCGGGCTTCAATTTCGGCGATCTGGGCCGTCAGGGTCGTGGCTTCAGATGCGAGTGCATCGCGTCTTCCGCGCGCGCGATCAAGATCGCGGCTGAGATTGTCCACTAAATCGTCCTTTCCGAACATGGCTTTGCTCCGTAGGACAGCCGTTTTGGTCTGTAGGACGGCCTTGGCGCGAACCGCCAGCCGATTGAGCGACCGAAAGGCTGGATCGGCCGAAACAGGCATCAACTTCGGTCGCGTCACATGGGCCGACATGGTGATTCCCCACCCGTCCACATTAGCCGACCGCATGGTTAACAAGTGGTTAATGTCAACAGATGATACACGGGGCACCGTGCCGGCGACGCCGCCTTCTTCTCCTCGCTGCCATCCATTTCCGCTATAATCGCCGCGGTAGCATCACCCGGAGGCGCATCCCGAGCACGCACCGAGACCCGAGCCCAAATACCTCGTCATCTGCTGTGACGGCACCGGCACGAGAGCTCCGAAAACATCTCCAACGTCCTCAAGCTCTATCGCTGCCAGCGCAAGACGGACAGGACGTCGCCGCGGCTGATGGTGTCTTGCGATCCCGGGGTCGGCACGGTGACGGCACTCGTAAACCGCGCCGCTCGCGCGTTAACCGTCCATTAACCAACGCGGCCTAGCCTGCGGTAATCGTCCAGCCATCATTACCTCGAAATGCCTTCCCGGTTCGCGCCAGGAGAAGCGCCGATGTGCGTCGAGTTGTTGACCTATGCCGATCTGGGTGCCCGCCTCCATATCTCCCGAGAGGCCGCGCGTTCGCTTGCGAGACGCCGCCGGTTGCCGCGCTCGCGGTCGGAGGACGGCAAGGCCCTGTTGAGCGTTGATGTCCCCGAGCTCCGGTGCACACCCCGCCCAAGACGTGGCCGCCGGGTAGACCCGATCGATGCCTTCCTGACACAGATCGAAGCAGTTAAGATCGAGACATTCAAGGCGGAGGTCGCGCGGCTCGACGCCGTCGCAACCGCCTACAGGGCAGTGTTCGAGCGCGAGCGCGAGCGCGCCGATCGCCTCGCCGTCGAGCTGACGCAGGCGGCCGCCGAGACGACGGCCGCCAATGCTTGGGCGGCAATACTGGAAGACGAAGTGGCGGTTCTGCGGAACGGTCGCCACGCCGGCGGCGCGATCGCGGGACAAGCCGCGCGTCGATTGGGACATCTGGCCGCTGCGATCGTGGAAGCAGACCGCGCGACTCGGTAGCACTCGATCCTCATCTCCATCCCCGGCTTGCCGGAGCAATCACGAGGGAAGAATGACTGGCACCACCGATATCCATGAAATGAAGGCCCGGATCGTCGTGTTTGGTGTCGGCGGCGCCGGCGGCAATGCGGTCAACAACATGATCACGGCCGGGCTGCAAGGGGTCGAGTTCGTGGTCGCCAATACCGACGCGCAGGCGCTGGCCATGTCGAAGGCGAGGCGCCTCATCCAGCTCGGCACAAAGGTGACCGCAGGCCTCGGCGCCGGCTCGCAGCCGGAATTGGGACGCGCCGCAGCCGAAGAGGCGATCGATACGATCCGCGATCAATTGACTGGCGCACACATGGTGTTCGTGACGGCCGGCATGGGCGGCGGCACCGGCACCGGGGCTGCCCCCATCGTCGCCAGGATCGCGCGCGAGCTCGGCATTCTCACGATCGGCGTGGTCACCAAGCCATTCTACTTCGAGGGAAAGCGCCGCATGCGCTTTGCCGAAGCCGGCATCGAGGAGTTGCTGAAGACGGTCGACACCCTGTTGATCATCCCGAACCAGAACCTGTTCCGGGTGGCCAGCGAGAAGACCACGTTCGCCGATGCCTTTGCCCTTGCCGACCAGGTGCTTTATTCCGGCGTGGCCTGCATCAGCGACCTCATCGTCAAGGAAGGCCTGATCAATCTCGATTTTGCCGACGTCCTTTCCGTCATGAAGGAGAAGGGCAAGGCCATGATGGGACGGGGCGAGGCCTCCGGCGAGAAGCGCGTGCTTGCCGCTGCTGTAGCCGCGATTTCCAATCCATTGATCGAGAATCCCTCGATCAAGCGCGCCAGTGGCCTCATCATCTCCATCACAGGCGGCAAGGATCTCATGCTGTACGAAGTCGACGAAGCTGCGACCCGCATTCGCGACGAGGCCGACCCGGACGCCAACATCATCGTCGGCGCGTCGTTTGACGATAGCCTCGACGGTATCGTCCGCGTCTCGGTGGTAGCGACCGGAATTGATAATCTCGAGCCGGCGTCTCAGGCGCAACCGGTGGAAACCGCCATCGCCCAGCTCGCCGGCAGACTGCGCAACGACGGTCGTCGCATCGCCGATCGCATCGAGCGCAGTGCACCCCTTCCGCAAGTGGAAAGCCCGCCGCTCCGCTCCGAAGCGCGACAGCCCGTGGAGCAACTGGCAAGGGCAGCTCCGGAATATGCGCGCCACGCGGCCGACCGGCCGCTCGATCCTTACGGCCGCACCGCTGCGCGCAATGCGCCCGATGAGGCTATTCTCGATATCCCGGCCTTCCTGCGCCGCGCCGCCAACTGAACGGTCGCAGGAGGGGAGTTACGGTCGTCATCCCGGGGAGCGACGACGTCGCGAGCCCGGGATCCATTGTGAACAAGCGTTCAAGATTGGCTCTGACGCATATTCGATGATAGTGATTGTTTTTATGGCGCGCCAATCAGCCTAGCCTGAAGGAGATCGAGCTTAGCGCGCCCGTACATTTG
>NZ_JADPJQ010000044.1:0-939 GCF_023073515.1 Bradyrhizobium sp. 17 | reverse complement strand
TTGTGTCGCGAGATCGCGGTGGTGGATACGGCGAGGCAGCAGCCAAGGCGCTGCCGAACGCCATCCAAGTCGCCGACCGCTGGCATCTGATGGAAAATGCGAGCGCGGCCTTCCTTGATGCGGTGCGCCGCTCCATGAACAGAATCCGAACCGCAATTGGAGCGACGACGATCAACCCGGAATTGCTGACCTGTGCGGAAAAGCTGCGCTATCAGGGCTATTTGCGGCGGCAGGACAGCCATGCCGTAATTACGGCTCTCGTCAGCGACGGTGTGTCGCTCAAGGAGATCGTCCGCCGCACAGGACATAGTCGCAATCTGGTTCGCCAAATTAGCCGCGGCGGCGGTACGGATATGTTCCGCACCCGTCAAAGCACCCTGGACGGGCATCTGCCGTTCCTGGACGCGCAGTGGTCAGTCGGCTGTCGCAACGGTGCCGAGCTCTGGCGCCGCTTGAAGGGACAAGGCTTCAAGGGATCGCTGCGCGTCGTGGCGGAATGGGCGACGCGACGGCGACGTGCCGAGACTATCAGCCATCAACAATTGCAGAAGGTCCCCGCCGCCAGGACGATAGCGCAGCTGATGACGACGAAGCGCGACCACCTAACCAAAGCCGAGACCGTCACGCTTGCGGTCATCGAACAAAACGTTCCTATGCTGGCCGATGCCCAAGCTCTCGTTGGCCGCTTCCACGCGATGATCCGAAAGAAGGCCGAGATGGAGCTCGAACCTTGGATTGATGACTCCAAGCGGAGCCTCATTGCCTCGTTCGCGAATGGCATTGCCAACGATAAGGGCGCGGTGCACGCGGCTATCACGCAACCATGGTCCAATGGCCAAGTGGAAGCTCAGATCACCAAGCTCAAGCTGGTCAAACGGCAAATGTACGGGCGCGCTAAGCTCGATCTCCTTCAGGCTAGGCTGATTGGCGCGCCATAAA
>NZ_JADPJQ010000055.1:0-1364 GCF_023073515.1 Bradyrhizobium sp. 17 | reverse complement strand
GGCATCGTCTTCATCGGCCCCAACCCGGGCGCGATCGCGGCGATGGGCGACAAGATCGAATCCAAAAGGGCTGCCGCCAAGGCAAAAGTCTCGACCGTGCCCGGCTATCTCGGCGTCATCGAGGACGCCACGCACGCGGTCAAGATCGCCGACGAGATCGGCTATCCCGTGATGATCAAGGCCTCCGCTGGCGGCGGCGGCAAGGGCATGCGCATCGCGCATTCGACCTCCGAGGTCGCCGAGGGGTTCAACCTCGCCAAGGCGGAGGCCAAGGCCTCGTTCGGCGACGACCGGGTCTTCATCGAGAAGTTCATCGTCGATCCCCGCCATATCGAGATCCAGCTGCTCGGCGACAAGCACGGCAACGTGATCTATCTCGGCGAGCGCGAATGCTCGATCCAGCGCCGCAACCAGAAGGTCATCGAGGAAGCGCCGTCGCCGCTGCTCGACGAAGCCACCCGCCGCAAGATGGGCGAGCAGGCGGTCGCACTCGCCAAGGCGGTGAATTACGACTCCGCCGGCACCGTCGAATTCGTCGCGGGGCAGGACAAGAGCTTCTACTTCCTGGAGATGAACACGCGCCTCCAGGTCGAGCATCCTGTCACCGAGCTGGTCACCGGCGTCGACCTCGTCGAGCAGATGCTCCGCGTCGCCGCCGGCGAGAAGCTCGCCATTGCGCAGAAGGACGTCACGCTGACCGGCTGGGCAGTGGAGTCGCGCCTCTACGCGGAGGACCCGTTCCGCAACTTCCTGCCCTCGATCGGGCGCCTGGTGAAATACCGTCCGCCGGCGGAAGCGAGCCAGGACGGCATCACCGTGCGCAACGACACCGGCGTGCAGGAGGGCGGCGAGATCTCGATCCATTACGATCCGATGATCGCCAAGCTCGTCACCCACGCGCCGTCGCGCGCCGCCGCGATCGAGGCGCAGGCCACTGCGCTGGACTCGTTCTATGTGGACGGTATTCGCCACAACATCCCGTTCCTGTCGGCGCTGATGCATCATCCGCGCTGGCGCGAAGGCCGGCTCTCCACCGGCTTCATCGCCGAGGAATTCCCCAAGGGCTTTGCCGTGCGCGTGCCGGAAGGCGAGGTCGCACGGCGGCTCGCTGCGGTCGGCGCCGCCATCGATCACGTGCTCGGCGAGCGCAAGCGGCAGATCTCGGGGCAGATGGGCGGCCGCATCGTGCAGCGCGAGCGTCGCCGTGCGGTCTGGCTCGACCGCCAGGAGATCCTGCTGGAGATCGCGCGCGAGGGCGAGGCGGTCGCGGTGCGTTTCGTCAATGCTGACGGCAAGACCGGCAATGCGCATCTGTTGCAGTCGCCGTGGAAGCCGGGCGATCCTGTCTGGCAGGGCACCATCGA
>NZ_JADPJQ010000099.1:0-3100 GCF_023073515.1 Bradyrhizobium sp. 17 | reverse complement strand
GCAGTTGCGTATCCTGCGCAGCCGGCTGGGCCGGATCATCCGCGACATCCGTCGCAAGATCGAGGGCCAGCCAGCCCTCGAGGAGGCATTCGCCCTTCCGCTTGGCCGAGCCAGCCAGATCCGCTCCCAGCAGCAGCGCCAGCGCGGCTGGAAGCTCTATTCCTTTCATGCCCCGGAGGTGGAGTGCATCGGCAAAGGCAAGGCCTCAGCCCCTTACGAGTTCGGCGTGAAGGCCTCCATCGTCACCAACAATCGCCGAGCTCCCGGCGGCCTGTTCGTACTGCATGCCAGCTCGCTGCCCGAAAATCCCTACGACGGTCACACCTTGCGGAACGTCATCGACCGGACCGAGACGCTCACCGGATGTCCGATCGAGCGGGCCTATGTCGACAAGGGATACCGCGGCCACGATGCTCAAAATCCACGTCGCGTCTTCATCTCCGGCCAAAAGCGCGGCGTCTTCGGCGTCATCAAGCGCGAGCTGCGCCGCCGCTCCGCCATCGAGCCCATCATCGGCCACATGAAGACCGAAGGTCACCTCGGTCGCTGCTACCTCAAAGGCCGTGCCGGAGACGCCGCCAACGTCATCCTCTCAGCCGTCGGCCACAACTTCCGCCGCATCCTAGCCTGGCTCAGAGAACTCTTGTGCCTGTTCCTGGTCCGACTATGCCGCGTGCTGGCCGGTCCAGCCCCGCTCAATTCGCCTTCTTAACGGACGACTATTTAAATAGGCATTATTTGAAGCCGGGACGTAGGGCTGCAGCGCGCTATTTGGCGGCGGCTTACCGCCGCTTTTGATCGGCCGGAAGTCCTTTATCTCGCTGAGGACCGAATTCGGTTCGCTCGATTAGCCGCGCGCGGTGCTCGGCGACTTCGGGTGACCCCGTGAAGTGATTGAGAGTTCGAGGCTCGGATGATTTTGGATCTTCTTGTCGTCGCGCTTGCCGTATCCGCCATCTCGTCGTTAGTCGCAAACCATGTTGTTCGGCGACGAGACGTTCTGTGGCAGGTGCGAAAGATTAATCGAGAAGGTCGTCAGGCTCTTCATGCAGCGTCTCTCATGAACAGGCGCCGCTCCCCAATTTCCTTCAGAAGCCGCGCCCGCAATTCGAGCGCGACGTCGGCCGACTCAACGTCGCAGCCGATCAACGACCTTGGCTCGCGATCCAGCGGAGATGCGCGGAACTTTGATCGCCCGAGAGCGGCGGCGATTGCGATCCTTAAGTCCCTGAACTCGCATAGGTCGTGAGGGCCGCACAAAAATTTTGATGTCTTGTCGGAATACGGCAACTGCCTCAGGCCTCACCTGCGCAGGACGACTCCGCTTCACGGCACCAAGCCGGTAAGAAAAGACAAGACCGTCGGGCTCGCGTCGACATGCGCTCAGTTCAGAAACTTCACAGCGAGACGGCGCTCATCACGCCATACAACGGAACAATCAATATTCAGTCCAGCACTTGGAACGCGACAGCCCAATTGCCGCGGGCGCTATCGATCTGGACAATGGCAGCCAAGCTCTTCGCTCCAGGCTCGGTCCGGGTGGTTCTCGCAGACGAAGCCGATGCCGAAGCAGATGGGGATGGCATGAAAAAGCGCGCGGGCCTTGCACCAAAGATCGCAAGCATACCGCGCGCCTCGGTTACGCCACCAGCTCTTTGCGAACAGCGGCGGCCGAATTGCCTACCTTGTCGACGGCCTTCTGCAACTCGTTCCTGGAGACTCCAAGCGCCTTCGTCCAGTATTTGACCTCGAAGTCTTCATGCATGTTGATTTTGCTACGGTCGCGCTGGTCCCGCTTGGTGAGATTGTCGCTCATGCTCCTCCTCCATCGCCTGGACAAGCCGCTCATCGAACGGCCAGCAGGTCATTGATCGTCTTTTCGCTGTCCCTCGGCCCAGGCTCGACATAGCGAGCCAGGATGGCTTGGGCTTCTTTTACCGCTCGGGTTACGCGATCCGGCATGGCGGCCACTCACTGGCGAGGAAAACGCCCGAAAGAAGGCTGTGTTCCCAAAAGGAAGGCCTCCGGGAGGGCGGAGGCCAAGTCAGTCTGGGGAGGTTGCATATGCTCGGAAAACTTGACCTGCTGCGCCCCGTTCCTACAGTTTCGCATGAAGCTGGCGGCTCCGCGCTGATCGCTTAATCTGCGTTATAGGTGCGCTGAGCAGGAGGCCTGCTCTCGCCCGGTAGTGGGCTCGTCCTGCCTTTGGCGAGCAATGGCGAGAGGCTTCAATAGAGCCCGTCTGCTTGGATCGTCGGCACTTCAACGCCACCGCATCTGCATCGCTCACGCGGAGGCATCACCAGCCCGCATGCAGAGGGCGCCAAATGTACATGTGTTATTTCTTGGACAAACCTTTGAACGAGCTGGCGCGGAGCAGGCCCTCAGACGTGATATCCCGGTATTCGATGTCGGCGTAGAACTTCGGCTCGACCCAGGTGGCCTTCGGTTTCTTGACCGCCTTCGTGAGCTTTTGCTTCGGGCTGACGACCGTATCGAGAGCCTTGCGGATCTCCGCCGATTTCGTCCGGCTCCAGCCCGTCCCGACCTTCCCCATGTAGCGCAGTTCCTTCCCTTCCTGCTTGCCGAGGTAGAGCGCGGCGACGCCGGACGGGTCCTTGACGAAACCAACAACAGGGAATTTCTCGCGCTGGACGGTCTTGATCTTCTGCCAGGCCTCAACCCGATCCGACCGGTAAGGGGCATCCACTCGCTTGGAGACGATGCCCTCGTAGTTCAGCTTGCTGGCCGCCTCGAACAGCGCCTGCCCGTCACCTTCATGGTGCTCACTGTAGAAGATGGGGGCTTCCAGCCCGTTCTCGTCTATCAGCTGCTTCAGGAGCTCCTTGCGGGCAAGCTGAGCCATTCTGCGAAGGTCCTTGCCGTCCAGCCATAGGAGATCGAAGGCGAAGTAAACCAACCGGTCCTGGTCCCCCCTGCCGAGGTCCGCCTGGAGTTCTGAGAAGTTCGTTCGCCCCTCATGGATTACAACCACTTCCCCGTCGACAATGGCTTGCCCTTCGATGTCGAAGTGCGTGTTCCAGCCGATCGTGATCACCGATTCCAGGCCATCGTGATCACCCATTCCAGAGCATCGTGA
>NZ_JADPJQ010000042.1:0-40760 GCF_023073515.1 Bradyrhizobium sp. 17 | reverse complement strand
CCCATATAGGGGAATATAAGCGAGATGGCAAAGAGCGAAATTATCAATGATTACAACGAATATTGCATCAATGACCCTGCAAGTTCTGTCCTCTTGGAGCAGAACGGGGCAGGAACAAATAAGAAGATTGACACGCCACTGACACAGCAAAGTTCAGGAGACGTTCTCACCCTCGCCGGCCTGATCGAGGCTTACCGGACCCACAAGGCTTCCAGCTTCCATAAGCTGGCCTACGACAACCGGAAGAACACCCGCCGGCTGACCGAGCGCATGGACGAGCAGTATGGCTCGACGCCCCTTGCCGAGATCCGCGCCTCCACCATTCGCATCTGGCACGACGGCTGGGCCGAGGGAGGCAAGGTCTCAATGGCGCATTCGTTCATCGCCCAGCTTCGGACCATGCTCGGCTTTGGTCTCCTAATGCTGGAGGACCGTGAGTGCGAGCGACTTTGCGTCACCATGAGCAAGCTCAAGTTCGAACAAGCCAAGGTGAGCGATGTCAGCCTCTCGCCCGAGCAGGCTGACGCGATCCGGGAGGCCGCGCGACGACACTTCGGCTGGTACTCCCTAGCCCTCGCCCAAGCATTCCAGTTCGAGCTCGTCCTGAGGCAGCGCGATGTTATCGGCCAGTGGGTTCCCGAGAGCGAGCCCGGCGAATCTGACATCCGGTACAACGGGCTGAAATGGCGTGCTGGCATCCGTTGGTCAGAGGTCGCTGACGATATGGTCCTGCGGCACCGCACCAACAAGCGTCAGAAGATGATGGCGGCCGACTTGAAGCTTTGCCCCATGATCCAGGACGAGCTTCGCTACCTGAATTACCGCTCGCCGGACGGCCCGATCATCATCAACGACGTCACCGGCCTGCCGTGGAGCGCAAATGAGTTCCGCCGCAAATGGCGCTTGGTCGCCAACCACTGCGGTGTCCCGAAGGAAGTCAAAGATATGCACTCGCGGAGCGGAGGCATCAGCGAAATGTTCCGGGCCGGCGTGCGACCTGATGCAATCATGACCATGGCAACGCACAGCGATCTCGCCATGACCATGCGTTACAATCGTCAGAACCACCTCGATACGAGCACGGAAGGGCAGCTTGCTCGCCTGGAATATCGCAACCGCAAGGCCGAGGAATAGCCATGCGGCGGCTGAAGTGGATCTGGGACTGGAAGGTCACAATGACCATCGGCCTGCTCGATGGCCTGCCGATCTTATGGTTCGAATGGGAGCAGAGGACGCCGCCGCCGTGGTCCTCACAGTGCAGGGGGGAACATTCATGACAAATGCCCACATCGCCTTCAAGGAAGCAATCGCCCGCCACTACAAGGCGGAGCGGGATCGCGCCGAGGATTGCCTTGGCGACATCATCAAGATTTTGGACCAGGAGGGCGATCAGGTCGAGCAGATCTTGAACCGTCTTGTCCGCCATTACAGCCGCACCGACCCGGCGCTGCCGTATTCCAATCTGACCACCTCCTCCGCACTGCGACAGGGAGAACGTTGATGCAGCACGATCAGCACGTCATAGCTTGGCGTCGGAAGCGCGCCGACTACTACGGGTGGGTTTGTGATTTCGCTAAAATTCTTGGCCAATGAGGAGGACGATATGACTGACACGAAAATTCAAGCGCCGAATCCCGCCGACTTCTCCTGCAACGAGAAGCCGGGGGAATACACCGCTAAGATCGAAGTTAAGGGCGTAATCTCAATACCCATCAAGGCTGAGAGCCAAGAGGACGCACAGCGCCAAGCTGAAGCGGAGCTAGAGCGCATTGAGAAGGAAGGGTATGTCGAGATTAATGGAATCGACGAGATCGACTTGCAGTACGTGACAAAGGATCGCCCGATGTATCGCGTTACACGGGGAGGAGAGCGGATGCAGGTCTCGCACCTTCGGCCCGGCGACCTTCCGCGCGACCCTGACCCTTCCTACGGCTTTTAAGCCACACTCGCGCAGAGGCAAGGACAATGAGGACGACATGAAACAGACGGTCTTGGTCTGCGGCGGGCGCGACTACGATGACGCCCGATCGCTCGGCATGGTGTTGGATGCAGCGCACTCGGCCAACCCGATCGAATGCCTCGTCCACGGGGCAGCGCGCGGTGCTGATACGCTGGCGGCCGATTGGGCTCTAGAGCATGACGTGCTCTGCAAAGCCTACCCAGCGGACTGGGACCGCGACGGGAAAGCTGCCGGCCCAATCCGCAACCAGCGGATGCTCGACCTGGGTAAGCCGCACATGGTCGTCGCTTTCCCAGGCGGCAAGGGAACAGCGGATATGATCCGCAAGGCTGAAGCGGCTGGCGTGCCCGTCGTCCGGGTCACACGCGCAGTCCCGAATGGTCAGTGAGGTAGTGACCATGAAGGAATGGTCTATAGATGAAGACGATGTGATTTTGCGAATGCTCTCAGAGGGGCAAACGCGGAATCAGATTGCCGCGCACTTCGGCGTCACGAGGAACGCCATCTGTGGTAAGGTTCACCGCCTAACCAAGCCAGAGATAAGCGCGATGGACCCCAACGCTGAAACGATTGCTGCGATGAACGATCCGGGCGATGTCCGCGAGGGAACGACGGAAGAAATCCTTGAAGCAATACTCGCGGAAAAGCCAGAACCTCGTGCCCTCATGGAAGGTGAACGCGATGCATTGCGGTGGTTTGCTGAGCGCGGCCCTACTCCCGGCCTTGATGTAACGACCGTACCGGGAGGACTGCGTATTTTCCCAACCGCTCGTATGCGCGATCATCTGTTGGAGATCGGCATGTTAGAGCGCCGCGCGCCGTTAGGGATGTATTTGTACGAAGTTTCCGAGGCTGGCCGTGCAGCATTGGCTGCCGCGCGTGATCATTGCTGACCGAGGAGTGAAACTGTGAAGGAAACTTTATCAGTCTTGGCTTTGTTCGGAGGTACGTTCGCCTTCATCGCGCTCGGCCTCCACTTCGGGTTCAAGTGGATCGACAAAAAGCTGCACTACCGCCCGATCGACCCCAGCGAGCCGATCGTTCGGCGGACCGATCATCGAGGATGAGAACATGCCACTGAAATTCACTAGCCGAGAGAAGCGGGACGAACTGGCCGAGCGGTTGATAAACCTGTCACAATATATGCAGTCATCCTTCGACCAGGGACAGCATGGTACTATAGGGGTGACTGATCAGATGATCGGCGACCTCAAAACAGCCGCCTGCGTGATCGCCTTGGCCGATATCCAAGAGCCAAATCAACTAACTCAAAAAGAAATCTTTGACCTTCAGCAATACCCCAACGCGAAGCCTCAGTAGCGATGATGAGCAGGAAACGACGATGAACCCCGAGAACGCCCTTATCAGTCGGCGAGTTGTGCACTCAGATGAGACTCAAGTGGTTATTGAGGAGCGATGGAATTTGGACCATCCCGATAGCCCCTTTGTAAGGGCGTATTCCTTGATCAACCCGTATCAATCTGCGCACATCCGGCAGTTCGTTTTATCGCCGGACGAATATGCTGAATCAAAGATTCCGCTTAAGCAGTCCTAAGCGAAACGTGAGGATGTGATGGCAATAGATCAGTTCGGAAATCAATGGACGCTCAAGTTCAAGGCCGGTGACATATGGGCGAGCGGCACGGACGACGACGGGAAGCCGTGCATGCGTCGCGTGTTCGACCGGGAGCTAGTCATCGATTGGTCGAAGCCAAATGCAGTCAGACGATTGACCTTGACGGACGAGCCGATGGAGATCGACCTGACCGCCGCAGATGGGCAAGGAGCTGTGACGTGACCGAACAGATAGATAAGATGCTCAGAGAGCGCCAAGCGGTCAGAGACCTTGAAACCATCCCCATGACCCGAGGTCAACTCGTACAGCTTTTGATCCGGCTATACCTAGTTGAGGGGATGAAATTCGAACAGGCTGAGATCCGAGCGCGGATTCAGGTTGACGCCACATTCGCACACTTGCGCTGCCCCTGAGGGAGTTGGGGAGCGGACTACGGCTTCGGCGGTGGAGGCGGCGGCTTTGGCCGCGCGCCCATCTTTCCAAACCGCATCTCAATACTGCTTCGTCGTGTCGCCCAGCAGGCGCCAGCTATTCGCTGCCGTGCCTTGGCAAGTCACCGGACCGGCCGCGCCAAGCGTCCCGAGCGCCGCGTTTGTGTTATAGCAGAAGTTCCCGGTTGCTCTCGCGATGCCGGTTGCGCTCACGTCAACTTGAACATCAGACCCCTTCGGGTTGATAACCGGCGTCCCGGAGACCACAACTAGGTAGGTATTGCCGCCGCCGAAGGTGTTGCCAGCCATGGTCCAATTGACGGTTACGTTTCCGGTGGTCCGCAGGAAGGCATTAAAGCAGCTATCGAGCTGGCAGTCATTGATGCTCAAATCACAGGTAGCGGAGATGTTGCCGACGCATGGTCCATTGAAATAAGCACCATTCAAGCCAAGACGAGGAAGGCCAAGAGCACCGCTCGCGATTTTGAAGACGTTCTGGAATCCGTTGAGATAACCGCCGCTGACGTTAACCGCTCTGACGGTCGATCCCGATCCAAGGAAAACTAGCGCATCAAACAGGAAGGCTCCGTTGTAAATAAAGCCAGCCCCGAACACGTTGATATTGTACACCGTTCCTGAAATTGCGGCATAGGAGACGCTTGTTCGATTGGGAAATCCAACCAAGGATGCAGCGGGGTTATAAATATCCAGCGCTCCGACCGTACCGTCGCTGGTGACGACTACGACGCCCGTAGCCGTGGCCGGGATATTCGGAGCAACATTGTCAAGGGTCAGGCGATCGACAATCACTGTTTGCACTATGACCCCAGCCCCGGCCATGGCATCGACGTTACGGAACGCAATTCCAGAAACCACCTTCGTTGAAGTGTCAGAGGCTACCTTGCACGCATTTTGCGGAGCGTATCCATGCACGCCATCGAACTCGATGTTGTACATGAACTCGGTCGATAGGCCCGCATAAACCACCGCAAGGCAGGCGAGTGTCTTGGCGTCGATGTTGACGCATTTGAACCCGATGCAGTCGCCGCCGCCAGTGAAATTGTATTGCAAGAATGGAGCGCCAGTCTCCGAGCACTGAACCGAGACGACATCATCTCCGTATCGACCGAAAACACCATTCACATAGCCGCCGAAGGCAGGACCATAGACCTTGACCCCATCGCTATTAGTGGATGGAGAATAGAGGTTGACAACACTGTAGTCCCGCACGGCTCCGAAGCAGATGCAATATTTGCTGGCGTTCTTCACGGCAAGGTCGCGAAACACGATGTTCTGTGCATAGGCGCCGATCAGCGCGAATGACTCTGTGGCGCTGCCGTTGACCGTTGGATAATTGTAATCCCACTGCCCGCCTTGCACGATGATATTCTTGTTGGCCTTCGTCGCCAACGCGGAGCCGGTCGGGGCCGTCGTGGGTTGCCGTTGCGGGATGAAAGTGAAGTTGTTCGCGTCGGTGACGGACTCCACCTGGAACACGCCGTTATAATAGGTCGGCGTCGAACCTTTGAGGTAAATCGGGTCTCCGACCGATTTACCATGAGCAGTCCATGCGACCGATACCGGAACTCCGCTCGTCCACGACAGTGTGACAGCCGTAAACGATCCGTTCAAAAACTGGTCCGTCACAAGCATATTGCCAGGGGCGGCAGCAGTGTTTGTAATGGTCATCCCCTCGCTGAGAGTCAGCGTGGTATTATCCGGGATCGAAAGTGTGGCGTTGATATAGACGATGCCGCTGCCAATCAGCGTCACATTGCCACCGAGATTTAGCGCGGTTTGAATCTTTGTGACATTCGCCGCTGCGGCCGAAGTGTCGTTCAGCGTGGGGGCCACAAGCCCGCGATCAATATAGCTCATGTCAGACCCTCACCAGAATGTAGTTGCCTTGTGCGCCGAGCACGTATTGGCCGTCGCTCATTTGCAGGAATTGATAGCCAGCGGGTGCCACTGGCACTGTCCCAAGGGCAGTGCTGCCCTCCCTGCCGAAGCCCCTGCCACCGGCGCCTAGCTTTCCAAATGCCATTCTATGAAGCTCCAATATTGCGGGGTCGCGTGGCGGCGTGCTTCAATTCAGCCTCCAGGAGGATTCGATGATTGATTGGGATAAGATTCGGACTTACCGCTACTCGACCGAGGCTGCGCCAGAGCATTGGCCCCGCGGGATCAAGCCCATATCGAGTGAGGGCTTGTCCTTGTTCGGGATAGACCCTGCGTCCGGTAAGCTTTATTGGGATGGCCAAGAGGTGGCCACTGTTTTGAAGCTGGCTGCTGTGGAACGCTGCCTCGCGTTCATCGGTACATTCAGCGCTCTTGGCATGTTCATTCTGAAGTTGGGTGAAGCCAAGAAATGGTGGTGACTAAGGCGCGGCGATCACCGAGATGGAGGCGCCCGGCTGGACTCCAAAGTACTCAGGCGACATGGCGCCGATCGGCAGGCTCGAGGTCGTGGCCGTGCCGCCAACCTTCACCGCGCACTGCACCTCGCAGGTGATGCGGATGTATTTGGTCTGCGCATTGAAGGCGGCCGAGGACTGCACTCCGCCGCTGATGTCGAGCGTGGCCTGATCCGTGAGGCTGGGCAGAGCGGCCATCTGGCCGGGAGAGCCGCCGCTTGCGGTCGCCGTGAGGACCGCGAATTCCGAGATCCACACGCGGGACGCGGCATCGGCTGAGGTGGCAGACAGCAAGAAAAGTGCCGCCGCAAGAGTTTTGCGAAGCATTGGTAGTCTCCAGTTGTGGGAAGTTAGACCTTACAGGTCCGGCGGATTTGCCAGATTTGACGCAGTGACAAGCCGTGCTCGACGGCGAAGGCGATAGCGGCGACCTTGCCCTTTTCAGAGATCAGGCGGCGGACGTCTTCACAGGTATATGCGGGCGGGGCCTGCGCATCTGCCGGCCAGGCGGGCCGGGTCATCAGTACGATAAGGGCGACGAACAGGACGAAAATCGCCGCCACTGTGAGGATAAGGAACCCAATGGCGCGACGCTTCATGTAAGGCATCAGCGCTTGTATTCGCCATCGACATTGGCACGACGCTCCTGGATGAAACCGCTGCCGTGCCGCAGCTCATCATACCACTTCATCAGAAGCTCGATCTTGGTTTCCTGAACCGCGATCTTCTGGAGCGTTTCACTGAACGTTTTGAACTCGGTTTTAATCTCTCCGAATTCTCTGGCGAGCGCTTGTAGTGTCATGCTGTCGCCGGCTTCTTTGCCGCCTCTGTTGTAGAGGAAGGCGGCAGCCACCATGACCGCGCCGCCCATCGTCAGGATATCTCCGAGCTTTACGGTCCATTCAAAGGTCAGTCCCATTCCCATTAAACTCCTAGTAATCCGCCGATTGCTAGGATCGCGCCCAGCCTGTGCTATGGTTACCGCCACAGCGCGGGTTAGGGCCGTCAGGGTGCTTCCAACACCTTGGCGGCCTGCTTACTTCTTCGAGGCCGCCGCGATGGCGTCAGCCTTCGCATGCAGCTCGCGGGAAAGCGTGTTGGCGTCGATCACGAGGCCTTGGATACGCTCGCGGCCGAACCAGATCAGAGCGCCGCCAGCCATGAAACTGCCGATGTTGCCGAGGATCACGAGGAAGGTCATGTGTTCGTTCCTTTGACTATGGTGGTCGTTGGTTTTGTTACGGCCAGAGTTGCCGCCATGCGATCTTGTCCGCGGAGCATCATGCGGTCGCCGAACCAGAAGCCGATGATGGCGCCGAACATCGCTTGGGTTTCGTCGGGCCAAAGCACCTTGACGAGTTGCCCGAGGTCATAGCCGCTGTTCACCGCATAGATGAACATGAAGACCTCTAGAAGAATCCAGATATGGAAGAAAACCAGCGTGACATAGGGCCTGACAAATACGGCCAGTCCGTCAACAAACTTGTTGCCGCTAAGGCCAGCGCCAAAACTGTAAATATGGTCTGCCTGTCGAATATCAGCCTGAGCGTTAGCGAGATCGACCTGTAGAGCCACGCCTTCCTTTTGAGCCTCCATCTGGAGCTGAGCCATTGCGAGTTGCTGGGCATTCTGCGCCTTCAACGTGAATAGCTGCACGATGGCCGGGACCATGCCGGCGAGCGCGCCGAGGATGGCGGGGAGCGCCGCCAGGACTGCGATCATGACTTGTTCGCCAGCGTTTGGATTGCGTTGTCTTTCTGCGCAGAGCCGGACGACGAACCGATCCAATATCCGACGACTGCGGTAAAATTGGTCGCCAGCGCACCCAACAGGATGGATAGGATTTCAGGAACGGCAGCGCCGTCGAGCTTGCGCGTCATGTAGAGAACGGTCACGCCGATAAAGCCAAAAACCACGATGGTTGAGACCAGAACGCGGCCCCAATCGTTCAAAGTGTTCATCGGTTTGCCTTCGGTTTGAAAAGATCGAGCACCCTGCCCCAGAATGTCGGGGCAAGGTCGTGATGCGCCTGGCTACCGGGAGGCGGCAGAACGATGTCAGGCGGTACAGGGAGCGTCGCCACGGGCTTGCCGGCGGCGAGAGCATCATCCAGAGCCTTGAACGTCTCCGGGCCCGTCAGGCCATCCACGCCTATCCCTGCGGCCAACTGGAAGGCACGCACGGCATTCCGTGTCGCGGGCCCCACGATCCCGTCGAGCTCGAGCTTGGGGCTCGCTCCGAGCCGGTTGAGACTGTTCTGAAGCCAGATGCCGTCACGGACGGGCTTGTCGGATGGCTGGATCGGCCGGGGCTGTACCTGCGGCGCTGGGCCGTCGAACTTGATCGAGGGGTCAAGCTCCATCATGGTTAGGATCAGACCGGCGACTCCGAGCTGAGCATCAACCTTATTCGGGTCGAAAACGCCATCGGCAACGAATTTGCCCTTTTTGTATTGATCGGTCCCGCTCCAGACGTAGGCCGATGGCAGGCCCCGATTGGCGTAGCCCGTGCCGTTGAACCTCTCTAGGTTCGTGAGCATCCCGCCGATGCTCCAATCCTTCAGGCGGGCAGCGTAAGGCGAGCATTTCACCAGGGCATCGACCGCGGCGTCTTCGAACGACTTGAAGGGGCCTCTCTCCTTCGGAACGTGAGTGGACTCCCGGTTCCACGGATCGCCCTGCGCCAGGCTCTTGCTAAAGTCTTGAGACGACTCGCGATAATGGCTAACGGCGATGAACACCCACGCGATGTCAGGCATGCCGGCCTGCCGAGCAATGGCGAGATACCGGCCCTTGTTGGCAACCGCCACCTTTGCGGGGCGCGTGAATTCGGCTTCACGGGTCAGCTTGGCTCGAGACCAGCGATCGGCGTTCGCCCGCGTAAGAGCGTTGAGGTCTACCATGTAGTTTCCCATGAAAAAGCCGCCAGAAAGGCGGCTAGTTGCTACCATCCACCAGGAAGCACCTGATAGAGAATAGTCCCCGTTCCAGCCAATGACGTGTCAGTGGCATTCCCAGAGACGCTTGCGGACCTGACCTGGATGCCCGTGAAGATGGATGTCTTGAACGGCATCAGGAGTTCGCTCGTGAACCTCTGCTGGTGATCGTCGCTGATTTCATCCATGGTATTCATCGAACCACCCGATAGAATGGTCCACGACACTTCATTGTTCGCAACGCCGCGCAAGATGCCCGACGTGAACGACGGAAAACTGGCAGAGACTACCGTTCCGCGTGCTGAGCCTACCGTGATCGAGGCCGTCAGCGACGATATCTGAATCGATGTCAACTGGTTCAGCCGAGCGTAATAGGCTTCTTCCGGATCAGTGGCCGGAGCCGTAGCAGCAGCATAATCGCAGTAGTAGATGAACCCAGACTGTCCGCTCGTGCTGGTGATAACCGTGCCAGCCGGCAATTCGATACATTCACGACAATCAAGCTTGCGGTGGAAATAAGGTCCGTTTCCATTGACATAGACGAACCACATATTCGTGGCGTACCACGTCGTCCCCGCAGGCACGATAAGCGACATGCTGGTCCCGCTGGAATAGGTGTACGCATTCGGGTCGAGCAGGCGATACATCCGGGACCAGTATTGCCGCTTGCTGCTCAGTGCCATGATAGGGACATCCCGTGGATATAAGCGAGTTTGTTGTTGAATACTTTAATTCGAGCTTGGATGGATGTTCCTGCCGTACAGGACTGGTCTCCGGTTTCGGCAACTGATCTCCCATCTTGGCCGGTGCCAGTAAGAGATAGTGCCGCGGCACTCCAATTCGTGCCGCCATTGCAACTAACCTCCACGGTAAGGTCAGTATTCAGTGTGATCGCATTGACTTGCTCATAGGCGATGAGCACGCGTACATTCGATGAAGACGCGTCCGCCGTTTGAGCCGTTGTTACAACCGTAATGTTTTGTGTCGTTCCAGTCGCAGTCAGAATCTCGACCTTCGACACGACGCGAGCTGTCGTTGCTGCGGTCGAATACCCGGTGACGGTGGTTGCGCCAACGTTCGCGCTGTCTGCCGACTTGAAATAGAGTGTGAAATCGGCGCCAGTTGCCGAATTGTTCCGCGCGCTCGACGTGCCCGTGATGTCCATCGAGGTGATAAGCGTTTTGGTATGGTCATAGGTAAAGGTAACAGCGTCGCTGACGACTGCGGGGCCACCGCCGTACAGTGTCACGCCATTGTTGCCGCCATTAAAAGTCAAACGTACCTGATTGCCGTCAAAGTTCGGGGCTGTGCCAGCGTGCCCAACATAGACATTCGATAAGGTCGTGTTGCCGGCTGATGGCGGGGTGAAAGTCACCCTGATCTTGTTCCCGGTTATGTTCGCCAAGGAAGTGCTTGCGATCGCTTGACGTTGCGTAATGCCGCCTTGGCTGATGGCGTCGTTAGCCAGAGTTCCGGTCGCGGCAGTCGAATAGGTATCGGCAGAGATCGTTGGCGCAATCTTTCGCGCGACAACATCGATAGCGCCGTTTGTTACCGTTGCTCCGTCTGTTGTGGCGTACCCATCCGCAAGCGCGGAAAGATGACGGCGATACCCGCCATAGTCTTTTGCCTGATAGATGCGCGTCAGAAGGATGTTGCGGCGATCGATGTCCGGTAGACTGCCAGAGCTGCCAGGAGGGGTGCTATAGTTTCCCGTCCCGTCAAGATAAAGCGCAGCATCGTTAGGAAGTTGGGGCGATAGTCCCTTCTCTGCAGTCGTCGCCAACGGTAACGCTGCAACCACCTGGTCGCCAACATCAGCCATAAGCGAATAATCTACGTCAAACGTGTAGGTGCCATTCGCTTTGGTGACGGTAAGAAAGCTACCAGTAGCTATATTCGCCGGAAAGCGAACGTCCATCTTCCCTTTGATGGTCGGCTTGGGAAGAACCTTGATCCTGAGGACGGGAGCATTCATAGGCGCGCTACTCCCGAGACGATCGACAGAGAGCCAGTAAAGAGCGAGATCGTATCGCCGTTGAGCGAGTAGACGCCGCCGATCTGATAAGAGCCGGGGCACAGGCAGGACATTGTCGATGCCGGGACGTCGAGCTCAAAAATCCCCGTACTCTGGATCGTGATCAGGCCGTTACTCGTTGACGCCTGGATGCGCCGGCACCCTTCAAAATCCTTAACGTCGATCTCAATACTCGCACCCGTGAAATCGATCAGGTCGCCTGTGTCGGCGTCGTTGAACTGGAATTGGGTCTTCCAGTCTGCATTATTGGCCGCTGCGGAACTTAGGGTTATCATTGATCAGGTTCGCCTTGAGGTGGTTGACTCGGCTGGGGGGGTGAGTGGTATGGCTCGGGTATGAACCGAGCCATCGCTATTACCTGCCTCATTATCGCCGTTGGCGGCTTCGGCTGGACTTACGAGCGGGTGAACAAGATCAGTAGTCGACTAAACCTTCTTACAGAAATGGTGAGCGTTCAGAACGAGCGGGTGCAGATCAGGTTATTCATGATCCGTAGCCAGCTTGCGCAAGCAAAGAACCCGATTGTCTTCGTTGGCGACAGCATTACGGAAGCCGCGCTGCTGCCGTCTTCGCTGTGCGGTATGCCCATTGTTAACGCCGGGATTGGTCGCGAGACTGCCGCGTCGTATGCTTACACAGCCAAACGACTCTTTACCCGCATTCCACTCGCTGTCGTTGCGATCGGTACAAACGATGCTCTCGCTTCCAATCAATCCTTCCGAGAAAGCTACGAACAGTTGTTAGATGATCTACCAGCGAAGAAGCTGGTCTTAGTCGGGCTCCCGCCGCTCGAAAGCAACTCGGGAGAGGTAGAGAGCTACAACCAAATCATCGAGCAAATCGCGAAGGAACGCGGCTTTTTGTTCGTTGCTCCGGCGTTCTCAGAGAGTCCGCTATCAACCGATGGAGTTCATCTTTCGGCTGGTGGATACGCCCAATGGCTCCCGCCAATCACTGAAGCCGTATTGAAATCATGCCTTAGGTAATGGTCAGAGCTTCAGGTAGATTGTTGCAAGCATCATTGGGGATGTGATGGCATGCGCGCCGCCGCCGCCTGCCGCATCAAGCGTAATGCCAGTAAAACTACTGTTCGTCGTAGCGACGTTGCTTGCAGTGCTCGACCCAGCAGATGCGAACGCTTGAGCGCCAACGTTTGCGATCAGCTGCAAAGTATGAGTATGCCCCGGATCATGGAGCGTGTGATTATGCGACGGCATTTCTGCTACGGTGAGCGTATGGCTCTGGCTACCGCATGCCGCTCCTAAAGTCGTCGGCGTGCATCCAGCATATGTAGATGTGAGTACTGATGTTGCGCTGTTGCCCATATCCCCAAGGCCAGCGAGCGCGCGACCGCGCCAGTCGGGTAGAGCTATTCTCTTGTTGGCAGCCCAATCGGCCGCAGCGGAAGCCCCTCGCCCGCCGCTTACGGAAAGGTTGGCATCAGCGGCCCAGAGATAGACGAACAGCGCCTGCACATCGGAATTGGCCCGCTCAGTGGCGCCGGAGGTTGCAGAACCGATGGTCCTTCCGTTCGCCCGAACAAAGCCGGAGAGAATACCAGTTCCGTAAGCAACCTTGACGTCGCCGGTTGCCAGGATCGTCGTCGGATCGACCGTGCCGCCACCACCGCCGCCACCAGATGGCCCGACGACCTGGATATTGTCGGCCACAACCTGAGTGACGCCGTTCCTGTCGGTCAGACGAACCTTGATCGTCCCGTCCGCAAGGAACATTTGCGGCAGCCGGCCGGCCGCGTCGCAGGTTTGGGGGTTTGGCAGCGCAATCGTCAGTGCGCTATCCTGATAGGCGCTTTGCGGCGTGCTGGTCGTGCCTGCCTGAATGGTGAAAAACTGGCAGCCGGCGAGTGGCTTTCCGAGGCTATCGAACTGCTGCGACAGACTGAACGGAATGGTCCCAGCGGCAAAACTGGAAGCAATTGACGCCCAAAGAACGAAAGCGAATGCAGCAAAGCGCAACATCATGCGGCCCTCGCAAATTCACCAAAGAGACGTTTGGCCGCATCACAGTAAGCTGCATGGGCCAGTTCAGGAGTTTCAAAAACCCCGAGCGTGATGCGCTGACCGCCGCACCTGATCTGCGAGCACCATTTACTGCGCTTCGGGTGTACGCCCTTGAAGCCGCTCGTGTTGTTTGACGGGCGCTTCTTGTTCGCCAAATTCTCAGACGCCGTTGCCCGTCGTAGGTTGGAGATTGTGTTGTTCTGAGTGTCGCGATTCCTGTGGTCGATGTCGTGATCCGGCCAAACGCCATGCACGTACAACCAAACGAACTGATGAACGTAAGCGCGCACTCCCCCGATATTGGCCTGGAGATAGCCATTTGCGTCGGGAAACCCGACTATATCGCCGACGTGCACCCTGTTGGACGTTCGGACTTTCCGAGTTATAATCCCGGTTTCCCGGTCATAGTCGACCAGCCGCAAAAGCTCGGCATGTGAGATCATCTTGATCATCGAACCCTCAAAGAAAAACCCGCCGTGGAAGGCGGGTCTGTTGCTGTGGTGCGTTGTGATGTTGCTACTGGCCTGGTGGCCGTGGAACGTTTGGCTTGTCGTCTTGGGCGTGGCCTACGCCTACCGCCTGCAAGGCGGGTCCTACCGGAGCTTCCTCGCCGCCGATCCGAGCCAAGCCTCGGTCGGCCGAGCGCAGACCATTGAAGAGAGTTTGATTGCGGGCGATGGTCCTTACCCCCTGCAAGATTATGCGCGGGTCTTGGGATACGAGCATTTCAGCGACACGCCGCGACAGTCGTTCGTTGATGGCGTTTCGCCCGCGAGCGGCACCGTAGACGAGAGCGGCGTTGACTACGGCGCCGGGGTCGCTGAATGGATTGATACCGCCCCCGGTCAGTCCGTAAGCGCCTCCGGCCAACCCAAGTTCGGCCAACTGCCGCGCCGTGGTTGAATTGCCCTGCACGGCATTGCGAGCAAGATCCATGATGCCTTCGACGCGCAGGCCGGCCTCGAGCTCGGCCGCGCGCTGCGGTCCCAGCGCGACGTTGAGCTTTTCCCGGGCCGCCGGCGAGCTCGCGATCTGGTTCAGAATATTGCGGCGGTCCCCGACCTGGTTGAGCGTTTCGACAAACCGAGAAACAAACCCGTCCTGGAATAGCTGCCGCTCCTGAGGCGTCATCTGGGCAAGGGCCCGGCGCGCCTCGTTAGCGGTCATATTCTTTCCGACGAAGTTCTGGCCGGCCTCAAGGGCGTTTTCAGCATCAAAGAAACGAGCCGCGCCGGCGCGGGCGGCCTGATATGACGGGACGTGCCTATCGAGTTCGTCGCGAAGCATCCGAGCCAGTTGGGCCGCCGAACTGGAGGTGTCCCCGCTTCGCTGCGCCATGTTGGCAGCAGCATCGAGCTCGCGCTTGGTCGCATCCCAGAAAGCTAGGTTGGGATAGGTCGGGGCACCATTCCGGCCAGGCGTGAACCGGACCACACCATTTTCAACCGTCACGCCCTGCCGCATTGCGCCAAGTCCCTGCGTGATAGCCCTGTCCTTGCCACTGGTCGACGCTTTGCGCATCGCTTCCACGACAGCCGGGCTGCCCATGAGGCGGTCGAGCTCGGGGGACATGATCGGACGGTCGCCGTGTTCCATGGCCCGGCGATAGTTCGCATTGTTGACCGTGCGCTGCACCTGCCCCAACGCATCTTGCTGGGCCGCAGCGTCCGGATAGTGGAATGTCTGCCGCAGCCAGTTGGTTACGCGGTTGCCTTGGCCCTCGTAACGGTCATTAATCGCCCGGTTAAGGACCGCCCGGCCCTCGGGGGACGTATTGGCGGCCGATCGGGTCAGGGCCCGGGTAGTTTCCCCGCCGATGTCCATGATCGTCGCCGGACCGCCGCTCTGGACGCTCGCCGCAAATTCGTTGGGGGTAAGCCGGCCGGTTGCCTGGGGATCGATGGCCCGGTCACGCTCGAGCGCCGTAACGACCCGGCGCGCCGCCTCATCGTCAACGTTGCGGATACCGCGGACTGCGTTTGCGACCGGCTGAGCAACCGCCCGGGCCCCGCGCACAACGCCCTCGATAACTGCCGGAGCAGCCCCGCCCAGCGCGCCGCCGACGCCGGCGCCCACTGCCGCGCGGGAAGCGCTGTCAACGAACCCTTGGCCCTCGCCAGCCCCGGCAGCGCCGCCCAAGGCCGCACCCGTTCCGGCACCGATCGCCATGCGGGTGCCGAGGTTGGCCGCACCGGCGCCCGCTCCTATTGGCAGGACAACGGCACCGCCGATATTGCCGACCGTAGACGCAATGGGGTGCTGTTCCTCGGCCGACTTGTTAAGCTCCCGCTCGCGCTTGACCGTCTCGTCATAGCGCTTCTTGGCTTCGGCATCGCCGGACCAGTATTTCAGGGCACCGTGGATTAGTTTTCCGAGGCTGGCCGGATCGTCCGGATTGGCTCCGGAGGCTTCCACTAGACCCCGGATTTCATCGCCAAAGTTGGCTGTAAAGCCCTGTGCAGCACCTCGAGCAGCGGCATCAAGGGCGCCGCGGTCTGGCTTCTTGGCCTCATCAGCGGTCGCACGAGAAGGCGCGTCAGAGGCTGGTGAAACGTAGAGGCGGTCAGTAGGCCTCGTGGGCTTTGCCGCCGGCGTCTCGTCAAACTGGTCGAAGAAGTTCTTGGCCTCGGGCTTGGCTTGGCTGACATTGGGCTTATCCGTCGCCGCGAAAGCCATGGCTCCGGGCTGATCAGGCGCGAACTGATCAACTGCGGCCCGCGCGTCCTGCGGGCCTAGCGCCTTGTTGAAGCGTCGGCTGTATTCGTCGACCGTCGTTCCAAAGGCGTCCTTGGCGTTGGGGTTTTTCATGCCCTTTTCGCCGGCGAACCAAGCTCGAGCGGCACCATCCGGACCGTATTTATCGACGTATTTTCCGAATTTTCCTTCAAAGATTGCGTCTTGAAGCTTCGGATCGTTGATGAACTCCTGCGGCGATACTTCACGGCCGAGGACTTCCTTTGACCACGGCCCGACGTTCGCGCTCATGACCTGATATTTTCCGAGCGCGCGGCCCATGCTGCCGGTGTGCGGCCCGATCTCGCGATAGTTGCCGCCACTCTCGACCGTCGAGATAGCGTCAGCATAGCGCGATGACGGACGCGGCGCGCTCGGAGCAGCCGCGCTGTCTGCGCTATCGAACTGGTCGAAGAAATTCGGCACTATTCTTCACCACCGCCGAGAGCGGCCTTTGCAGCCCCGGCGCCATATTTCGCATCGAACTGAGCAGCCAAGCGCGGATCCTTCTTCAGCGCCGCGACAGCGATGGCCGGCGCAGCAATAGCTTTGGCCTGGCCGGTCGCCTTCGGTTCGTGCGGAACGAGAGATCCATCCTGGGTGAACGCGAATTTCGGTCGATAGGACTGGCCGCCTTCACGGCCCATCGCCTCGACAGCAGCGCGCCGGTTGGCAGCTTTCTGCTTGATGACGTCCGGCGTATCGCCCGGGACAGGGAAATACTGCTTGTCGGCATTGGAGAATTCAGAGGCAGCGATCGCCGCGCCGGACTCGCGCCGGAGCTGAGCGTTGATGAAATCGGCCTTGGCCTGGTCGTACTTCTGCCGAGCCTCGGGCACGAAATAGTTCGCGACCCTGCCGACGAGCGGCAGTTCCTTGGCGTTGCTTGCCTGAGTATCGACCCAGCTTTTCCCTTCATCCTGCACGCCTGGGGCGCCATTGACCCCGCGAAGGATACCCTCTGACTGCAACATGCGATCGGTGAAGCCCGCGGCCTTGCCCTGATCCGCATTAAATTTGCCGGGGCTGAACGGATTGTTAGGAGTTGCGGTCGGCGCTCCCGTGTTGATCGGGCCTTCTGCTCCATCCGTGTTGACGCGGACCAGCGTTTTGTTGCCGCTCGCGTCCTCGATCTCTTTGATCGTGTACTTATCCTTGTTGAAGGTGCGGTCCGCATTGCTCTGTGCGCGCTGCGCCTCGGTCTGGCGAAAGCCGAAATCTCGGGTATCTCGTGCCGTAGCCTGCGCCTTGTCGGCCGCAGTCTGCGCCAGCGTCAGGAATTTCAGAGCGCCATCCTGATCGCCGACCGAGCCCAACTTCTGCGCGACCGTAAGCGCCTGCTTGCCGTAGTCGGGAGAGGACGGATCCAGCGCCGTAAAATCTTGAAACGCGCCCTTTCTGGCCTCGTTAATCTGCTGCTTCTGCCGCAGGGCTGCATTCGCCTGCAACGTATCGCCAAGCCCCGACAATTGGCTGTAGAAGTCAACGGCCGGAGGCCCCTGAAAGCCGTTTGCCATCGATTATGCCTTGGCCGGAGTAGGAGCAAATCCGCCAATACCAGAGGCCTTCAGGGCGAGACCGCCCAAGCCCGTGAGAGCTCCCCAGAAGTTCGATGATGCGCTGTAAGGCGCGAGCGCGGCATCTGCATTGGCATTCCCCGTTCCTGTCGCCGCATTGTAGTTGAAACCGGCGCGCTGCCCCGCGACGCCAAGATCAGCGCCAGCCTCCGTAGCCCGAACGCCTGCGCCGCCCGCTGTCGCGGTTGTGGCGCCGGCGAGATTTGGAGCGAGCGAAGACAGAAAGCTTCCATACTTTTGCGAGTCATAGTCCGAGGCAAACTTGATTGTGTCGGCGCTGGTGATCCCACCCCCGAGATCGCCGCGCGCGGCCGCCCGCCGCTCGAGATCGTTGATGCCCATGTCACGACCGGCGCTATATCCTGGCAGAGAACGATAGATACCGGCGGCCCGGGTCGCCGCATCGGCGCCGTTGACGCCCGTTGCATCGTTATAGAGGTCTTGACCCTTGCCAAACTTCGCGCCAAGCGTGCTGAAATCGCCATAGGCCTGATCGTACAGCGGCGTAGCCTGTGCGATCCCGGCATCGAGCGAGGCATTCGCGTCGGTCTTCGCGTTGGCGAACCCTGCCGCCTTCGCCTTGGCTGCTTCTTCAGCAGGTTTGCTGCTGAACAAATCGGTAAAAATATTGCCCATCAGTTGGCTCCCGGCGCAAAATTCTTGTTCGCAGATGAGTAAATGAGCACCTGGCCGTTGGCCGGCGCTGTCGTGGATACGTCCGCGAGATCGAGGAGGCCGAGCTTTTCCAGCCCCTTGATGACGTCGTACCAGTCGGCGACAAAGCGCCCCGTGGCTGGGTCGATCGCGGCAACGTCAATCGGTGGAATGCGGATCCTCATCAGACTGCCCTCGGGTCGTCGGACATGGTTGCGAACATGAAGCCTGCATAGACACCACTCGACACATCAAGCCGCCAGCGCCGACCCTGCCATGACGTGCGGCCGGTACAGGCAACAAGCGAAATCAGTTGCCGCGGTTCGGATTGCCGGCCGAGTTTCCGAAGGATCGGATTGGACCAGGTTTGGCCGTCGTCCGACCATGAGATTTCAACGTCGGGATCCGTCTGATCTGGATCGTGGCCGGAGGCGATGCCTACTCCAGTGGTAAAGTAGAAGTCGGCTCTCCCGACGACTGAGCCGCCGGGAAAATCCATCACGGGACCGCTTTCGATGCGGAGCCGAAGCGGGCTTCCAACTTCATCGTTTGCCGCGGTCTGGATGGCCTGAAAATTGCCCGTTTGCGTATCCCCGGCCAGCCATTGGCTGAATGCATTGATTGCACCGGAGATACGCGAGCGAGTGAGCCCGTAGCTGTCGCGCTGAAACCATTGCGACGTCGAGATGTCGAGGATCCAAGTCCAAGCTGGGCAGGACAACTGCCAGAAGGCGTGCCCGCGAGAGATATAGGCGGTCGCCTCGAGCGTCGTCTTGTCCGAAACTGACTCGATCAGGCCCTCGAGATCAGGCGATGAGACCTTCGTCGGCGTGTAGCCGTCGAGCTTGTAGACAACGTTATCGTCACCGACAAAGATAGGCCCGCGGCTGAACCCGTCCTCATATCCAGAGACGCAGTAAGGCCCGGCCAAACCGCGAGGAATGACCGTTGAGCGCGCGAATGGGAATGGCGTCGTTCCTGCGTCGGTCCACACCTCAGTAGATTGGTTGCCGAAGAACAGGAGCCGGCCGCCCCAGGACACCACCCGCTGCAACCCGTCCGGCTTTGCCTCGGCCTTACCGAATGAGAGGGCGTTGACTGACGTCGAATTCAAATCGGTCGCAAAGGCCCGGCCGTCTCCGGTCGTGAACACCAGATACCCGTCGAGGAAGTCAACCGAGTTGACCGATGGCAGATCGGCGTCAGGGTAGGAGTTCGTTACCGTGGTCGGCGTGAAGGTCGCGATATTGCCATCAGGATCGACAAAGACCTTATCGGGCGTCGTGTTGTTGTTCGCAGCAAAGAAACCGCGCTTGGTGCCGTTCAGGTTGCCGACGTTGACCGAAGCCCCGCCGGCGCTGGTCCACTTCTCGAGTTTGCCGCTGTAGCCGACATAAAGCACGCTGTTGACGACGATGGCGCCGCGGTAGCCAGTGCGATCCGACGTCCCGAAATTCAGCAGCCCGGGCCCACGCCGAATGACGGTCTTGTTCGGTGCCTGGTCGCCGAGCTCTTCGACGTAGCCGTTGACGATCCGGCCACCCGACTCCTGCGACTTGGCGCCGGGAGCGGTCTGGACCGGAAACGGGATAGGCCGCTTCACCAGAAGCCGCCCCGATAGATTCCGCGGCGCGGCGTGGTCAAGGCGGGATCGATCCGAAGGGTGCGCAGCGTGCGCGCCGGCGCCGCCAGCGTGCGCAAGGTATCCTCTGCCAGCATGGCGAGGGCCTGCATCTTCTGGTCGGCCTGAAGGTTGAAGCCAGCGCAGGCCTTGTTCGCGATCCAGTCGGCCAGCGGCAGAAACGCCTCGTCCTCGACCGCGCCGTCCACGGGCCCGACACTTCCCACGTCCTGCACATAGTAGATATCGAGACGGGCAAGCAGAGCAGCGGCCGGATCAATGAACCCGTCCATCTTCAGCACGAGGTCAGCGTCGATTGACTGGCCGGAGGCAATGACGCCCAGGTTCGTCAGGCACTGATTGATCAGCTCAGCCCGCGTTTTGGACATCGGCCGCCTCTTCCGCTGCCTTCAAAGCCACGCCCATCCGTCCGCGCACTTCCGCCCGGGTCAGGAAGTTGGCCTTGATCGTGTCGTCGGACCAGCCGCGCGCCTTGAGATAGGCGTCCGTAGCTGCGTCGATCTGTTTCTCGGTCGGCATGTCACCTCACACGAAAAAGGCCGCTCGAAAGCGGCCTCGTTTCTCGGGTATGCGGGAGCGTTACGCTGGCTGCCGGTTCTCTTCGCGCGCGCGGCGCTGTTCGTCGGCGCGCCGGGCAGCCTCATCAGCCTCGCGGTCGGCCTCGGGCACCTCAGGAAGGTCCGTCTGTGCCGTCAGGATACCGCCGCGGTCGCGCAGCGCCTGTTCACGCCGGATCTGCTCGCGTTCGGCTTCCGTGTTCTCGTTCTCCGGGAATTGCTGATCCCGATGATCGTTCGAGGACAGCGGCATGCCCATCCGGACACCCTCGCGGGGCTTGTCGAACACGGACGACGGGGCATCATAGCCGGTCGTGCGGGTCTTGTTGACCTTGGCGACGTCGGTATTTGCCACCAGCGCGTCAGAAACCTTGGCCGGATCCTCACGGAGGATCGTGCAGAGGTCAGAAAGCTTCACATGGTTGCCGTTGCAGCCCTCGATACGGTCCGCGATGGCGCGCATCAGGGAGTCCACACCCTCCGAAACGCTCTCACTCGACTCGACTTCGTTGATCAGGTCGTCATGCAATTTCGACATGGGACATTCTCCTGTTGATGCTGCCCCAAAGGGAAACAGCGGCACGAATGCCGCTGCTCAACGCTTGAAGGCTTACGCCGTTCCGTTAGGTGCCGGCGACGCGAACCGCGAGGCGCGGATCGATCGTCTTCGTGCCGTACAGCACGTCGAGACGCCAGGTGCTCTTGTCGTTGGTGCCGTCATAGAACGGAATGACACGAACCGAGATGCCGTTCTTGCTCTGACGGGACACGTCGACTGCGCCCGGCGGCTTCGCCATCGGCACTGTGACCAGCGCGAAAGCGTTGCGATCGAAGAACAGGTTGTTCGTGTAGTTCGTATTCGCCGTGCCGACGAAGGTCAGCGCGGCATTGTCGGCCGGAGCTGCCGAAACCGTCTGGAACGCGCCCGAGGTGATGATCTGCGGGGCGATCGTCATGGTCAGGTTGCCCGAACCGTCCGAGGAGCCAGCCGCCTTGACGACGAACTGCTTCAGGATCGGCAGAGTTGCCTTGGTGATCGGGTTGACGTCGAACACGTTGGCGATGGTGAAGACGTCGCCCGCGACCACACGAGCCGCCGCCGCCGCCGTCCAGCCGTCCGTGATGAGCGTCTGGGTGTTGGCGCCGGTGGTGTCGTAGGTGGTGTTCTGGGAGGCGCCGTTGATCAGCGGCGTGCCGCCGAACGGGCCGGTGGTGAAGGTCGGCGCGTTCTGCGACATGTAGGTGTCGATGCCGCCGATCTTGCCGATCTCGCCTTCCCGATACGATTTGTTGTTGATCGCCTGGGAGAACAGAGCGGTCTGCGAGCCGGCCAAGGCCCAGAAGTCGGCAGGAGCCAGAATGGCCGTGCGGCCGCCCTGGGGCACCGAACGCTGGTCCATGTTCTGCGCACCCTTGGCGAAGCCCGCAAAGGACTGCACCAGCGTGCCGGGCGTGCCGACATACTGCGGAATGTCCTTGTAGAGGGACATCACCGAGACGTCGATCTGGTTTGCGATCTGGATCATCGCCGGCCGGATGACGCGCTCGGAGAGCTCGCCGATGTTCAGGGTCAGTTGCTGGGAGGTGAACGCGAAGTCGACGCCGGCGATCTGGTTGACGACGATCGAGGTCTTGGCCTCGGTGACGTCCTGCGCGGAGGCAGTGATCGTGGAACGGACCGTGAAGTCGGTCGGCTTGCGGATGGTGATGGTGTCGCCAACCGTATAGCCGTTGATCTTCTTGTCGAACTCGCCTTCGTAGCCGCGGAACACCGCGTTCGCCATGACGAGTTCGTTTTCGAGGATGCCAACCGCCGCTTTCGCGATGATGCTGGCCGAGAGAGTGGTATTTGCCATTGAAGCCTGTTCCTTGTCGGAATGGCTCCCGCAGGCCCGCCTTTAACGGGCCCTGTCGCCGTATGTCTTCTTGAAAAACGCCTGCAAGTCAGCCTCCTGGCTGCTTGGAGAGGCGCCGCCTTTCGAGCGGGACAACGGAGGGGGAGCGGAGGTTTGCTTTTTCGCTTCCGGCAGCTTCAGCGTGGCCTCCAGCCGTCCCATTGCGCGGGCCAGCTCGCGAGAATTCATCGCGTTAAGTGCGTCGAGCTCGTTCGGATTCTTCGCGAGGTGGTAGGAGATGAGATCGGACTTCTCGGACGACATGATCTCGTCGATCACGTCCGTTCGGACCTGAACCCCATCCATTGCTTTCATGACCTGATCGAAGTCAGCGATTACCTCGCGTGCTGCTTCGACTCGCTCGAGGTGCGCGTCACGGCGCGCCTGAGCGACTTCGGCCTGTTTCGCCTCGTGCTGGGACTGCTCACGGGTCTTGAATTCGCCCTGGATGGCGTCCCGCGCCGCTTTGCCAGCCTCATGGGCCGTCAGTGCGCGTTGCCAGGCGAACCAGTCGCCGTTGTAGTCTTCCTCACGCGGCGCTTTCTCCGCATCGCTGGCGTCTGCCGCCGGCGTCTTGCGGGTTGCCTCTTCCAGCCTGCGTTGCAGGTCGGAATTCTCCTGGAGCAGACGCTGTTCGCGGATTTTGGCCCGCTGCGCGCCGCTCAATTTCTTCTTTTCGGTTTCAGCCGTTTCCTCAGCAGCTTTCGCCGCCGCGGCTTTGGCCTCTTCCGATTGGCCTTCTTCGCCTTCCGCAGCCTCTTCCGTGACCTCCTCAGGAGCATCAAGGTCGATAATGCCGTCATTGACCGGCGTTGCGGGGTTTTCAGTCGTGGTCGTGCCGTCCGGCGTTGCCGCCAGCGTGTCGGTATCGCTCATCGTTTGCTCATGAAAAAAGCCGCCCCAAGGGACGGCCGGTAACCAGCGTCGAGCGCCGGAATTTCTGAGCGTTCACCCCACTGGCGGCGGGGAAATCTCAAATGCGAGGAATTAAGATGCGCTTCCCATGTTCGTTGTATTTGGGTGGCACCATTCTTTTCCCGACCTTCTGCCAACCCGCTTCTTCAAGGGTGCGCAATCTCTTGCATTCGGCAGATTCTATAGCGTCAATTCTCTGCTCATTTACACCCTGCCTTCTATCTGGGTGCCAGTCTCCACGCGCCATTGCCATCTGATCCAAGGCCATGGCAAGCCATTTGAACACGACGATATCTGGGTCGTCATAACTCCTGAAGGCGTTCTCTAGCGAATCTCTGCAAACAAAGCAGACGTCAAGTTTGCCTCTGACTCTGACCAATGGGCTTTGACAGCCACAAACTCGGCAAATACCCCGGACCAACTGGGGTCTCCCCCAGCGGTCCTTGGTCCACTTGAAAGTCACGCGACTAGAGCAAGCGGCTTCAATGACACGAGCGCTTTCGGCTCAACTCTTTCCATCTCCTGAGCGTCCATTTCGAGCCGCACAGTAGCGATGGCCGCATTCGCCAATCTAGCGATAGCGTGCGCACGATCCTGCTTGGTTTCGCCAGCGCGCAAACTGTCGATCTCATCCAGCAGAATATTGCGTAGGCCAGCGGTAGTCCGATCCATCTTCGTGGTCATAGTTTTCGTCCTCATGGCGTCCGGCCCGCCAAGCCCGGAACGCGTCAGGGGTTCGCTTTCACGAACACCGGAGCCATGAAGCTCGGTGATCGCGCTCTTCCTCATTGGCGGCGAGGAATTTCTTAGATCAGCCGAAATGCCAGCCGATCCGAGTATCTGTTTTCTTGAGGCAAACGATGTCATCTCGCATGAACACACCGTCAGAGACGGACGGCATCGCGCGTTGACAAACGTGCATCGGAACTTGCTCCCAGCCTTCAGGAACATCTGCTGCGACAACCGCAAGAATGAGAGCACTCACGAATAGCATTATTGCGCCGTCTCCGGTTCAGGCTGGGCCATCTGCTCCATCGTCAAATCGTGCTTCTCGCCGGCGCGGCGGGCGTCAATGCCGAGCAGCGTCATATCTGCGCCGTGGCGATCCATCGCGTGCGCGTGGTCGCGGGAATGGTTGACGTGGCCGCGAGCCATGTCCTGGTCGTGCCGCTCGACGTCGCGCAGATTGTCCATGTGGGTCTGAGCCCAATTGGCCTTGGCGGTCGCAGCCTCGTATTGCGCCTTCTCAGCGTCGGCCTTGGCCTTCACGGCGTCGGCTTGTGCCTTTTCTGCCTTGGCCTGCGCCTCTGCGACCTTGGCCTGTGCTTCCGCCATCTGCATGGCCTGGGCCTGCTGCGCCTGCTGCTGAGCGGCCTGCTGCGCCTGAGCCTCCTGCTGCTGCTCTGGCGATGGGCCCTTTCCTGCGGCCTGCTCGCGCTTCTGGCGGTCAGCCTGAAGCTTGGCCCTGATCGGAGGCGGCAGAAGCTCCTCGAGCCGTTCGCCGATCTCCTCCGCCTGCGGCCAGTCCATGTTGCGGGCGTAAATGTCGCCCATGACAGGTGCGGCCGGCGGGAAAGCACGGATAAACTCGGTCATGGCAGCCTGGGCAAACTCGCGCTTGGTCGCGAACGAAGGCCCCTGCTCCATCACGACGTCATAGCTGCCCGACGTCATATCGTGCAAAATCTTCGAAACCCCGTCCACCATCTGCGGCTTGTTGATCTCCACAATGTCGGGCTTGCCGTCGTCGCCGAGGATCTGGACCGTGCGCTGGGTGTCGTAAATCTTGGGAAAGAGCTCGTTGATGATTTCGCCGGTGCGCTCGATCGCAAGCGCGAAATTGTCGTGGTAGACGTAGGTTCCGGTATCGCCCTGCGCGTCACGGCGAGCGATGGCGATGCCGCTGGTCTCGTTGGACTTCGCGCCCAGGCTGGCATCATAAATGCCGATGACGGCCTTCATGTCGTCGGAGTTGCGAATCTTGGCCTCCGAGATGGCATTCGAGCCGACCGGCGGCTGAATGCGCTGCGGCGGTCCCGGCGCGGCAGGATCAACCGTATACTCGAGGAAGGGATGCGCCTCGGTGTTGGCCGTCTCCCAAAGGTCGTAATGCTGTTCGAACTGCTTCCTTGTCCCGAGCCATGGCGCCTTGGGCTGAAGCGCGATCACCTCAGTTTCGGCCGAGGCGTAGTAGTTTTCCATTCGCTGCGGGTCGCGGGCATAGCGGACGACGCCATGCCGGTAGACCTCGCGGCCGATCCGGACTTCCTCACCGATCACAGGAACGATTGGGATATGCATCCCGGGCCAGTCCGACTCTTCCAGGACTTCGGCCATCGTGATCATGTAGCGGCAGATTTTGTAGCTATCGCGCTCCTCGATGCGCGCCTGCTTCTGCTGAGCCAGCCATTGCAGGCCGGCCTTGGCCTGCTCCGGAGGAACGTCCTTGAGCTGATCGGTCAGATCCTCAACCGAGCCATCCGGCAACAGCGCCAGCGTGCGCTTGATCGGCTTTTTCTTCCAATACTCGACGACGCGGATATAATCGTCGTTCGCCCAGCTTGAAAACCAGCTCGTGCCGCCCAGCCCGTAGAGCGAGGTATCGAAGCCCTCAGCCTTCGCGTTGGGCCATTTCTTCTTGAACTTCGCCCGGGTCATGTCGGTCGGGACGAAGACATGATCGGCGTCAGATTTCGTTGGCAGGAACGAGTCTGCATCCCAGAGGACTGACACACCGTCCTCAATGCCGATCACCCGGATTTCCTGGTTGAACGTGCCGGCGTGCGCATATTCTGTCGTCACGGCCCAATGGCCGATGCCGCAAGTCACTTGGCTATCGGCGCCGGTGGTGTAAACGTGCTTCGCCTTGCTCCGGTTCTCGACGTAGCGGATCATGCCGCCGCGGACTTCCGCCGTCTTGATGTCTGCCCCGCTATCGACCGGGACAACCTTGATCGCCGGCCGAGACTGCCGCATGTCGCCGGTGACCTGGCGCACAAACTGAGGCAGTTTGTTGATGACGAGACACGGACGGCCAACCCGGGCTTCCAGCGCCAGCGAATCCCACTGATCTTCTTTCCGACCGCGGCGGAACCTCAGATCCTGGTACGCTTCATCGATGTTGCCCTGCTCGCGCGCATAGTCGCGATCGTACTCGAGCAACGCCTCTTCGTGGACCTCTTCCCAATCGGACTTGGACTCGTCCTTGTCCTGGTCGTCGTCATAATCAGACATCAGGCGCCCTGCCATGAACCGCCGCCGCGGGCCGCGCGCTTACGCTCGGTCGGGGCTGTCTCGGCAAAGCGCTTCATCATGAAGGCATACCGAGTTGCGGACAGTAGATCGTCGCGCTCTTTCACGATCTTTCCGTCCTTGCGATGGTAAAGCCTGAATTCATCGAACCATTCTTTCAGATGCGCGAAGACCTTGAACCGGCCTGTCTTCATCATGTCGAGCATTTCGATCACGCCGGCCTCAACGCCGTTGCCGCCGTCTTCAAACGTGGCGCGCTCAGGAAGCGTATTCAGGCCCTGCTCTGCGTATTGCTGCGCCAGCGCCTCGCCCGATCCCTTGTCGTGCTGCAAGCCATCGTGCGGCCATGCGCAAGGTATCCACTCGCCCCAGGGCTTGATTGAAGCCACGTGAATGACCGGCGTTGTCTGGCGCTCCCGATAGCAAGCCGTCACATACCAAACGTCAGCGTCACGATCCCACGCGCACGAGACGGCAGCGAAAGGATGGTCATAGCCAAAGTCGAGGCCATTGATCCGAGCCCAATCTTTCGGGATCGTAATGGCCTCGATCATTACTTTCTCATCAGCGATCGGGAATATCCGACCGCTACCCATGATTGGGATGCCCTTGGTCCGGGCGTCACGTTCATGCTCAGGGTAGCTCGCGATGATCGCCGCGCGCTGCTCCTGGCTGTAGTGTCCCGCATCATCGATCGTCATGCGGGTGATGGAGCGGGTCATTCCAGCCCGCATTCCTGGATGAACATATGAACCACGTCCGACATGCCGAGCAGCGGCGTAAAGGTCAGGTAGACCATGCCGCCGGTAGCGTTGGTTCGCGTCAGCCCTTCCATGTAGATATCCATGGGCGGCTCCTCATCGAACCAGACAACATCGAGCGTTTCGCCCTGCCACTTCTCGCGGCCTTGGTCATAAGACTTGAAGCCGAGCGTCGAATTATCGCCCGACTTATGCCTAACCAAAACGCTATCAACAGCGTCCGCCACACCCATTCGCTGCGAAACGTCAACGATGGCGTCCCCCGGAATGAAGCCGGTCCCGCGCGCGGCCCGATCCTTTGGCTCACCGACGAGAAGGCGTTGCACACCATCGCGGGTGACTTCGCCTGTCTTGGATCCTGCCCAGGATCGAATAGGATGGTCAAAGACACGGCCTTCCCACCAAGAGGGATAATTGCCTGTCAGGTGGTAGGATAGCTCAGCGGCCCCGCTGTACGTCTTGCCGAGCTGGTTTCCTGCCATCAGAAGACGCTCGCGATGCGTCAGGCCGGCAGCGTGGAAGTCCTCCTGCTTTGGATAGGGCTGATACCTAGTTAAGCGTGTCCGATCGAACCGACGTTTCCGCTCCACCAGCAGAGCCGCCAGTTCCCGCTTCGCTTCCGTTGAGCTCGAGGCTGATGGCGGCGGCAAGCTGCCGGATACGCTGGTCAAGCTGCTCATCGGTCAAATCTGATTCCGTTGTGACCTTCAGTTCCTTCGGCAAGAGCGAGGCGACAACCTTGAGATATTCGTGGGGCCGATCGCGGCGGACTTCCTTGATCGCGGCAACTCCGCCTTCCTGGAAATCGTCATGCAGTGCCTGGATAAAATCCTCGCCAAGCTTGTTCCGCGAGCCCTTCGGACGTCCGGAAGGATTGCCAGACTGGCCCGGCTTGAACAGATGCGCGGGACGCTGTTCCTCGTCTGTAGGATCAGAAGACATCTCAACTCACACGCTTTCGGAACAGCCCGTCGATGATCGCGCAGATGGCGCCCAATAGGCCGAGGCCGATCACAGATCGCTCACGAACACGACCTTGCCGCCCTTGATGACGAGGCGGCCGGTCTTGGCGATGATCTGGCGAACGATATCCTTGTGGGATGCGTCGCTCATGCGGTCAGGCTTGCTCATGATCTCACCTTGCGAATTGAACGGGGCAGCGCGCCTGTTTGCTCACAAACCTATCGGCAGCGATATGGTTATGACGCGCGCCCCGAACTGAATGAAAAAGCCCCGGCCTTCGCGCTATGGGGGTTAGCAGGCCGGGGCTAGTGGGGGTCGATGGGAGGAAACATGGTGGGTAGAAAGCGATCCATCAAATGCAAAACCCGCCCTGCGATTAACAGGACGGGTGGCGCAATTCACGAACCTGCCTGATTTGGTGTGATTTGGTTAAACCTGTCAAGCCCGCACATCACCCGATCCCCCACAGCTTTGCGAGGCGATATCCGGCATCTCGGACTGCTTCAGTCGCAGCAGCAATTGCCTGAGGCTTGTTGGCCCACCCGATAGCGCTGCCGGCGTCCTGTAGCGTGTTGCCAGCGCATACGACGCTATCGACCACAATGCCCGTTCTGTGCCCCAGCAAGCCACGTGCATCTCGCCATTGCTTGCGGTGGTGTGCTTGGGCCTCGGTCTTTGCCATCCCGCTCATTGAGCCTGGATCATTCGAGAAGATGCGGTTCAGGTCTACCGTGCCGACACCCATCTCCAAGCCGGCCCGGTGCCAATGCATGTGATATTTCTGGAGGGCTGAGTATTCGGCGCCGGTGATGACCTTGCGGGCGAACATCCGGCCGACCGGATCATCCCGCATGGTGTGAACTTTGCCGCCCTGCTGGTCGTCTCCGACGGTGAAGAAGCCGTCAGCTTTCGCCAGCCGCTCCCGTGTTGGCCCCACCGCCACTGCGTATAGCGGGTTCGCCTTCCCCTTGATCGTTGACTGCACGCCCGTCCGTCGAATGTTCCGTGTCATTGCTGCCCCGTGCATTGTGTTGCCCCTCAAACGCTAGACGGCGAAAAGCCGCTGTTGATACGCTCTTCAAGCTCGTCATGGTTCTTCGGCTTGAACGCCAGATCGTAGTGCTGATATTGGTGCCGCAATTGATCGATCGTGGGAGCGGACTTGATCTCCCGCTTGGCTTGCTCCTCCGCTCCGATCCCCCAATTCTGGCCATACTTGTCCTTGAGCTGGGCAAGCGAAGGGCGCTCACCACGCTCCTCCCGCTCTCTCATTTCCATCTGTTCCTTGATCCGCTTCAGGCGCAATTCGTTCTGCAGGATCGGCTCATAGGCCTGGTTACAAGCATCCTTTACTTCCTTCACGGTCGGGAGCCAGCCCTTGCCGTTCGACGGAAGACCTGTATCGGGATGCGTCACCTGAGTAATAATCTCTTCAGGAAACCGAGCCAGAACCGCCGTTACAGCCGCCACATAGGTATCTGGATCGTTGGCATCACCCGTGCGATAGCAGCCGAACAGGAGCCGAGATCTCTCCACTGCGTAATTCATCTGGGCCTCTTGCCGGGCCATCGAAGCTGGCAAGTTTTCGGCGGAGATCGTCAGCGGCTTGAATAATTTTGCTGCCGGAGGTGCCATTTGCGTTCGGTCCTTTGAGCCTTGCGGCGATCCATGCGGAGGGGTCAACAACTTGGTTTCTCTCGGCGTCCTCGATCAATCCGAGAACGGTCACGGCATCATCGCCGGCAGCCTTGAGGCACTTCCCGACGAATGACCGGCAAGCGTCCGGCCCCTTCCCGGTCAATTTGGCGAGGGTCGAGAGGCCTTCACCGAAAAGCCGCTTGCGATGGTCGGGCGCTTCAGCGCCAGAAGCGTTAGCTTCTGAATTCTTATCTAACTCTACCTCTTCTTCTAGGCGTAACTCGGTTACGTCAGTTACGGGCGTAACGTTACGGTCTGTTACGGAGCCGCCCTTCCGTTTCCGATACCGTTGCATACGGTCAGCCGCTGTCGGATCGGATACCTTGTATTGGCGCCCTTCCCAATTATGCGGGATGAACTTCCCGTCCACCTGATCAAACAGGCCAGCTAGTTTGAGTTTGGAAATCCACTCACCAACTTTCGCCGGCTTTTCTCGAAGCGCAATTGCGATGTCTTCAGCCGGAGGAAGTGTGCCGCCATTCTTCGACGCGAAGCATAGAAGCACCGTCCATGACCTATAGAGGGCGTCTGAAAGCTTCAGAAGCTTTGGGTCGTGGATTGTGTCCTCGTAAAACTTAAACCAATCACCGGCCATCTAGATCATTCCCATGGCCTGCAAATAGGTCTCCAGAATCGCTTCCTGCTCGGCGCGCTCGTTGGCATCCTGCTTGCGCATACGCACGATGGTGCGAAGGGCCTTTACATCGTAGCCATTGCCCTTGCTCTCGGAATAGATGTCCCTGATATCGTCCGATATAACCTTCTTCTCCTCCTCAAGCCGCTCAATGCGCTCGACGATGGATCTGAATTGCTCTTTCGAAAACGAATTATGCCCCTGCCCTGGCTCGGTCATCTGCGCTCTCACTTGTTTCTGTTTCGGGAACGCGGTGGGGATACACTGGGGGATTTTGGCTCAGCCACTCGACGATGGAGTGATTAGGCTTGTCGAAGTCTGGCATTACGTAAGACCAACCGGATGCCCACCACATAGCAGCGCCTTCGGTCGGAATTGACTTGCGGATGCGGGTCATGCCGCTGTCCTTCGCTCATGCTTCAGCCGGCGAAGGTTGATGTCCTTGAGCATGGCCTCCAACTCGCTACGGCGGATGCTGCGGGGCTTCTCAGCGTCGATAAGGGCCTTGAGGTGCGCAGCTTGGTGGCGCAGCGGGAGGCGCTTCATGCGTGTCACGATGAGGTGAAGCGGGGTCATGCCAGTTTCTCCCTCAAGACGCTGACCGTCTTTGCGAACGCCGGATCAGCCTGAAGCTGTCGCTCGATCTTCTTGATGCCCGACAGCGCCGAGGTATGGTCGCGTCCTCCGAACCGGCGCGCGATGTCCGGCAATGACCTCAATGTCATCTCACGGCTGAGGTAGTAGCCAATCTGCCGGGGCAGGCAGAACTTGACCTTCCGGCTTTGGGAATCGATGTTCGTTGTCGTGATGCCGAAGTGCTCGGCAATGACGTGCTTGATTTCGTGGACGGTCGGAATCTTCCGGCCACCCTCATCGGTCAGATAGCGGATGAACCGCGCCTCTGCCTTGGTCTCCGGCGCCCGAGACTGGCGAACGACCGCAGGAACGATTTCAACAATGTCCGGTTCAGGCTGTGGCGCCGGAGTGCCGTGAACCTCGCGTAACTTCGACAAAAGCTTCCGACACCCAACTTTGTTCGCGTGCCGAGCGTCCAGATCCCGAGCCTCGAAATACCGATCGTCAACTTCCATGTTTTCCCCCACTGAGAAATGCGCGCAATTTCCGTTGCGCTTCAAAAATGATAGTGCGGCACACGGTTGATCCCAGACTTATGGGTGAACCGATGCTTGCCCCAATAGTGGGACATGTTCTCCTTGTGAGTTACCTCACGGAGGTTCGATATTGCGTTGTTGACCTTGTTGCCGTCGACATGGTCGAGAAACATCGTCGGCCATTGTCCATACTCGTAAAGCCATGCGAGCCGGTGGGCGAAGTAGGAACGGTTGTCGACCACGATCTGCCAATAACCGAAGGTGCTCTTCGTCCCGGCGCTACCATCTGGTTTTTTGCTGCGCGACCGATCGATCCATTTGAACAGCCCTGTCTCGCTGTCATATGAAAGCAGCTCCTTGAGCTTACTGTGTGTAAGATCGCTTTTCCGGAATCCGGACTTTGGCGTTTTCATTTTCCCCTAATCCTTACCCAAAAGAGCCTTAGCCGCGCGCACAGAACTGCTATCAGCCCCGGCGATTTTTTCGGTCCTTGCAAGGTCATTTTCCAGCTTTCGCAGTTGTCGTTCGCACTCTGCGCGATAAGCCGCCCTGATGGTCTCGTAGACCGAGACACTAATTATCCTCAGCCGGTCCCGGCGATAACGTAAGGACCAGAGGAAGCCATATTCGATGCCGTACTCGCGCTCGATCTGGCGCATTGCGTTTTCAATGTCGCCAGGTCCGCGAGATTTCATTCGTGTAAGATCTTTCGACCAGTTCGCAGCCTGGTCCAAATACGCGGTATCAGACATACGCAACCCTTTTTTGCCCACCTGAAAACTCCTTCATGGTTCCTTATGATCACCATGAAGAACTTCGATAATGACAACGAGCACTTCAGTTTTATCTCGCTCGGCGCGCTAACGCTGAACGTCGTAAGGTACTTAGAGAGCAGCAAAGAAGAGGGCCCAGATAGCAATCGCGAGAAGGCCCCAGATCCCAAAATTGACAAGCAGCGCGAACACGACCGCTTCATTGAAACGCGACTGCGCGAGATTGAGCGGTTTGAGCGGAGGTATCGAGACAATCGACCCTGACGGCATGCGAATGATTTCGGCAGGCGGATAGTATTGCTTCCCCTGTCCGCGAGAGCCGGTCGAGTGGCTGATCCCCGTCGCACTCGACCGGCTCGTCAATTGTCTGGATCCGATCCATGCAATCGCTCCTCTCGTTCGAGTATTGCCATTGCTATGGCGTAATTCTTGGGTCATGCGGCACTCTCGGCGCGATCGTTCGCCTGCATGAATGCCTTCACCTTATCCAACGTGGATAAACTCGGCGTGCGGCCTTTGTTTAGGTCGCTCACGAATTTCGGATCATTGAGTGAGAGTGTGCCGAAGGCGGTTGCGCTCATGCCGGTCCTGGACCGGAAAGCGTCAATCTCAGCCATCAGCGAGCGGATAGTAGGATGAATGATCATAAAATAGGAAATACAGGACATTTCCTATCCTGTCAACAGGTCAGTTCCTAGTTCCTTTCCTTAAGGGTAATCTCCTATAGGGAGGCTATGGATGTGGTCCGAAAACTGATTCTCGAAAAGCTAGAGGAACTCGAGCTGAACATGGCCGAGGTCTCGAAACGCCTTGGGCGCAATGAGACCTATCTCCAGCAGTTCCTTAAACGTGGTTCCCCCCGCGAACTCCACGAGCGCGACCGCATCATGCTTGCCGAAATCCTCAGTGTTTCAGAGGATCAACTCCGCGGCCCTTCATCAATATTGCCTAAAAGGGAATACGTTAAGTCTAACCAGACTACCCGCGAAAGTTTAATTGCCGATCCTTCCCGCCGCCCTAGAGTGGCGGAAAATCAACAGCCAATGTCGGACTTCATTCCGGCGTCACAATTGGTGGGGGATCGAGATCTGCCGGTCTTCGGGACCGCGCAGGGTGGTAGCGGGGCCTTAATCGTGAGTAACGAACCGGTGGACTGGGTGGTCCGCCCTGACCCTCTGCTAAGGGTTAAGGACGGCTATGGAATGATCATAACGGGGGACTCGATGGACCCCGCCCTACGAGCTGGATCAGTAGCGCTCATTAACCCTCACCTACCACCAGGCCTTGGTGATTTCTGCTTGTTCCGCAGTCACGCCGAAGACGGAACTACCCATGCCGTCATCAAGGAATACCGCGGCGAAACCGAGGTTGTTTGGAAGGTCCGCCAGTACAACCCGCCGAAGGATTTCACCCTAAAGAAGAGCGAATGGCAGATTCGCCATAGGGTCGTCGGGACCTATTTCAACTAGTCAATCAACGATTTAGGATGCTCCAAAGGCCCCGGTTAACCACCGGGGTCGAATTATTTTCGGCCGGTTGTAGTTTTCCTGTTTACAATACAGGAAATTTCCCATAGGTTGTTTCCTGTCAGCACGACGGGGAAACGACATGGCAATCACGAACATCAGCTACTTCGTTATTTGCATCGATTACGGCCGCAATGGCTGTGAGGGGGTTGTTGACCCCGAGATGACGTTCCGCGGCGCCGTCGAGAAGGTCCGCGAGATCATCGGCGACGGTCGGGAAATCGCCTTCGCCCACGAAGTCACGTTCATGAACGGCAGCCACCACGTCTCCGACGTGCGCGACGAGCTGATCAACCGCGCGAATGACCTCCGGCTGGAGGCTGCTGAGTGATGGCCCTCGCCCTGAAAGACGTTGACGCGCTCCTCGATGACCTCGCCGTCACCATGCAGAACAAGACCGCAGAATCCGCCGCACAGATCGCAAAAGTTTACGGCGCCTCTGATGAGGTTGTGCAGGCGATTCTCCGTCTCAAGACCAAGGAGAAGGCAGCATGACCGAGAACCGCATCGAAATGCTGCTCTGCTGCGTCGGCTTCGGCCTCTGCTGCTTTGCCTCTCTCGCATGGGGCCTGACATGACCAGCCAGCAGTTCGGCGACGAACTTCTCCGGCACTGGCAGTTGCTCTGGCCGCTGCCCGCCTCCGAACGGATCAAGCGGATTGATGAAATCCGCCAAGACCTCGAATTCGAAGAACAGCTTTCGCTCGTCTCAACCGAGATGGCCAACCCGGAGTTCGCTTAAATGTCCGACGTTGCAGAAACCACCCGCCCCGCCGATCAGTACGATTTCTGGCGGCGCCGCATGGCCGGCGAAGTCGTGCCGATCCACGATGGAGAGCCCCAGGCCGGGTTTTATCGCACCAGGACGAAGGATGGGACGTGGCATCCGGTCGCTTACTGGTTCGGTCGTGACGGCGCACTGCGCTGCCGTGTTGCTGATCGAGATGTCAATGAACAGACGGCTGCCGAGCGCTGGCCGCACATTTCCAAGAACCCGATCACGCATGAAGTTTACAAGGCCGTTCTTGCTGGCGAGCCGTGGCCGGATCAGCATGAAGGCGCGAACCGTGATCGCGCCAATTCAGACGGCGCGCCGTCCGATGACTCTTTCGATGGCCTTAAGGACCGGATCGAGGATCTGGCGCGCGACGCCGAAAAGCTGATCCAGGCTGGGGCCGCCGCTGATCAGTCCGCCGCTGACCGCGCCTCCGATCTCGCAAACAGGCTGGCCGAGCTCCAAAAGACGGCCGACGCCGCCCGCGCTGCGGAGAAGAAGCCGCTGGATGAACAGGTTGCCGCCGTACAGGCCAAATGGAAGCCGCTGCTTGGCGCTGCCGATATCTACAAGCGGATCAAGGCCGCCGTGATCACTCCGTTCCTGGTTGCTGAGGCCGCCAAGATGCGAGCGGCGCAGGAAGCCGCTCAGAAGGCAGCCGAGGAAGCCGCAAAGGCCGGCAAGCCCATCGTCGAGACACAGACGCGCGCTGCGCCCAAGGCTGGCAGCGGAGGCCGCCGCTCGGTCGCGCTGCGCACCGTCAAGGTGGTCACCATCGCAGATCGCGCCGCCGTGCTCGCCTTCTTTGCCGACAACGATCAGGTGACGGAAGTACTCCAGAAGCTGGCCGAGAAGGTCACGGCTGCCGGCGTCACCGTTCCCGGCGTCACCATCACCGAAGAACAGAGGGCAGCATGAGTAACGCAGTCGCCATCAAGCCGCAGGGTCGGTCGGTATTGATCGACATGGCAACCCGCTTCGGCATGGAGCCGCAGGCGTTCGAGGCCACCGTTCGGGCAACCTGCATCCAGAAGGCCAGTCGGGAAGAGTTCGCCGCCTTCCTCCTGGTCGCCAAGGAATACGGGCTGAACCCGCTGACGAAGGAAATCTATGCCTTCCCGGCGAAGGGTGGCGGAATTGTCCCCGTCGTTTCGATTGACGGCTGGATCAATCTCGTCAACTCGCACAAGGCCTGCGACGGCTTTGAGTTCGATATGGAGCACGGCGAGAACGGCGATCTGATCTCCTGCACCTGCCGCATGTTCCGCAAGGATCGCGGGCGCCCAGTGACCGTGACCGAGTACCTGTCCGAGTGTCGGCGCGGGACCGAGCCTTGGAAGATGCAGCACCGCATGCTGCGCCATAAGGCGCTGATCCAGGCCGCTCGGTATGCCTTCGGTTTCTCGGGCATCTATGACGAGGACGAGGGCGAGAAGATCGCGGAGGCAATTAATGTCAGCCGCGAAGAACCGCCCGCGCCGCCTGCAATAGCGCAGATTGCCGCCCCCGAGAAATCTGCCGACCCCATCGAAGAGATGATAACCGCCCCTGCGCCGACCGAGGCCGTTGAGTGGTCCGAGGTTGAGGACGACGAACCGCCCGCGCCGATCGGCTTCCCCGGTGATCGACCAATGGAGCGGCGGGTATGAGCCAAGCGCAGATCACACTTTGCGGCCGCGCTGACCGTGAACGCGCGGTCGATTGGGTCGAGAAGATGAAGCCAGGAACGCGCGTCATCTTCAAAGACCCGAAGCGGACGTTGCCGCAAAACGAGAAGATGTGGGTAGCTTTGACAGAGTTGGCGACCCAACTGAAGTGGCACGGCGAGAAGCTAACGCCTGATGAATGGAAAATCTTATTCATGGACGCGCTCACGCGCGAAATGCGCGTGGTGCCGAGCATTGACGGGCTAGGCGTCGTCAGTTTGGGGCGCTCATCGTCAAATCTTTCCAAGTCCGAGTTTTCAGATTTGATCGAGCTGATCCATCAATTTGGCGCCAACCATGGCGTTGTGTTTGGCGATCAATCTGTTGCGGAGGACGCATGAGCCGCACGGTCGAGGAATGGCACGGCAAGACCGACGACAGCGCGATCCCTGTTCGGGTGAAGCTGCGCGTTCATGCCAAGGCCGAGGGATGCTGCGCAAAGTGCGGCGTCGAGGCATCGACCGGCCAGTACGACCACGCCATTTCGCTGATCCTGGGCGGCGAGAACCGAGAGAGCAATCTCCAGTTTCTCTGCGTGCCTTGCCATAAGGCGAAAACGAAACTCGACGTGAAGCTTAAGGCCAAGGTCGCGCGCGTCCGAGCTCGACACATCGGTGTGAAGCACCGGCGCCGCACGATACCAGGCAGGAAATTTGACGGCACGCCGATCCCGGCCCGATGGGTCGAGTGATCACCACTGCCGCTACGTGATCGCTGAAGTGACTTTTTTACAACGGGGAGTGATATGAGCAGGGATACATTCGAGCATTTCATCAGACAACTTCGGCCAATCAAGGTTTGCTATATCGACCCTGGCGAACCAGACAAGCTGTTCGGCAGGGCGCCAGACGTCAAGAAGGGCTGGGCGGTTTTCTGCGGGTTCGATGAGCGTGGCTATTCCGTTATCGTGCAAAAGGCCGCGAACGACCGGCAAGTGATGGTCCGCGCCGGCTGCCAGTGGAGAACTCTCAAGGCCGCCCGCACTCATTGGGTCTCTGCTGCCAGAAACTACAATGCCTATAGCCGCCGCACAGCCAAGCAAATCTTGATGCTGATTGACATTGGGGTTCGGCGCGCCCGCGATCACGGTTGGACCAAAGAAACATTCAACGCGGCTCCACGCAAAGCAACGCGCTGAGTCCCCCACTGTCATCGCCGGAGCATTCATGAGCAAGCCAGAATCCGAGAGAACCGTTCAAGACCGGCTTACCGATATCTACACCTGGATACGGGAGCCCGACTTCGTTGAAGAGGGCGAAGCCACGCTTGAGTGGCTGATGGCGTGGCTCGACCGACGCCCCATTGGCGACGTCGCCATGGTCGCAATGCTGATGCCTACGGCCTCTCCAGAGCTCACTCAACATCAGCTTGGAACACAGGAGAACTGAAATGAACCGTCAATCTCATCTGGAATGGTGCAAAAAGCGTGCTCACGAATACCTCGCCAATGGCGACATTCAGAACGCTGTGACCTCAATGCTTTCCGACCTCAGCAAGCATCCCGAAACGGAAGGCTCCTCCCATGGAGTATTCGCACAGCTCGGGATGATGGCAATCATGTCCGGGGATAAACGAGAAGCCACTCGATTCATCGACGGCTTCAACTAGCACCCTCACTGATCTCATCGCAGAGAAAATGAAATGACCGAGCCTGTACAGAACTGTTCCGCTGGCAGTGCCAGCGAGTTGCTGGACCTGTTACCGCGCCGGTTAGATTGGTTGTTCGCTAGAGGGCGGACTAGGCCAGATGAGCCCCTGTACGGCTGCCAAATCAAAGACGGCGATGAAATCGTATCGCAAACGGAGCACGATGACCCGCAGCAGTGCGCAACACTAGCCATTGAGGGTCTGAGAGTTCATCCCTGCGAGTACTGCCACAAGAAATTCACGGGTCTGCCTAGCAACGCCTGTGAGAACTGTATGAACTCCGGTTTGCGCTATCCAGAAATCGAGCGCATGGGCAGCGCTACGGTCGAGGCGGACGACATCAAACGCTTCTTTGATGGCATGGCCGCTGCCAACCGCCGCAGTACTCACATGAGCGATGTTGCCCAAGCTGTTGGGGAGCCGGTCGCCTTCGTCCCGATCCACCCGCGCCAAGGCCCGCTTTGGTCCGACACAATTCCAGCCGGCTCAGAGATTCAGCGGAGCAACAACTACCCACGCATGGCCCTCTACGCATCCCAACCATCGCCGGCCGCTACGGTCGAGACGGATGCGAAGAAGCGCCAAGAACTTGCGCAGCGCCTCGTTTATGTCGCCAATAGCATGAGCGAAACAATGTCTCAGGGATTCGACAGCAAGTTGTTTGTCGATCCGGAAATGAGGGACGACCTGATCGCGGCGGCCGGATTGGTGGCGGCCTACAAGCGAGGCGACGCCGCTCACTCGCATTCATCTGCCGCGACTGAGGACGAGCCGCGCTGGTATGCTGTTGATGAGCGGGGCAACGACAATTTCGCTACCAGCATCTACGAGGCTGGAGACAAGGGACTTCTCGTCGCGCGCTGCAACCAGAACGGTCAATACCCTTGGCAGGGACCGGCGATTATTCGCGGCTTGGCGGCCAACAAGCAGATCGTCCCCATTGAACCGCAGGCATTCCCGAAGTGGCGGCATCTGAAGCGCGGCTCAATCGTGAGCGAGGTCGCGCGCGGCTTCGCTCAGGTCGCCCATCATCCGATCGAGGAAATGACGGCGGTCGTCATCTACAAGCACGACGCCGATGGCGTGTATTGGGTTCGCAATGCCGTTGAGTTCGATGACGGGCGCTTTGAGCCTCTGCCATCATCCCAACTGACGCGCCCAGCACAGCAGAGAGCAAGCAACAAATGAGCTGGAAATCACCACGTTGCGGCCAGGCTTGCTGGGATGAAATCAAGCGTCACGATGACGAGCGAGAGAAATTAGTTATGGCGCTGGTCAATATGACTAGGGACCGTGACGAGTGGCGGGAGCAGCACGAAAATTTGCTTGCGATGTATCGCGCCGCCACACTTGCACTGACGTCGAACAACTCAGGTGGTGAATGATACCTAAAAGCATCACACCTGGGGCGCTGGCGGCTGAACTCGGCTGGTCAGAAAGACGTGTGCGGGACAAGGCAAGGGAGCTTGGCGCGTGCCGGATATTGGGCAATCGTATGGTACTCCTGCCCGAGGACGTGAATGCCATTATGGAGGCGACTAGGCCATGCCCCTCAAGATCTATCGACGTAAGGGAAGCGATGTCTGGCATTACCGAGGGACGCTTGCCGGACGTAGACAGCGCGGGACTACTGGCACATCTCACAAGGAAACAGCCGCGCGCATTGCGTCCGAGGTCGAAAACAAATTCTGGAAACGTGGTCTCGATGGAAAAGAAAAGGCCCTGACATGGCCGAAAGCAAGTGCGCTCTACTTGGCGGCTGGAAAGCCATCAAGGTTTCTAGCGCCACTCGTCAAATACTGGGGCGATGCGAAGATTGCGGACATCAATTCTGGTTCTATCCGTCAATCGGCGATAGACCTTTATCCCAATGCCAAAAACTCAACCCGCAACCGACAAGTTATCGTTCCGACGCTAGCCGTCATCAATCATTGCGCTGAGCTTGGGCACTGTTCGCCACTGCGAATGAAGCGGTTTAAGGTCGATACCAAGATCAAGAAGCCCGTCACCCTGGAGTGGATCAATGCCTTTAGAGCAGCCGCTGAACGGCCTGATATTGGAGCTCTTGCCCTCTTTATGTTCGCAACAGGAGCAAGGGTATCTGAAGCTCTCGCTGTCCGATGGGACGACATTGTACTTAAGGAACAATGGGTACTCATCCGTCAGACTAAGCTCGGTAACGAACGGCGAGCTCATATCCCAGCGCAGCTACTCGTGGCCCTCGCCAACCTCCCCCGCGACCGAGATCCCTTCGCCATCGCCTACACCACAGCAAGAGATTCGTGGTCTCGTACTGTCGCCGCCGCCGGCATTGAACCGCTCACGTTCCACAGTTGCCGCCACGGCTTCGCTACAACGCTCCACGACAAAGGGGTCGGGGTCAAAACGATAGCCAATGCCGGCGGGTGGAAGTCAGCGCAACACCTGTTCAACACGTATCTACACGCCGACCAGGACGCCACGATCACAGATCGTATTTTTGACACAGAAACTGACACAACCTACGACGATAATAAGCAAGATCAATTACTTAAGCCCGGTAAGTGAAACCCATATAGGGGAATA